>NZ_JABWEF010000049.1:0-2230 GCF_013369445.1 Duganella sp. BJB1802 | reverse complement strand
CAACGGCCATTTGTTCAGCGCGGCACTGCCGCGCTTCATGTTAGAACTGGTAGCGCGCGCCGAACGAGATCAGTGAGACTTCGCTCTTGCTGAGGTAGCTGCCTTCCAGGCTCAGCGACCAGCTGCGATTGAACGCGTAGCGCGCGCCCAGGCCGACCATTGAATCGGTGTCGGTACGGTCATCCATCGAGGATCGGTTAGCTTTCATTGTCGTGCGTCCGACGCCGGCGCGGCCGAACAAACTGAAGTGAGAATCGAGCGGCAGGGTTCCCATCAACGCAATGCCGTAGTGACGATCCGGGTAATAGCCGGGCTCGGACAAAAAGCCGCGGAAGGGTGAGAAGCTCAGGCTGCGCGTATAAACTTCGAAACCAAAGTTGGGCGTGTACTGGTAGCCAGCGGTGGCGCTCAGCGAGATATCGTTGCTGCTGTCGGCATATTTCGATGAAACAGAGGCGCGGGCGAGATCGACACCGACATACATACCTGGCTCGAAGGATGCCGCAAATGCTGGCGCGGCGGTGCCCAATACCGCAAGCGCCGCGGCGCCACAAAGGATGGATCGCATATTACTCCTGATAGAAAATGCAGCATTGATGAATTTGCAATGCCAACATTGCCGCATACTATCGCGTAATTATTTTTAAATCAACCTTCGTAACGTCAGGGGCCTTGCCTAAGGAAAGCTCGTCATTTGCGCCGGCCGCACCGCCAGATGACGCCGCATTGCGCTGGCTTCCTCGCCGGGGCTGCGGCCGAAGTAGCGTTTGAACTCACGGCTGAATTGCGACGGGCTTTCGTAGCCGACCTGGGCCGATGCCGCCTGGGCAGTCATGTCGTTGCGCGCCATCAGGAGCCGGGCCTGGTGCAAGCGGGCCGATTTCAGGTACTGGATAGGCGAACATTGCGTCACTGCCTTGAAATGCACATGAAAGGCTGGCACGCTCATGCTGGCCTCGGCCGCCAGCGTGCCGACGTCGATGTCGGCCGCATAGTCGGCGTGGATGCGGCGCAGCGCCTTGGCGATCCGTCCGAATTGCCCCTGGCTGGTCAGCGCCGCGCGCATTGCCGCACCTTGCTCCCCCATCAGCACGCGATAGCAAATTTCACGCACAATGCCGGGGCCCAGCACGCGTGCCTCCAGGGGAGAGTTCAGCGCTTCAAGCAGGCGCAGCACGGTTTCGCTCAGGCGCTCATCCATGCGCGTGGTCATCATGCCCTTGGGCATGGCGGGCAGCTCGTTCTGGGTCTGATCGATGGCGAACATCAGATCGGCCAGGGTGGTGCGGTCGACCCGGATCGACAACCCGAGGAAGGGTTCTTCCTCAGTGGCCTCGGTCGCGCTGGTGAAGGGCATGGGAACTGCGACCACCAGATAATGGTCCGCGTCGAATTCCAGCACATCGTTGCCGAAGTAGGCGCGCTTGCGCCCTTGCAGCACGATGGCGATGCAAGGATCGGACATGGCCGGCGTCTTGGTGGTGCTGCAGTTCGAGCGCGTCAAGCGTACGTCGTCCAGCGCCGTCAAGGTATAGCCCTCGGCGTGCGCTAGCTGTTGATGTAGGGCGATCATGCGTTTCACGCTGGCTCCTTCCAAATTCTCCGATGAATAGGAATGATCCATGATTCTCCACCTCATCGCTACCTATGCCCCGCGCTTTTATAGGATTAGGCAATAAGTGCATAGGCATGTGCATTCGCAGCATTTGCTTGAGGCCGTAAGATGCAGTCTGGTGTTATTGCTTTGAAAGGAGCGCGTCATGACAGCAGCTATTCAAACACATCGAAAGGTTATCCTGATTGCCGGGGCCTGCCGGGGAAGCGGTCCGGCTACGGCGCGCCAGCTGGCGGGCGAGGGACATCATGTCGTGCTCGGTGCGCGCCGTTCCAGCAAACTAACCGCCCTGGTTACCGAGATCCGCAAGGCTGGTGGTTCGGCCGAGTGGTATGTGCTGGACGTCAGTCAGCCGGACGAGATGCGCGAATTCCTGGCATTCGCCGAGGATGTACACAAGCGCGTGGACGTTGTCATCCATAACGCCTGATGAGACGTGCAGAAAGTCCTTGTCAATTCGGGGGAGCATTTGCTATAGTTCGCCCCCTCGCAGAACACAGCACATGTTGCTGAGTGAAGCGAGAAAAAGAAGAGCTTGACGAGATAAACGAAACAGTTCATAATCTTGCCTCTTCGCTGATGAACACAACGCTTCTTCAGCAAGCAGTACCGAAT
>NZ_JABWEF010000048.1:0-2263 GCF_013369445.1 Duganella sp. BJB1802 | reverse complement strand
CCGCCGTGCCCACGTTCAGCCGCGAGGCGATGGCGATGCGCGCGCCGTGCCGCTCGGTCATGCCGTACACCGTGGCCAGCCCCAGCCCGGTGCCGCGCTCGCCCTTGGTGGTGAAGAACGGCTCCAGGCAGCGGCGCTGGGTCGCCTCGTCCATGCCGGCGCCGGTGTCGGCCACCTCCACCAGCACGTACGGGCCGCTGCCGTCGTCCAGCCGCTCCAGGTAGCCGGTGCGCAGCGTCACCGCGCCGCCGTCCGGCATGGCGTCGACCGCGTTGAAGATCAGGTTGGTCAGCGCCTCGCGGATCTCGCCCTCGACCCCGAGGATGGCCGGCAGCTCCTCGCCCAGCTCCTGCCGCATCTCGATCACGATGCCGCGCTGCTGCGGCATGTCCGACCAGCGCGCGCGCGTCAGGTCCACCACGTGCTGGATCATCAGGTTGACGTTGACCGTGCTGTGGTTGAGCTGCGGCTCGCGCTGGCGGTAGAACTCGCGCATGCGCGCCACCGTCGAGGCGACGTCGTCGATGGCGCGCTCGATCACCTGCAGGCAGGCGCGGCCGTTCTCGCTCAGGCCCTGCTCGGTCTCCAGCAGCGACTCCGCGTACAGGCCGATCGGCGAGATGGCGTTGTTGATGTCGTGCGCGATGCCGCTGGCCATCTGCCCCAGCGCGCGCAGCCGTTCCTGCTTGGTCACCTGCACCTGGCTCTGGTGCAGGTCGTCGTAGGCGCGCTGCAGCTCGCCGTACAGCCTGGCCTGGTTGGCGGCCAGCGCCACGTGCTCGCTGAGCTGGCGCAGGAACTCGCAGTCGGTGCTGGAGAACGCGCCCGGCTCGGCGCGCGCCACCACCAGCACGCCGAACACCGTGCTCTCGGCCAGCAGCGGCGCCAGCACGATCGAGCCCATGCCGGCCCCGGCCAGCCGGCGCGGGAACGGGAAGTCGACCCGGCGGATGTCCGGCTCGTACACCAGCTGCCCGCGCACGCAGCGCGACAAACCGTTCTCGTCGATGGCGATCTTGGCCGCTTCCTCCATGCCCATCGCCACCGACAACGGCTGGCTGCGCAGGCCGACGCAGCTGACCACCAGCTCGCCGTCCTGGTACAGGCAGATGGCGCCGAAGGCGATCGGCAGCTGGTCCTCCAGGCAGCGCACCACCACCTGGAAGATGCTGGGCAAGTCCTGCCGCTCGCCGATCGAGCGGGTGATCTGGTGGAGCAGGCTCATGCGCGCCAGCTGGGCCACCACCCGGCTCTCGGCCGCCATCCGCTCGGCGATCTCGCGCTGCATGGTCGCGTTCGCGCGGATCAGCTCGTCGCGCGAGACGGTGGTCTGGCGCAGCCGCTCGACCATGCCGTCGAAGGCGCGCGCCAGGCTGCCGATCTCGTCGTCCGCGCGCACGTCCAGCGCCACGTCCAGCCGGCCCGAGCCGACCACCTCGGTGGCCCGGTGCAGCCGCATCAGCGGCTTGCTGACGCTGCGGATGGTCAGGCCCATCGCGCCCAGCACCACCAGCAGCACCAGCCCGACCAGCACGGCGCCGGCCAGCACCAGGTCCGACTGCGCGGCCAGCATGTTGGCGCGGCTCTGGCGCGCCAGGTCCTCGGCGTCCGACATCATCGCCTGGGCCCGGTTCATCATCAGGCCCGACAGGCGCGCCTCCAGCTCGCGCAGGATCACGGCGCGCTCCGGCGTGCGGACGAACTCGCCCTGCACCGCCTGCAGCTCGCCGAACAGGCCGCCGAGCGACTGGTGGCGCTCGCGGATGTCGCGCAGCAGCGCCAGCTCGTCCTCGCCGTCGAAGCCGCCGTCGGCCGCGATCACCCGGCGCAGCGACTGGTGGCGCTGCAGCCACTGCGCGCGGGTGCGCGCCAGGTGGTGCTGCACGTATTCGAGCGACAGGTAGCGCAGCGAGGCGGCGCCGCGCAGCACCTCGAAGGTGATCTCGGCCTTGGCGATCTCGTGCCGCATCGCGCCCGCCGTCCTGGCGAACACCACCGCCATGACCGCCAGCAGCACGATGCAGATGACCTGGGCCAGCTTGAGGCGGGTGGAGATCTTCACGCGGCGTCCCTAGTAGATGATGGTCACCTCGGACGGGCTCACGGCCTTGAGCCCGTCGAGGTAGATGTAGTCGAGGAAGTTGGGCACCGCGCGCGCGCCGGTCAGCCCGGCCTTGATCGCCCAGCGCGACTGGTCCTCCAGCACCAGCAGCAGGCTCTGGTCCAGCTCCAGCCCGAAGTGGTGGGCCGGCCAGGCCGCCAG
>NZ_JABWEF010000047.1:0-2476 GCF_013369445.1 Duganella sp. BJB1802 | reverse complement strand
TGCAGCGCCCGCCCTTTTTTACCGCCCAGCGTTTTAGCGGGTCGGCTTGCCGTTCACATCGTAGACGGCTGCGTCCAGATGCACCACCGTGCTGACGGCCTTGCTGTCGGCCGCGCTGGCCGCCAGGGTCAGCTTGTAGTCGCCCTTGGCGACTTTCCACGTCTTCGATGCCGAATCAAACACGGCCAGCAAGCGCGGATCGACGGTCACGGAGGCCTGCACGCCGGCGCCCGGTTGCACCTCGACCTTCTGGAAGCCGGCCAGGCGCTTCGGCGCTTCCCAGCGGGCCGTCAGCGGCGAGACGTAGACCTGCGCCACCTGCTTGCCCGCGACCTTGCCGGTGTTCTTCACCGTGAACGAGGCGCGCACGACGCCGCCCTTGACGCTGGCGGCCAGGTCCGAGAAGGCGAACTCGGTGTAGGACAAGCCATGGCCGAACGGGAACAGCGGCGTGAGGCCCTTCAGGTCGAACCACTTGTAGCCGACGGCGGCGCCTTCGCTGTAGTTGACGTCGAAGCGGCGGTCCGCCACCTCCGGGAAGCCGTCCAGCGCGGGACGCGGCAACTGCGATTCCGACGCCGGGAAGGTGGCAGGCAAACGCCCCGACGGATTGACTTCGCCGAGCAGCACGCCGGCGATCGCCTCGCCGCCGCTGGTGCCCGGATACCACGCCTCCAATACGGCCGACACCTTCGGCAGCCACGGCATGGTCACCGGACCGCCGGTCTCCAGCACCACGACGGTGTTGGCGTTGGCCTCGGCCACGGTGGAGATCAGCTCGTCCTGCTTGTCCGGCAGCGACAGGTTCGGCATGTCGAAGCCCTCGCCCGTCCACTGGGTCGCGAACACCAGAACCACATCGCTTTCGCGCGCCAGCTTGGCGGCGGCGGCGCGGTCGCTGCCGTCGGCGTAGGCCACCGTGGCCGATGGCAGGCGCGCCTGTATCGCCTTCAACGGCGACGACGGATACACCATGACCGGGCCGGGCCAGGTCTTGGGCATCAGCTCAGGCGCCGCGTTGCCGCCGGCCGGGTACACCAGCGACGAGCCGCCGCCGGCCAGCACGCCACGGTCGGCATAGCCGCCGATCACCGCGATCTTCTTGGCCGAGCGGCTCAGCGGCAAGGCGCCGGTGCTGTTCTTCAGCAGCACCATGCCCTCCTGCGCATCCTTGCGCGACACGGCCGCGTGCGCGCCGAAGTCGATCGATTGCGGCGCCGGCGCCACCGGATGGTCCACCACGCCGTGCGCGAACATCGCGTGCAGGATGCGGCGCACCATGTCGTCCAGGCGCGACTGCGGCACCCAGCCGTTCAGCACGGCCTCCTTCAGCGGCGGGCCGAAGTAGTCGGCGAGGTCGAACGGCATGCCCGATTGCTGGTCCAGCCCGGCGTTGGCGGCCGGCACCGTGCTGTGCACCGCGCCCCAGTCCGACATCACCCAGCCCTTGAAGCCCCAGTCCTTCTTCAGCACCTCGTTGAGCAGGTAGCTGTTCTCGCACGCATACACGCCGTTGACGCGGTTGTACGAGCACATGACCGCGCCCGGATTGCCCTCCTCGTTCGCGATCTGCAAGGCCAGCAGGTCCGACATGCGGGCCGAGCGGTCGTCGATCTTGACGTTGAGCGAGGTGCGATTGGTTTCCTGGTCGTTCAGCGCGTAGTGCTTGAGCGTGGACACGATGCGGTTCGACTGGATGCCCTTGATCTGCGCGCCGACGATCTTGCCGGCCAACAGGGGATCCTCGCCGGCATATTCGAAGTTGCGGCCGTTGCGCGGTTCGCGCATCAGGTTGACGCCGCCGGCCAGCAGCACGTTGAAGCCGTAGGCGCGCGCCTCCGCGCCGATCATGGCGCCGCCCGCGTAGGCGGTGTTCAGGTCCCAGGTGGCGGCCGTGTTCAGGCCCGACGGCAGCGCCGTGCCGGGACGCGCGTCCGGGCCGGCCTGGCTGGCCACGCCCACGCCGGCGTCGGTTTCCCACAGGTTGGGGATGCCCAGGCGCGGCACGCCGTAGATGAAGCCGGCCGACTGCTTGTGCGACGGCGCCGGCCGCGTGGTTTTCTTCGATTCCATGTCGGAGCCGAGGTAGCCGTAGACGAGCTTGAGCTTCTCGTCCATGGTCATCGCCGCGACCGCCAGGCGGGCGCGTTCCTCCGCGCCCAGCTGGGCGTTCATCCACGGCGTGGCAGCGGGCGCAGCGACTTCCCCGGCCGCGCCGGTCTGCGCGCCGACACTACCGCAGCACAGCGCCACGGCAGCCGACAGCAGGCTGATTTTTGTCTTCAATTTCATGGGTCTCCATCACTTTCTTAACGGTTTGCCGGCGATTGTGCCTGTGGGGCTCAGGCCGGGCAATTATGAAAATGACGAATCTCCGGAACGATATTCCGCAGCGGCGGGGGGGGGGGGGGGGGGGGGTGGCGGTCTTGGTGGGGGGCGGGCGGGGGCGTGCGCCGCGGCTGGAGGCGATGCAGGA
>NZ_JABWEF010000046.1:0-2923 GCF_013369445.1 Duganella sp. BJB1802 | reverse complement strand
GTGAGGGTCACCCGGGAATTGGGGCGCCGGGCGCGGGGCCGGCCGCCCCCATGCTTACACCCCTTCCCGCACGAACACGCGCAGGCGGTGGCCGTCGCGGTCGATGGCCATGAAGGTGTAGCCGAAGTCCATCGCCACCGGGCGCTGGGCGATGGTCACGCCGCGCGCCGACCAGTCGGCGTACATGTCGTTGAGCACGCTGCGGTCGTCGACGCGGATGCACAGCTCGGCGCCACCGCCCGAGGCCAGCGCCTTCGGCTCGACCGTGTGGCGCGACCACAGGCCCAGCATCAGGCCCGAGGACAGCGCGAACAACGAGAAGGTCGGCGAGACGTCCACCGGCTGCTGGCCCAGCAGGTCGGCGTAGTAGGCGGCGCTGGCGACCGGGTCGTCGACATACAGCAGGACATAGTTAGGATTGATCATGGTGTTCTCCTGGTGGGTTGGCGCGGCGCGCCATGTCGGCGCCGCATGACCCTTATGCTAATGGCAAGCTGCGACAGTTTCTGTCAGGAGCGTGCCGCCCTTGCGCACATTCCCGCGTGGCCGGAATCCAACGGTCCGGGCAGGCGGCGGGCCGCCGGCTATTGGCGGATCGGCGCGCCAGCGTATATGCTGAGGACATGGCTCTCCACCGAGCCACGCAGAAAGCCCACGAACATGAAGCGCCGCGTCCTCCTCCAGCTTGCCCTGCTGCCATGGCTGCCCGCCGTGGCGACGGCCAAGCCCGTCATCAACGTCTCCACCCTGCTGGGCGAAGACCCGGCCACCGACGTCGCCGAACAGGTGCTGCGCGAAGCCTACCACCGCCTCGGCTACCAGCTGGAGGTGCACCGTCTGCCGGGCGAGCGCACGCTGATCTACGCCAACGAAGGGCGCATGGACGGCGAGCTGTACCGCAAGCTGGGCATGGACCGCCTGTACCCCAACCTCATCATCGTGCCGGTGCCGCTGCTGACCTACGAGATCGTGGTCTTCACCCACGGCACCGAGTTCGTGCTCAACGGCTGGGACAGCCTCAAGCCCTACACCATCGGCCATGTGCGCGGGATCAAGATCGTGCAGGAGAACACCGTCGGCATGCGCACCGAGGCTGTGCCGACCATGACACAGGCGTTCCAGAAGATGATGGTGGGCCGCACCGACCTGGTGGTCGGCAATCGCCTGTCGGGCATGGCGGTGATCAGGAACCTCAAGCTCGACGAGGTGCGCGTGCTCAACCCGCCGCTGGCCTCGTTCCCGGTGTACCACTACCTGAACAAGCAGCACGAAGCGCTGGCCGCGCCGCTGGCGGCCGTGCTGCGCCAGATGCGCGCGGAAAAGGCGATCGAGGCGATCCAGCAGCGCGTGGCGAACGGTTCGTAGGCGGGCGCCCGTCCTACAACCGTGCGGGCCGATCCCGTAACGAACGACAACGCCAGCCGGTTACACTCTCCATTTAACCAAAAGACAAATCGGAGAGCGCAATGCTTAACCTGTCCAGCCAAGGCCGGACCTTCCTTATCTTCGTCGGCGCGCTGGACGTCGACGCCAGCGGCCACGAAATACTCGTCGGCCTGACCGCGCTGGAATCGAGCGACTTCCTCAGGCACCAGGCGTTCACCGACCAGCTCCAGATCGGCCGTGGCGCGGCCCGCTTCCTGCTGTTGATGGAACGCCACCTCACGGCGCGCCGGCTGGCGCGCAAGCTCAGGTAATGCCGTGCAGGCGCTTGAACAGGCCGACCAGGTCGATGTACCACGCGGCGGCATACAGGCCGATGCCCACGGCGACGATCAGGGCGGCATACACTGCGGATTTTTTCATGGCGTGTCCTTTCAAAGACTGGCAAGCGTTTGATGAATGCTGAGGCGCGAGGCCGACCACGCCGGCAAGCCGCTCGCCAGCAAGGCGCCCAGCAAGACCATGGCCAGCCAGGCCAGCGCGCCGGCGGCCGACACGGTCAGCGGAAAGGCCAGCCCGAACAGCAGCTCGCCGAGATAGGCGCCGATGGCCGCCGACAGCGGCAATGACAGGGCCAGCGCCAGCGGCACGCTCATCAGCGCTACCAGCACGCCCTCGGCCAGCACATTGCGCAGCACCACGGCCGAACTGGCGCCGATGCTGCGCATGATGCCGAACTCGCGTCCGCGCTCGGCCACGTTGCTGCCCATCGCCGAGCCCAGCCCGAACAGGCCCACCGCCGCCATCAGCAGCGCGATGAACAGCATGGCCGCGATCAGCAGGTCGAAATGGCCGTCGACCTCCTTGCGCAGCATGGTCTCCGTCATGTTCATGCGGACCTCGATGCCGGCGCCGGCCAAGGTGCGGCCGATGTCCCGCGCCGCCTGCGCGATGGCCGCCTCGTCGTGCGCGCGCAGCACCACGCGGTAGCTGGCGGCCTGCCCCGGGCGCCCGGCCATGCGCGCATAGGTCGGCGCCGAGACGAACACCGTAGCCGCCGTCATGTCCTGGCGCGCGATGCCGGCCACCCGCAAGGTCAGCGTGCGGCCATGGGCGGCGATGCCGATGCCGCCGCCGACCCGCGCCTGCGGGAAGAACTCCAGCGCCGCGCTGTTCAGCACCACCTCGCCGGACTGGCCGTCGGCCAGCCAGCGGCCGGCCAGCATCTCCAGGCTGAGCGTGGCGTTGTGCTCCGGCACCGCCTGCACCGCCAGCGTGCCGTGCGCGCCGTCGGGATAGACCCGCTCGATCTCCAGGCCGTCGGCGCGTTCGCGTGCCACGCTGCTGCGCTCCCACGCCTCGACCAGCGCCACCTGGGGCAGCGCGCCCAGCAGCCGCGTGACCTGCTCGACCGGCGCCGGGCGGGCCAGCGTGGTTTCGATGTCGTAGTGGCGCTCCGACGCCGCCACCACCAGGTGCCGCGCCGACGCCGCCCGGATATTCAGGCTGCTCATGTACATGGCGCCGGCCAGTGCCAGCA
>NZ_JABWEF010000045.1:0-2984 GCF_013369445.1 Duganella sp. BJB1802 | reverse complement strand
CGAGTTCGCTGTGCACTTCCATCAAACGTCCACACTTATCGACTGTTAATTTTTAAAGAACTTTATTCGGTACTGCGTTTGCTGCGGAGCGTTGTGTCCGTCAGCGAAGAAGAAAGAGTATGAAGCGTTTAGACCGTTTCGTCAACCCCTTCTTTTTCTCACCTAACTCAGCAACGTGTGCCGTGTTCTGCGAGGGGGCGAACTATAGCAAAGGTACCGCGATATCCGCAAGGCCTTTTTTCGAGCTGCTACAATCCCGCCCTTTAGAATATGGCAGGAATGCACGCAATGACCAACAACACCATCAAGCGCGGCGGCTTCAGCTCCAGCTTCGGCGTCCTTGCAGCGACGCTCGGCTCGGCCGTGGGACTCGGCAATATATGGAAATTTCCTTATCTAACTGGCGCCAACGGCGGCGCCGGCTTTCTGCTGATCTACCTCCTTGCGACTTTGGTCATCGGCCTGCCAGTGATGATCGCGGAGATCGCCATGGGCCGCGCGGCCAAAGCCAATCCGATCACTGCGCTGCAACAGCTCAGTCCTAAAAAGGGAATGCCCTGGTGGCTGGTGGGCGCAGCCGGCATGGCGGCGGCCTTTCTGATCCTGTCCTTCTATTCGGAGGTGGTGGCCTGGGTTTTCGCCTATGTGTTCAAGGCCATTGGCGGCTCCATCCTGATTAGCGATCGCCACGTCACGGAAAGCGCGTTCGCAACTCTGATCGCCGATCCGATGCAGTCGCTGCTGTGGCAATGGGGAGTGCTCGCTTTCATCGGCGGCATCCTGCTGATGGGCGTGACCAAAGGCATCGAAGGCATCGCCAAGAAGCTGATGCCGATACTATTCCTGTTGTTGCTGCTGCTGTGCGCGGTCAGCCTGTCACTGGACAAGGCGAGCGATGGTTTGGCCTTTCTGTTCCGTCCTGACTTCAGCAAGATCACCGCCGGCGTCATACTCACCGCGATGGGCTTGGCCTTCTTCAAGCTATCTCTGGGCATGGGCACGATGATGACTTACGGCTCCTACTTCCGCGACGATCAAAATATTCCGCAGACCACGCTGCGCGTCATGGCAGCCGACCTGTGCGTCTCCATGCTGGCTGGCATCGCGATTTTTCCAGCCGTGTTCACCTTCGGCTTTCAGCCAGCGGCTGGCCCGGCGCTGGTGTTCATCACCATCCCCGCCGTGTTCTCGCAAATCCCCGGCGGCCAATTGTTGATGATCGCCTTCTTTGTGCTTGCCTCCGTGGCAGCCACCGGGGCGATGCTGTCGTTGATGGAAGTCCCGGTCGTAATCCTGCATGAGCGCCTAGGCCTAAGCCGCGTGAAGGCCACACTGCTGACCATCGCCTTCCTGATGCTGCTGGGCTCCAGCTGCGCATTGACCAACAACGTGCTGGAGGGGTTCAAACTGTTCGGCATGAACATGTTCGACCTGTTCGATTTCGTTTCGTCCAACGTATTGTTGCCACTGGGTGGCATCCTGCTAGCCGTCTTTGTGGGCTGGGTGTGGGGCGCGGATAAGTTCAATCAGGCGCTGTCGAACCAGGGGAAAATAAGCAACCAGGCCACGACTCGCGTGGTGTTCTTCCTGCTGCGCTATGTCTCGCCCGTACTGATTCTTTTGGTGATGTTGAAAGGACTGAATTTACTGTAGACACAACGGTCTCGCTCTTTTTTCACCGTCACCCGCACAGTATGCCTATACTATCTTGATCGTGAATATCCTCAGGCTGCATGATGAACCAGAGCGAGATCCCCGTAATTCCGATGCCGACGATACTCATCGTCGACGACTCTCTTTCCTATCTGTCGGCCCTGCTGGATCGGCTTGAACGGCACGGCTTCATGATCGTGCTGGCGCAGACTGCCGCCGAAGGTTTGATGCGCGCGGAATTCGCCGAGCCGGACCTGATCCTGCTCGATGTGGTCATGCCCGGCATCGACGGCTTCGAAGCCTGCCGGCGCCTCAAGGCCTGCAAGGCCACCAAAGATATCCCGGTCATCTTCATGACCGGCCTGACCGACCCCAAGCAAAAAGTCACGGGCTTCGATGCCGGCGGTGTGGACTACATCACCAAACCGTTCCAGATCGAAGAGGTACTGGCGCGCATCAATACCCATCTGGCGCTGCGCAAGGCCAATCGCGAATTGCAGGACATGATCGTCACCCTGGACAAGGCACGCGAAGACCTGGTCCGCAATGAGCGGCTGGCGGGACTGGGCGCGATGGTGGCCGGCATTGCGCATGAACTGAATACGCCGATCGGCAACAGCCTGATGGCCTCCACCACATTCGAAATGCAGACCGAGGAGATCACCAGACACTTGGCGGCGGAAGGCGGCATCACGCGCAAGGAGTTTGAGCACTACATCAAGAATGCGCAGCTGTCGGTGGACATCCTTGGCCGTAACTTACATCGGGCGGCCGAAATCGTCACCAATTTCAAACAGGTGGCGGTCGACCAGACCAGCTCTCAACGTCGTAGTTTTTTGTTAGCGGAGGTGGTGGCCGGCAACGTGCTGACACTGCAGCCGACAATCAAGCGCACCCCTTACTTGATCCAGCAGCGGATACCGCCGGACCTGATGATGGAAAGTTATCCTGGTCCGGTTGGGCAGGTAATCACCAACCTGATCAACAACGCCATCTTGCATGGCTATGAAGGCCGCAACGAAGGATTGATCGACATCTCGGCCAGCCTGTCCGGCCAGGGCTTGGTGACGCTATCGGTGGAAGATCATGGCGCCGGCATCCAGAAGGAATATCTGCCGCGCATCTTCGATCCCTTCTTCACCACCAAGCTGGGCGTTGGCGGTTCAGGCTTGGGCCTGAATATCGTCCACAATATTGTCACCGAGATTCTGGGTGGCACCATCGCCGTCGTCAGCGAGCCCGGCGGCGGTACCCGGTTCACGCTGACGCTGCCGATGCTGGCACCGACCCGCTAAAACAGACGAAAAAAAGCCCCGACCAAATCATTGGAC
>NZ_JABWEF010000044.1:0-3975 GCF_013369445.1 Duganella sp. BJB1802 | reverse complement strand
CGCCGACAAGGCCGCCACCTGCTGGCTCGACAGCGCCGCCGCCTGCGCCGTGCTCAGCGCAACGATCTGGCGCGTGCTCAGGCCGGCCAGGCCGGTGCTGCGCAGGGCGGCGATCTGCGCCGTCGTCAAGACATCGATATGGCTGGCGCCGGCCGCGTCGTTGGCCAGCGCGGCCACCTGGTCGGAGCCGAGCGCGGCGATCGCGGCGGTCTTCAGCGCGGCCAGGTCGGCGCTTTCCAGCGCGGCGATCTGCGCGGTGCCGAGCGCGGCCAGCTGGCCGCTGCCCAGCGCGGCGGCCTGGCCGGTGGTCAGGGCGATCAGCTGGGCGCTGCCCAGGCCGGCCAGCGCGGCCGTGCTCATCGCGGCGATCTGCGCGGTCCGCAGCGAGGCGAACTGGGCGCTGGCGGCGCCGCCGCCCAGCGCGGCCAGCTGGGCCGAATTCAGCGCCGCGATGATGGCCGTGCTCAGGCCGGGGATGCCGCGGCTGTCGAGCGCGGCCAGGTCGGCGGTCGACAGGCCGGCCAGCTGGCGCGTGCCGAGCGCGGCCAGCTGCGCCGAGCTGAAGGCGACCATCTGCTGGCTGCCCAGCGCGGCGATCTGGTCGCTGCTGAGCGCCGCCACCTGCTGCGATTTCAAGGCCGCCAGCTGGGCCGGCATCAGTTGCGCGATCAGCGCGGTGCTCAGCGCGCCGATCGCGGCCGTGGTCAGGCCCGACAGGTTGGCGGTCGACAGTCCCGCCAGCGTCTGGCTGGACAAGGCGCCCAGCTGCAGGCTGCTCAGCGCGGCCAGCTGCTGGCTGGTCAGCGCGGTCAGCTGGGCCGCGGTCAGCGCCCGCATCTGGTCGGCCGACAGGCCGGTCAGCGCGGCGGTGCGCAGGGCGGTCACGTCGGCCGCCTCCAGCGCGACGATGCCGTTGGTGTCCAGGCTGGCGATCTGCGCGCTGCTGAGCGCGGCCGCCTGGGCCGTGCTGAGGGCGGCGATCTGGCGCGTGCTGAGGCCGGCGAAGACGGCGCCGCGCAGCGAGGCGATCTGCTGCGTGGACAGCAGGTCGATATGGCTGGCGCCGGCCGCGTCGTTGCCCAGCTGGGCCAGCTGGGCCGAGGTCAGCGCGGCCAGCGCGGCGGTTTTCAGGCCGATCAGCGCGGCCGGATCGAGCGCGTCCACGGCGGCCGTGGACAGCGCGCCGATCTGGCGCGAACCGAAGGCGCCCAACTGGGCCGAGGTCAGCGCGGCCAGTTGCAGCATGCTCAGGCCGGCCAGCTGGTCGGTGTTCAGCGCGGCGATCTGGCGCGTGGCCAGCGCCGCCACCTGCGCGGTGCTCAGGCCGCCCAGCACGGCGGCCGGCAGCGCGGCGATCACCGCCGTGCCCAGCGCGCCGATGTCGTTGGTCTGCAGGCCGGCGATGGCGGACGACCGCAGCGCCAGGATCTGGCCGCTGTTCAGGGCGGCCACCTGGGCGCTGGTCAACGCGGTCACCTGGTCGCTGTTGAGCGCGGCCATTTGCTGGGCGCTCAGGCCGGCCAGCGCGGCGGTCTTGAGCGCGGCCAGGTCGGCCGTCTCCAGCGCGGCGATATCGTTGGTGGACAGCGCGGCCAGCTGGGCGCTGGTCAGCGCCGCCGCCTGCGCGGTGCTCAGCGCGACGGTCTGGGCGCTGGTCAGGCCGGCCAGCGCGGCCGGGCGCAGCACGGCCACCTGCGCGGTGCCGAGCGTGCCGAACAGGCTGCCGGACGGATCGTTGGCCAGCGCGGCCAGCTGGTCGGCGCGCAGCGCGGACAGCGCCGAGCTGCCCAGCGCCGGCAGCACGGCGGCGTTCAGCGCGGCCACGTCGGCGCTCGACAGGCCGGCGATGTTGCGCGAGCTCAGGCCGAGGATCTGCTGCGCGCCCAGGCCGGCGACCTGCGCCGTGCGCAGCGCGGCCAGCTGGTCGCTCGACAGCACGGCGAACTGGCGCGAGGTCAGGCTGGACAATTGCAGCGCGCTCAGGTTGGCCACCGACGCCGGATTGAGCGCGGCGATGTAGGCGGTGCCGAGCGCGGCCAGGTTGGCGCTGGAGAAGCCGGCGATGGTGTCGGACGACAGCGCGCCCAGCTGCGCGGTGTTCATGGCGAGGAATTGCGCCATCGTCAGCGCGGCCAGCTGGCTGCTCGACAGCACGCCGACCTGGGCCGCGCTCAGGCCGGCGATGGCGGCGGTGCGGATCGCGGCCAGGTCCAGCGGTTCCAGGGCGGCGATGGCCTGCGTGCTCAGCGCGTGCAGCTGGGCGCTGCCCAGGGCGGCGACCTGGCCGGCCGTCAGCGCGACGGTCTCGGCGGTGGTCAGGCCGGCCAGCGCGGCGCTGCGCAGCGCGGCGATCTGCGCCGTGGTCAGCAGTTGCACCGGGCCCAGCGCGGCCAGCTGGTCGGAACCCAGCGCGGCGATCGCGGCGGTGCGCAGCGACGACAGGGTGGCCGAGCCGAGGCCGGCGATTTCCGTGGTCGACAAGCTGCCGAACTGCTGCGAGCTGAACGCGCCGACCTGGGCGGCGTTCAGGCTGTGGATCTGCGCGCTGCTGAGCGCGTTCAGTTGCGCGGTGCTCAGCGCGGCGATCTGGCTCGTGCCCAGGCCCGACAGCTGGGCCGTGGTCAGGTTGGCGAAGCCGGCGGTGCCGAGCACGCCGATCGCGCCCGGATTCAGCGCGCCCAGGTCGCCGGTGTCGAGGCCGGCCAAGCCGTCGGTGCTCAACGCGCCGAACTGGCGGCTGCTCAGCGCGGCGATCTGCGCGGTGGTCAGCGCCCGCACCTGCGCGCTGCTCAGCGTGGCGATCTGCTGGGTCGTCAGCGCGGCGATGGCGGAGGTTTTCAGGAACGGGATATCGTTCGTGGTGAACCAGAAAATTTGTTCCGTGGACAGGCTGCTCAATTGCGTCGCGCTCAGGGCGCCCGCCTGCGCGGTGGTGAGCACGCTCAAGCGCCACCAGTCAAGCGCGGTCAGGGCTGTCGTGCGCAAGGCGGCGATCTGCGCGGTGGTGACGTTGGTGAAGCCCATGCCGAGACTGATGCCGCCCAACTGCGCCGACGACAGCGCGGCGAAGATCGTGGTGCTCAACGCTGCCCCATGGTGCCAGTCGTAACCGAACACTTCGGCGAGATCGCCCGGCGTCACCGCCGTGAGCTGGGTCGTAGTGAGCGCGCTGAGCTGGGTCGTACCCAGGCATCCGAAGTTCCCCGATGCCACCGCCCCGATCTGGTCCGTCGTGAGTGCGGCGAATTGGCGTGAACTCAAACTGTAGAGTTGGTCCGTTGTGAGGAGGGCGACCACAGCTGGGCTCAGCGCGGCGATGGCGGCCGGACTCAAGGCAGCCACGTTGGCCGCTGGCAGGTAGCCGATCGCATCGCTCGACAGCGCGCCCATCTGCCTGCTGCTGAGCGCAGAGAACTGCGCGGAAGTCAACGTGCGCAGCTGGTCGCTGCTCAGCGCCACCATCTGCTGCGTGGTCAATCCGGCGATGGCCGCGGTCTTGAGCGCCACCAGGTCGGCCGTGCCGAGCGCGGCGATCACGTCGATCGCCAGGCTGCCCAGCTGCGCGCTGCTCAAGGCGCTGGCCTGGGCGGTCGACATCTGCGCGACCTGCGCCGTGCCCATGCCGGCCAGCGCGGCCGCCCGCAGCGCGGCGATCTGCGCCGTGCCCAGCATGCCGAACAGGCTGCCGTTGGCGCCGCCCAGCAGCGCCAGCTGGTCGGAAGCCAGCGCGCCGGCGGCCGCCACACTCAGCGCCTTGATGGCGGCGCTGCCGAGGGCGGCCACGTCGTCGGTCGACAAGCCGGCCACCTGGCGCGAACCGAGCGCGCCGATCTGCGCCGTGCTCAGCGCCTGCACCTGGGTGCTGCTCAGCGCGGCGATCTGCGCGCTGCCCAGCGCGGCGATGTGGCGGGTGCCGAAGCCGCCGAGCTGCGCCGTGCTCAGCGCGGCCAGCAGCGCCGCGTTCAACTGCGGCAC
>NZ_JABWEF010000043.1:0-4534 GCF_013369445.1 Duganella sp. BJB1802 | reverse complement strand
CGGGCCCGCTGGGGCGGGCGCGGCGGCCGGCTCCGGAGCGGCCTCCGGCTTGGATTTCAGAAACGATAAGAAGCCCACTTGCTCACCCTCCATCACCCACTGTCTGAGCCGATCATACAACGAAAATCCCGGCGAAAAGCACTTGCCACAGAAAAATTCATTTCCAGCCGAACAAGCAGCGGCGTGCCTATCCTGCAAGCTTGTCGCTATAATCCCTGCCACCCTTCCCCACTGAAAGCGCGCCCATGAGCCACACCCCGCCCACCGACCTGACCTGTCCCGCCGTCGCCACCAGCCGGGGCGGACCGGCCCTGTCGCGCATCGTGGCCGGCATGTGGCGCATGAACGAATGGAAGATGACGCCGCAGCAGCGCGTGGGCTTCATCGAGCAATGCCTGGCCATGGGCGTGAGCAGCTTCGACCATGCCGACATCTACGGCGGCTACGGCGTCGAGGCGCTGTTCGGCGAGGCGCTGGCGCTGCAGCCGTCGCTGCGCGCGCGCATGCAGCTGGTGAGCAAGTGCGGCATCAAGCTGGTGACCCCGGCGCGGCCGGCGCACACCATCCAGCACTACGACACCAGCGCCGGCCACATCATCGCCTCGGCCGAGCACTCGCTGCGCCAGCTGCGCACCGACCACCTGGACCTGCTGCTGATCCACCGCCCCGATCCGCTGATGGATTTCGACGAGATCGCCGGCGCCTTCGAGCGCCTGCGCGCGGACGGCAAGGTCAAGCATTTCGGCGTGTCCAATTTCAGCCGCCACCAGTTCGAGTGCCTGCACCGCCGCATTCCGCTGGCGACCAACCAGGTGGAGTTCTCGCCGCTGCACGTGGCGCCGATGTTCGACCAGACCTTCGACGGCCTGCAGGACCTGGGCGTGGCGCCGATGATCTGGTCGGCGCTGGCCGGCGGCCGACTGTTCAGCCGCGACGACGCCGACGGCGAACGCGTGCGGGCCGCCATCCAGCAGGTGGCCGACGCGCTGGATCGCCCGTTCGGCAGCGTGGTGTATGCGTGGATCATGCAGCTGCCGAGCCGGCCGCTGCCGTTGACCGGCTCGGGCCGCATCGAGGCGGTGGCCGAGGCGGTGCAGGCCACCCAGTTCAGCCTGAGCCGCGAGCAGTGGTTCGCCATCCTGCGCGCCGCGCGCGGCCACGAGGTGGCGTAGGCGTCAGTCCGGGTAGACCAGCGGCGGCGCGATGCCGCGCCAGCCGCGCTTCCACGCCAAGTTCAGCGCCAGCGTGGCGGTGATGTAGACCGCGAAGAACAGCGCGAAGTACAGGGTGCGCAGCCAGGCCAGCAGGCCCAGGTTCACCAGCAGCAGCACCAGCGCGCCCATGCTTTTCTTTTGCTTGGAACTGGGGAAGCGCACGGTCGTCACCATCAGCCCGCCCACCACGAACAGCAGCGCGACGATCAGGCCGCCATGCGGCACGGAGGCCGCCGGGTCCGGCCAGGCCACCACCACCGAGGCCACGCAGGCCGCGCCCGCCGTGCTCGGCATGCCGACGAAGTAGCGCGGATCGGTGCGGCCGACATTGACGTTGAAGCGCGCCAGGCGCAGCGCGCCGCAGGCCACAAAAAAGAAACTGGCGATGCCGCCCACGCGCAGCAGCTGCGGATGCTCCACGCCCAGCTGCACGAAGCCGTAGCAGTACAGCAGCAGCGCCGGCGCGCAGCCGAAGTTCATCATGTCGGCCAGGGAGTCGAGCTGCATGCCGAAGGCGGACGAGGTGTTGGTGGCGCGCGCCACCAGGCCGTCGAGCGCGTCGAACACGCCGGCCAGCACCAGCAGCACGGCGGCCAGGCGGTAGTCGTGGGCGGAGCCGACCATGGCGTTGTCGACCGAGATGACGATGCTGCCGAAACCGCAGGCGATCGACATCAGCGTGACCATGCTGGGCAGGGCGAATTTGGCGCGCTGCACGCGCGCATGGTGTAATGGCTTCAAATTGGAGGCAATCAAAAAAGTTCCGCGTGGTTCGCTGCGGGCGGCAAAGCGGCAAGCTTACCATTTTAACAGCGCGTCCTCCTGGCTCATACCGGATGCTGCCCAACCGAAATCTGACATAGAATTGGACCAGCCAGCCGCAGGCCGGCGGCCCACCGCACAGGAGTTTTCATGGCTACTCACCGACGACGCAGCGCCCTCATCCTTCCAGCCCTGCTGCTCGCCATGCTGCTGTCCGCCTGCGGCGGCGGCGGTGGCGGCGCCAGCACCGCCGCCACCGGCACCCCGCCCGACCTGAGCCAGTCGCCGGGCGCGCCCGCCTTTACCGGCAACACCGCGCTGGACGGGTTCAACTGGATCAACTACCGGCGCGCCCAGCTCGGCCTGTCCACGCTGGCGCGCAACGCCCGCATCGACGCCGCCGCCCAGGGCCATTCCGACTACCAGCGCCTGAACAACACCGTCACCCACGAACAGACGCCCGGCCTGCCCGGCTTCACCGGCGCCACGCTGCTCGACCGCCTGACCAACGCCGGCTACCAGGCCACCAAACCGTACGCCATCGGCGAAGTCATCTCCGCCACCGGCAACGCCTCCGGCTTCTACCAGGCCGAGGAACTGATCACCGCGATCTACCACCGCTTCGTGATGTTCGAGCCGGTGTTCAAGGAAGTCGGCACGGGCGCGGCGACCACCAGCGCCAACTACACCTACTTCACCGCCGACCTGACCGCCGTGGCCGGCTATGGCGCCGGCCTGGGCGTGGGCCGCATCGTCAACTACCCGGCCGCCAACCAGACCGGCGTGCCGACCAACTTCTTCAGCGACAGCGAATCGCCCGACCCGGTGCCCAACCAGAACGAGGTCGGCTATCCGATCAGCGTGCACTCGGACACCATCCGCGACGGCGTCGGCATCACCGTGCAAAGCTTCACGGTGGCGCCGCGCGGC
This sequence comes from Duganella sp. BJB1802, assembly GCF_013369445.1. Lineage (NCBI taxonomy): Bacteria > Pseudomonadati > Pseudomonadota > Betaproteobacteria > Burkholderiales > Oxalobacteraceae > Duganella > Duganella sp. BJB1802. Next base: position 1,628 of record NZ_JABWEF010000043.1, on the reverse strand, counting down.
GGCGCCGCGCTCAGCGTGCGCCTGCTCAGCCACGCCACCGACAGCAACACCGGCGAGACCGTGGCCGCCATCATCCCGCTGGCGCCGCTCAAGGGCGGCACGGTCTACGACGTCAGCTTCAGCGGCCTGGCGGCCGGCGTGCCGGTCACCCGCAGCTGGTCCTTCACCACGCGATGAACCCGGCCGACGACGAGGTGCTGCACGTGGCCGCCGGCCTGCACCAGCTGATGGGCGACTACACGCTGTACCTGCACATCCTGCGCAGCTTCCGCCAGCGCTACCGCGGCGCGGCGGCCGAGGCCGGCGCGGCGCTGGCCGCCGGCGAGCGCGACCGCGCGCTGGTCATCGTCCACACGCTCAAGGGCGCGGCCGGCATGATCGGCGCGCAGCAGGTGGCGCGGCTGGCGGGGGCGCTGGAGGCGGCCGGCGGCGACGCGCCGCTGGCGCCGCTGGCGCAGGCGCTGGAGCGTTTATTGGAGGAGACCGGCGCGCTGCTGGCGGCCGAGACGCCGCGCGAGGTGCCGCCCGCGCCCGCGCGGCCGGCGCCGGGCGCGCGCGCGCTGGTGCGGCAGCTGGCGCGCCTGCTCGACGAGGGCGACGGCGCGGCGATCGATGTGCTGGAACAGTCGGCCACGGCGCTGGCGGCCGGGCTGGGCGTGGCGGTGTTCGAACAGGTGACGGCGGCGGCCCACCAGTTCGATTTCGAGACGGCGCTGGCGCGCCTGCGGGCCGGCGCGCCCTGAAGTCAGCGGGTGTATTCCTTTTCCTCGTCGAAGGCGTCGGCGCACTCCTTGTCGCAGAAGCGGCGCACATTGTCTAACGGTTTGTCGCAGTACCAGCAGGCGCCCTTGGGGGGCAGGCTGTGGCGGGTGCGGGCGGCGGCCGTGGCCGCCGTGACGGGCGGCGCGGCGCCGGCGCCGTCGTCCGGTACGCTCTCTTGTGTCGGTTCCACGATCGCCTCCTTTCCAGGCAAAGCACAGGTCAACGTTGCAAGATTACTTCAGCGGAATATCCCACGCATGAGAATTCTCAACCAACCCATGATAGCAGGTTCGGCGTGGCCGCCTCATGCGTCGAAACGCCAAAAAACGACGCCGCGTGGACCCGCCGCGCTCCCCGCCGAGTGAGGAAATATTTTTTAATTGAAAAGTCGTCCATGATAGTGAGTTCAACTGGCAACATCGCTCCGCGATTCGGCACGGCCGGCGTTGGCAGCGGCGGCCGGAATCCTTACAATCGTCCCATCCCTCCGCCGATCCGACGCCGCCGATAAACCGCCCGCCCATGACACCCGCGCCCGTCCCGCCCCGGCCCCACGCTCCCGGCGTGCGCGCCAGCCTGGCGCTGCTGGTGCTGGCCTGCGTGCTGCCGGTGGCCATGGTGGCCGCCATCCTGATCGTCAACTTCTACCACCGGGAGCGCGCCCAGCTGATCGACAACACCGTGGCGCGCGCCCACGCCATCATCGCCGCCACCGACCGCGACATCGCGGCCACCCAGCTGGCCCTGCGGATCCTGAGCACCTCCACCCTGCTGCACGACGGCGACCTGGCCGGCTTCCACCGGCGCGCCGCCGGCCTGGTCGGGCAGCTCGGCGCCAACAGCATCGTGCTGCTCGACACCGACGG
>NZ_JABWEF010000042.1:0-4829 GCF_013369445.1 Duganella sp. BJB1802 | reverse complement strand
ACAAGCCGTACGGGCAATTAGTATCAGTTAGCTTAATGCATTACTGCACTTCCACACCTGACCTATCAACGTCCTGGTCTCGAACGACCCTTCAAAGAGCTCAAGGCTCTGGGAAATCTCATCTTAAGGCAAGTTTCCCGCTTAGATGCTTTCAGCGGTTATCTCTTCCAGACTTAGCTACCCGGCAATGCCACTGGCGTGACAACCGGTACACCAGAGGTCTGTCCACTCCGGTCCTCTCGTACTAGGAGCAGCCCCCTTCAAATTTCCAACGCCCACGGCAGATAGGGACCAAACTGTCTCACGACGTTTTAAACCCAGCTCACGTACCACTTTAAATGGCGAACAGCCATACCCTTGGGACCGGCTACAGCCCCAGGATGTGATGAGCCGACATCGAGGTGCCAAACTCCCCCGTCGATATGAACTCTTGGGAGGAATCAGCCTGTTATCCCCAGAGTACCTTTTATCCGTTGAGCGATGGCCCTTCCATACAGAACCACCGGATCACTATGTCCTACTTTCGTACCTGCTCGACTTGTCAGTCTCGCAGTTAAGCACGCTTATGCCATTGCACTATTAGCACGATGTCCGACCGTACCTAGCGTACCTTCGAACTCCTCCGTTACACTTTAGGAGGAGACCGCCCCAGTCAAACTGCCTACCATGCACTGTCCCCGACCCGGATAACGGGCCAAGGTTAGAACCTCAAATGAACCAGGGTGGTATTTCAAGGATGGCTCCACGAGAACTGGCGTCCCCGCTTCAAAGCCTCCCACCTATCCTACACAGATTGATTCAAAGTCCAATGCAAAGCTACAGTAAAGGTTCATGGGGTCTTTCCGTCTAGCCGCGGGTAGATTGCATCATCACAAACACTTCAACTTCGCTGAGTCTCGGGAGGAGACAGTGTGGCCATCGTTACGCCATTCGTGCAGGTCGGAACTTACCCGACAAGGAATTTCGCTACCTTAGGACCGTTATAGTTACGGCCGCCGTTTACTGGGACTTCAATCAAGAGCTTGCACCCCATCATTTAATCTTCCAGCACCGGGCAGGCGTCACACCCTATACGTCCACTTTCGTGTTTGCAGAGTGCTGTGTTTTTATTAAACAGTCGCAGCCACCAGTTTATTGCAACCCGTTCGCCCTACTGAAGTAAATCAGCCAAGCTACAAGGGCGTACCTTTTCCCGAAGTTACGGTACCAATTTGCCGAGTTCCTTCTCCCGAGTTCTCTCAAGCGCCTTAGAATACTCATCTCGCCCACCTGTGTCGGTTTGCGGTACGGTCTCGTATGACTGAAGCTTAGAGGCTTTTCTTGGAACCACTTCCGATTGCTTCAGCACCTAAGTGCCTCGTCCCGATCCCTTGAATTCCGCGCCCGGATTTGCCTAAGCGCCTTCTATGAACCAGAAACTGACTATTCCAACAGTCAGACAACCTTCCGCGATCCGTCCCCCCATCGCATCATACGACGGTGCAGGAATATTAACCTGCTTCCCATCAGCTACGCATCTCTGCCTCGCCTTAGGGGCCGACTCACCCTGCTCCGATGAACGTTGAACAGGAAACCTTGGGCTTACGGCGTGGGGGCTTTTCACCCCCATTATCGCTACTCATGTCAGCATTCGCACTTCTGATACCTCCAGCATCCTTTACAAGACACCTTCGCAGGCTTACAGAACGCTCTCCTACCATATGCTTACGCATATCCGCAGCTTCGGTGACTGGCTTAGCCCCGTTACATCTTCCGCGCAGGACGACTCGATCAGTGAGCTATTACGCTTTCTTTAAATGATGGCTGCTTCTAAGCCAACATCCTGACTGTTTTAGCCTTCCCACTTCGTTTTCCACTTAGCCAATCTTTGGGACCTTAGCTGGCGGTCTGGGTTGTTTCCCTCTTGACGCCGGACGTTAGCACCCGACGTCTGTCTCCCAAGCTCGCACTCATCGGTATTCGGAGTTTGCAATGGTTTGGTAAGTCGCGATGACCCCCTAGCCATAACAGTGCTCTACCCCCGATGGTGATACTTGAGGCACTACCTAAATAGTTTTCGGAGAGAACCAGCTATTTCCAAGTTTGTTTAGCCTTTCACCCCTACCCACAGCTCATCCCCTAATTTTTCAACATTAGTGGGTTCGGACCTCCAGTGCGTGTTACCGCACCTTCATCCTGGCCATGAGTAGATCACTTGGTTTCGGGTCTACACCCAGCGACTATCGCCCTGTTCGGACTCGATTTCTCTACGGCTTCCCTATATGGTTAACCTTGCCACTGAATGTAAGTCGCTGACCCATTATACAAAAGGTACGCAGTCACGGAACAAGTCCGCTCCTACTGTTTGTATGCACACGGTTTCAGGATCTATTTCACTCCCCTCCCGGGGTTCTTTTCGCCTTTCCCTCACGGTACTGGTTCACTATCGGTCGATTACGAGTATTTAGCCTTGGAGGATGGTCCCCCCATATTCAGACAGGATTTCTCGTGTCCCGCCCTACTTGTCGTACGCTTAGTTCCACACATCGCATTTCACATACGGGGCTATCACCCGCTATGGCTCCAATTTCCAGTGGATTCTGTTATGCGTCATGCTAAAACGTACAGGCTCATCCCATTTCGCTCGCCACTACTTTGGGAATCTCGGTTGATTTCTTTTCCTGCAGCTACTTAGATGTTTCAGTTCGCCGCGTTCGCTTTGCATACCTATGTATTCAGTATGCAATGACCTAAAAGGCCGGGTTTCCCCATTCGGAAATCTGCGGATCAAAGCTTGTTTGCTAGCTCCCCGCAGCTTATCGCAAGCTACTACGTCCTTCATCGCCTGTAATCGCCAAGGCATCCACCATGTGCACTTATTCACTTGTCCCTATAACGTTAGCCCCTTGCGACTAAACAAAGGAGCGGTTATAGAAATAAGAAGTACTACGTTGTTGCGTTTGTTGATACATACAATCATTACCCATCGCATTCGCCTGTCGGCGTTTGCGATCAATAAAAATTTACTTACTTCTTCCAGATTGTTAAAGAACGTACAGCACTTGATCTCTAAAAGATCAAACCTAAATCTAACGACTTACGTTTGAGCTTTTGGTGGAGGATGACGGGATCGAACCGACGACCCCCTGCTTGCAAAGCAGGTGCTCTCCCAGCTGAGCTAATCCCCCATGGGTATTGCATGAAACTGGTAGGGCTGGTTGGACTCGAACCAACGACCCCCGCGTTATCAACACGGTGCTCTAACCAGCTGAGCTACAGCCCCAAATGCTGTTCTTTAATTTGACAGTCGATAAGTGTGAACGCTTGAAGAAGAGTGCCACTCTAGAAAGGAGGTGATCCAGCCGCACCTTCCGATACGGCTACCTTGTTACGACTTCACCCCAGTCACGAATCCTACCGTGGTAAGCGCCCTCCTTGCGGTTAAGCTACCTACTTCTGGTAAAACCCGCTCCCATGGTGTGACGGGCGGTGTGTACAAGACCCGGGAACGTATTCACCGCGACATGCTGATCCGCGATTACTAGCGATTCCAACTTCATGCAGTCGAGTTGCAGACTACAATCCGGACTACGATACACTTTCTGGGATTAGCTCCCCCTCGCGGGTTGGCGGCCCTCTGTATGTACCATTGTATGACGTGTGAAGCCCTACCCATAAGGGCCATGAGGACTTGACGTCATCCCCACCTTCCTCCGGTTTGTCACCGGCAGTCTCATTAGAGTGCCCTTTCGTAGCAACTAATGACAAGGGTTGCGCTCGTTGCGGGACTTAACCCAACATCTCACGACACGAGCTGACGACAGCCATGCAGCACCTGTGTACTGGTTCTCTTTCGAGCACTCCCCAATCTCTCGGGGATTCCAGCCATGTCAAGGGTAGGTAAGGTTTTTCGCGTTGCATCGAATTAATCCACATCATCCACCGCTTGTGCGGGTCCCCGTCAATTCCTTTGAGTTTTAATCTTGCGACCGTACTCCCCAGGCGGTCTACTTCACGCGTTAGCTGCGTTACCAAGTCAATTAAGACCCGACAACTAGTAGACATCGTTTAGGGCGTGGACTACCAGGGTATCTAATCCTGTTTGCTCCCCACGCTTTCGTGCATGAGCGTCAGTTTTGACCCAGGGGGCTGCCTTCGCCATCGGTGTTCCTCCACATATCTACGCATTTCACTGCTACACGTGGAATTCTACCCCCCTCTGCCAAACTCTAGCCTTGCAGTCACCATCGCCATTCCCAGGTTGAGCCCGGGGATTTCACGACAGTCTTACAAAACCGCCTGCGCACGCTTTACGCCCAGTAATTCCGATTAACGCTTGCACCCTACGTATTACCGCGGCTGCTGGCACGTAGTTAGCCGGTGCTTATTCTTCAGGTACCGTCATTAGCAAGGGATATTAGCCCTCACCGTTTCTTCCCTGACAAAAGAGCTTTACAACCCGAAGGCCTTCTTCACTCACGCGGCATTGCTGGATCAGGCTTGCGCCCATTGTCCAAAATTCCCCACTGCTGCCTCCCGTAGGAGTCTGGACCGTGTCTCAGTTCCAGTGTGGCTGGTCGTCCTCTCAGACCAGCTACTGATCGATGCCTTGGTAGGCTTTTACCCTACCAACTAGCTAATCAGATATCGGCCGCTCCAGGAGCATGAGGTCTTGCGATCCCCCACTTTCATCCTTAGATCGTATGCGGTATTAGCGTAACTTTCGCTACGTTATCCCCCACTCCAGGGTACGTTCCGATATATTACTCACCCGTTCGCCACTCGCCGCCAGGTTGCCCCGCGCTGCCGTTCGACTTGCATGTGTAAGGCATGCCGCCAGCGTTCAATCT
>NZ_JABWEF010000041.1:0-4959 GCF_013369445.1 Duganella sp. BJB1802 | reverse complement strand
TATCCTCGCTGCGGCACGCCTTCTGCGGCGCGGCGCCGCTGCCGGCCGCGGGGGCGCGCCGCTTCGAGGCGGCCGCCGGCATCCCGCTGTGCGAGGGCTACGGCCTGACCGAGGGCGCCTGCATCTCCAGCGTCAACCCGACCGGCGGCGGCCACCGCGACGGCAGCGTGGGGCTGCGACTGCCGCACCAGTCGCTGCAGGCGTGGCGCGTGGACGGCGCCGGCCAGGCGCGCGCCGCCTGCGCCGCCGGCGAAGTGGGCGTGATCGGCATCGCCGGGCCGAACGTGTTCCCCGGCTACCTGAACGCGCACGACAACCAGCGCATCTGGCTGGCGCCGGGCTGGCTCAACACGGGCGACCTGGGCTACCTGGACGCGGACGGTTTTCTGCACCTGACCGGGCGCGCCAAGGACCTGATCATCCGCGGCGGCCACAATATCGACCCGGCCATGATCGAGGACGCGCTGCTGCGCCATCCGGCGGTGGCGCAGGCGGCGGCGGTCGGCCAGCCGGACGAGCATGCCGGCGAGCTGCCGGTGGCCTACGTCATGCTGAAGGCCGGCGCCACGATCGCGGCCGAACAGCTGCTGGAGGAGGTGCGCGAGCTGGTGGCCGAACGGGCCGCCGCGCCGGTACGCATCGAGCTGCTGGCGCAGATACCGCTGACGGCGATCGGCAAGATCGCCAAGGCCGAGCTGCGCATGCGCGCCGCCGCCCACGTGTTCGGCCAGAAGCTGGAGCAGCTGGGCATCGCGGCCGGCGTCGCGATGCGGGCCGACAGCCGGCGCGGCGCGGTGGCGGTGGTCGATGTGGACGCGCCGCAGGCCGAGCAGGCCCGCGCGGCGCTGGCCCGCTACGGCTATCCGGTCGATCTGGCGCCGGCGGGCGGAAAGGAGCCAACATGAGCCGCGCCCAAAGCACAGCCCTGCCGGAGTCGGTCGACGTGCTGCTGATCGGCCTGGGGCCGGTCGGCGCGGCCGCCGCCAACCTGCTGGGCCGCTACGGCGTACGCACGCTGGCGATCGACAAGGCGACCGAGGTGTTCACGATGCCGCGCGCCATCGCGCTCGACAACGAGGCGCTGCGCATCCTGCAGCTGGCCGGCCTGGAGGAAGGCGCGTTCGCGGTGCACGCCATCTCCAAGGTGCAGATGCACTCGCCGCTGTTCGGACCGTACGCGCGGGCCAACACCGCCGGCGACCTGGACGGCCATCCGCGCCTGGTCACCTTCTACCAGCCGGAGCTCGAGCGCGTGCTGCGCGAGCGGCTGGCGCAATATGCCTGCGTGCAGACCGCGCTCGGCACCGAGATGCTGGACTACGCCGAGACCGCCGACGGCGTGGCCGTCACACTCAGGCGGGCCGACGGCACGCCGGCCACGGTGCACGCGCGCTACCTGGTGGGGGTGGACGGCGCCGGCTCGCCGGTGCGCCACCGCGCCGGCCTGGGCTTCGAGGGCAAGACCTTCAGCGAGGACTGGCTGGTGGTGGACGCGATCGGCGTGCCCGATCCGATCGACCACATCGAATTCATCTGCGATCCGCGCCGGCCGACGCCGCACATGGTGGCGCCGGGCGGGCGCCAGCGCTGGGAGTTCAAGCTGGCGCCGGGCGAAACCCGCGAGCAGATGGAACGGCCGGAGCAGATCCGCGCGCTGCTGGCGCCGTGGTGCGACACCAATCTGGTCACGGTGGAGCGCACGGCGGTGTACCGCTTCCATGCGCGCATCGTCGAGCGCTTCTCGCGCGGGCGCGTGTTCCTGGCGGGCGACGCCGCGCACATCACACCGCCGTTCGTGGGCCAGGGCCTGGTGGCCGGCCTGCGCGACGTGGCCAACCTGAGCTGGAAGCTGGCGTGGGTGGTGCACGGGCGGGCGTCGCCGGCCATCCTCGACAGCTACGACACCGAGCGCCGTCCGCACGCCAAGTCCATCATCCAGCTGGCGCTGCTGATGGGCAGGCTGGTGATGCCGGCCAACCGGCTGGCGGCGCTGGGCGTGCACGGGCTGATGGCGCTGCTGCAGCGGCTGCCGGTGACGCGCGCCTGGTTCCAGGACCTGAAGATCAAGCCGCAGAACCGTTTCGGACGGGGCCTGTTCCAGCCGGGATCGGGCCGGTCGCGCCTGGTGCGCGGCGGCTTGCTGCCGCAGGGGCTGGTGCGCAGCGGCACCGCCACCGCTTGCCTGCCCAGCGACGACGCGCTGGGGCCGCACCTGAACCTGATCGGCTTCGGCTGCGACGCGCTGGCCGCGCTCAGCCCGGCGCTGCGGGAGCGCTGGCAGCGCGCCGGCGGCCGCGTCGTGCAGCTGCGCCATCGCGGCCAGGCCCGCGCGGCGGCCGATTCGTGGGAGGACATGACCGACTGCCTGGTGCCGAACGCGGCGCCGGTCGGCTGGGTGGCCGTGGTGCGGCCGGACCGCACGGTGCTGCACGACGGCCCGCTGGAACAGGTCGACGACATCGTCGGCACCGCCCTGGCCTTGCTGGGGGCCGCCGGCTAAACAAATCGAACTCTCCCGGCCCCACCAGTGGATTCATCGCACCGGGGCTTTTTGTCCCGCCGCAGCAATGCGGCGGGATTTTTTTTGGACGCTTTTCGAAAAATTGATTGACATCATTTTCAGGATGACTAACATGTCATTATAAAAATCATCGAAGCACACCACAAAGGAGACAGCATGACCCGATCGATACCCCCTGCCCTCGCGGCGTTCGCGGCGTTTGCCGTCATGGCCGGCGGCGCGGCCCGCGCGGCCGAAGGCTTTGAACCGCGCTACAACCTCGCCGGCAGCCTGGGCGGCGAGCTGTTCGCGCCGCCCGACCAGACCGGCTGGGCCGGCGCGCTGGCCGTCACCCGCATCCGCGTCGAGAAGGTGACCGGCGACGACGGCCAGAAGCTCGGCCAGCCCATCCCCGGCGGCGCGCTGCCGCTGCCGGGCGCGCCGCCGGCGCTGTATCCCTCGTATGCCGGCAACCGCGCCACCATCGACGGCACCGGCACATTCACCCGCTCGGACATGGTGCTGGCCTACCTGACCACCGACCGCTACGCGGACGGCCGGCTGGCCTTCGTGGTCGACCTGCCGTATGCGCGCAAGCAGCAATCGATCGTGGCGGGCGCGCCGACGCCGGCGCTGCAGTGGAACCCGGCGGTGCCGGCCGCCACCCAGGCCGCCGTGCAGGGGCAGTTCGGCGCGCAGTACCAGGGCGCGCTGGCGGCGGAAGGCGCCGACGCCACCGGAACGCTCAGCGGCATCGGCGACGTCGAGCTGCAGGCCGGCTGGCTGTATGTGGGGGAACGGGTGCGGGTGCTGGCGGGCGGCTCGGTGATCCTGCCGACCGGGAAGTACGACAGCGGCCCGGCGCCCGACATCGGCACCGGCCACTACACCACGCTGCGGCCCACGCTGCAACTGGGCTATCTGCCGACGCCTGACGTGGCGGTGGCCGCCAAGCTGTCGCTGGGCCTGAACAGCCGCAACCACGACAACCAGCTCCGCAGCGGCAACTGGGCCGGCGTGGAGCTGGCGGCCGGCTACAAGACGCCGGTCGGCGTGGTCGGGCTGCACGCGATCCACCTGCGCCAGTACCAGGACGACGACCACAATCCGCTCGGCACCAGCCGCTTCCGCTCGACCAACACCGGCGCCTTCTTCACCACGAAGATCGCGCCCATCGACACGGTGGTGACGGTGCAGTACATCGCCACCACCGCCTCGCGCAACGCCAAGGCGGGAACCTTCACGCAGGTCCGGCTGATCAAGCTGTGGTGAGCGGGCGGGCTGCGATCAGGCGGCGTCGGCCAGCCGGAGCGCCACCCGCTCGAACTGCGGCAGCAGGCGCAGGAAGGCGTCCACCACGTGCGGGTCGAAGTGGGCGCCGCGTCCCCTGGCGATGATGCCGGCGGCGACGCCGGCCGGCATCGGCTCCTTGTACGGGCGGCGCGCCAGCAGCGCGTCGAACACGTCGGCCACGGCCATCAGGCGCGCGGCCAGCGGAATGGCCTCGCCGGCAAGCCCCTCCGGGTAGCCGGAACCGTCCCATTTTTCGTGGTGGCTGCCGGCGATCTGCATGGCCGTCGCCAGGAACTGGCCGCGCACGCCCATCTGGTCGCCGGCGCGGCGCAGGATGTCGTGGCCGCGCCGCGCGTGGGTCTGCATGACGGCCCACTCGTCCGGCTCGAACTTGCCTGGCTTGAGCAGGATGTGGTCGGGGATGGCGATCTTGCCGATGTCGTGCAGCGGCGCCGATTTCACCATCAGCCCGATGGTCTCGGGCGTCAGCTGCGCGGCGTCGCGCGGCTCGGCGGCCAGGCTGCAGGCCAGCAGGCGCACGTACTCCGAGGTGCGGCGCACGTGGTTGCCGGTGGTCTCATCGCGGAACTCGGCCAGCGACACCATCACGTCGATGGCGGCGTCCTGCAAATGGTGGATCTCGGCCAGCCGCTGCGTGACCTGGGCCTGCAGCCAGTCGTTCCGGTCGTGCAGGAAGTCCTGCCACGCCCGCACCTCCAGCTGTGCCTTGATGCGCGCCGCCACGATGGGCGGGCTGATCGGCTTGTGGATGAAGTCGACAGCGCCCAGCGCCAGGCCGCGCTCCTCGTCCTCGATGCCGGCGCGCGCCGTCAGGAACAGCACCGGCACCCGCGCCAGCCCGGCTTCGGCCTTCAGGCGGCGGCATACTTCGTAGCCGTCCATCTCCGGCATCATCACGTCCAGCAGGATCAGCGCGGGGCGCTCGGCCTTGGCCAGCGCCAGCGCCTTGGCGCCGCTGTTGGCCAGCAACACGCGGTATTTGTCGCGCAGCAGGCTCGATAGCAGGCTCAGATTGGCGGGGGTGTCGTCGACCACCAGCACGGTGGGGCGCGCGGCGGCGGCGGTTGGGGTGTTCATGGTTTCAGCCTTCAGTGCGGAGGGGCGCCGCCAGCTCGGCGAGCGCCCGGTCGAATTCAAAATGTGCC
>NZ_JABWEF010000040.1:0-5229 GCF_013369445.1 Duganella sp. BJB1802 | reverse complement strand
ACCAGGTCTTCGATGGCGCGGCGGATGGTGCGCGGGTCGCAGCGGAGCATCTTGGCCAGCGTGGCCTGGCTGGCCACCACGGCATTCTGAGAGCCCATGTTCGCCACGAGCTGGTGCAGCAGGGCGGCGGCCCTGGGTGACTTCATGCTCAGCAGGCCCCAGGCTTCATGGGCGGCCCGCTCTGTCTGAACCCAAGTCTTCGGGTTGGTGTCAACGTAAGTGCCTAGCTTCTTCATCGCGATTCCTGTCACAAGGGGTGCACAGCTTGTCCGGGGGGTAGGACATAGCGTGCAAATTTTTTACATCGGCAGTCCAACTAACACCCATTCTAAATGTAAAAAATTGGACAGGCAATGCTTTTTATTGGCAGAACCCCGGCACAGCTTGTGTCCTACCCCCCGGTCACCTGGTGTCCTACCCCCCCCCTGGAAACCCGCATGAATGCTGGGTTTCTGTCGCCTCCCTCTTGATCTGCCTTTCGTTCAGCTTTTCCACTCCACGGAGTGGACTGCTTTAGGCCCCCGGAGGGGGCAGGAAAGGCCCCCACGGTGCGCGGCGGCCACGGACTGGACGGCCTTGAGGGCCGCCAGGACGCCCGGGGCCGCCCTGTACGGGCGGTCTTCGCTCCCTCGCCCTTCGGGCTTCGGTCCTCAGACTCAAATCGCCCCGGAGGGGTTTTTTGGGGCCGGTTGTTGGCCTCCAGACGATGGTCGGCGACCGTCGCGGGCCGGGGGTTCAGGTTTTCCGATTCATCGGAAAAACCCCCGTAACGCTGCCGGTCCAACCCCGGAGGGGCGCGCAGCGTCTCGCGCAGCGAGATTGGAGCCGGAACCAAGCGCCGACGGGCGCGCGGCAAGGGCGGCCAGTTAGCTCTCGGACTTGCCACTAGCCCGCGTGCGCGGTTTCGTTTCCGGCTGCTGGCGGCGTGCTGGCATTCGGCTCCAGGCCGAACAGCGCCCGCTCGTCCGGGCGCGTGAGGAAGCCTTGCAGCCCTTTCAGTACCGACGCGTGGATGGACGGATCGGCGCTCATCTGCTGGAGCAGATACGCGCCGACCAGCACCTTGCGGCGCGTGTCATCGGCGCGTTTCTGTTTTGCGTCAGCGGCCCGTACTCGCGCCTCGGCCTTTTGCTTGAGTGCCTTGGCCTGTTTGAGCTTCTCTTCCAGGTCTTTCACCCGCTGTTCTGCTTTTTCGATTGTCGTCGCCATGATCGGCCCTTGTGGTTTCGGATCATGCGATTCTATCTTTGCGTAATGGTGCTGTAAAGCAAGATATAATGTTGGCTTAGTAAGCCCGCCGTCTGAGCGAAAGCGAAGACCAAGGGCGCACTTAGAGTAATCCCTACGGGATTACGTGCGCCCCCTGCGGGGGGAAACCAAAAAAGCGAAAACCATGGCGATCTATCACATGAGCATGAAGACGATAAGCAGGTCAGCCGGTCGAAGTTCGACCGCTGCCGCCGCTTATCGCTCCGCAAGTGAGATCGTTGATCGCCGTACCGGCGAGGTGCACGACTACCGACGCAAGGCCGGTGTCGAGTCGTCGGCGCTGGTCTTGCCGGAAGGGTGCGCCGAGCTGTCGCGCTCCGACCTGTGGAACGGAGTGGAGCAGCACCACAAGCGCGGCGATGCCGTGGTGGCGCGTGAGCTGGAGGTGGCCTTGCCCGCCGAGCTGTCCGCGCAGGAGCGCGAACGGCTGGCGGTGGACTTTGCGCGGGAGGTGGCGAACCACTACCGCGTGGCCGCCGATGTGTGCATCCACCTCCCAGGCAAGGAAGGCGACGACCGCAACCACCACGCCCACATCATGCTGTCGGCGTGCACCATCAGCGCGGCGGGCTTCGGCAAGAAGGCCGCCGACCTTGACCCGATCCACTGCCAGCGGCAGAAGATCGGCAACCCTGCGGAGCTGTGGCGGGCGCGGTGGGCCGAGTTGACCAACGAGCGCCTACGCGAAAATGGGATCGATGCGACCATCGACCACCGCAGCCTGGAAGCCCAGGGCATCGACCGCATACCGACAAGCCACGTAGGCCCATCGGTGACGGCCATGGAGCGGCGCGGCAAGAAAGCCCTCGTCACTGAGCGGATCGAGGAAGAGGTGGCCGCCAAGCTGGCGGCGGCCAAGGAGGCCGGGGAAGCGGAGCGCCTGGCGTCCAGGCTGGATGGGATCGTGCTCGACCTGTCGGGCAACCTGGAGGCCGCCAAGGCCGACCGTGACCGGCTGTATGTCGCCGCGGCGCGGGAGTATGCAGCGGGCGCGGTGGCCGAGTTCAAGGCCGACCTGGCAGAGCAGGCCCGCATCGAGCGGGCCAAGGAACAGGCCAGGGCGTTTGTGATCGAGCTGGCGACACCGAAGCCAGAGCGGAAGAAGGAGCGAGACGGGCCGTCCTTGGGCTAGTGGAACCGCAGCACCACAGCCAGGGCGGTGACGATGACAACGCCCACCATGGCCATGTGGCGAAGCTGGTTTGCCATCCGTAGCTCTCGCTTGAGGTCTTCGACCTGGTCAAGCAGCGCGGCTTCACGTTGTGGCTGGGCCTTCACTTCCGCCAGTTCGGCCCGGAACCGTGCGAAGCGGGCCTCAGCTTCGGCAGCCAGGGCAGACACCGGCAGATCGGAGTCCGCCAGTGCAGGGCCATGCTCCATCACGAAGGCGGCGGCGTCGGCCAGGCTGACCTCATGGCTCTTGATGTGGTCTTGGAAGTCGTACAGCTTCAGGGCCTTGAGTGCCAGGATGTGATGCGCGGGCATAGCCCGGATAAGCAGAGCGAAATCGACCGTTGCAAAGACGGCATCGTGGCCGTGATCGGGCGTCAGCCGGTGGGCAAGCTCATGCAGGTAGACCGCCACCAGGTCACGCTTTGCCATCGGCAAAGTGCGCTCCCAGGTCTGGTGTTGGAGCGCCTTGTGTACCTCAATCTCGCCGCTTTCGGTCAGGTCGTTCGGGGAGCAGCAGCCGGTCGTCCAGTCGCTCTGGTACTCCCGGAACAGCACCGGCACCGGCTCCGTGTCCAGCTTGATCAGCTCCCACAGCTCGGCGTTCAGCGCCGCCGTGACCGGCGTGCCTTCCTGCTCTACCAGGTGCAGTATGCGGGCCGTCATCGCTGGCCCTCCTGGTCGTACTCCTGCTCCTGGTCGACGTCGCCCTGGTCTTCCTGGATCGGGCAAGGCGGCCGCAGCTCCGGTACCGTCTTGACCAGGTAGGCGGCCGTGCCGCCGCCATCATCACCGCCGCCGCGCTTGCTCAGCGCCAGGATGAAGGCCACGGCCAGGATTTCCATGGCCAGGAAGCCCACCAGTTCGGTCATACGCTGCTGGCGCCGGAAGAACTCGGCGCCGCTGATGCCCAGGGCGGCGGCGCCAGGCCGCGCCAACTGGCGGCGCTTGCGGCGGGCCTCCCAGGCGTCGAACAGCGCATCGAGCAGCGCCCGCAGGTGCTGCGCGTCGCGCAGCTGCGCGGCCTTGAGGAACAGCTCGGCGATGATCTGCGCCGACTCCAGGCGCTTGGCATCCAGCACCTGGTGCAGATCCTCGCGCCGGTAGAGCCGGTCTTGCTCGTAGAGCGCGCTGGCCAGCTCGGCGGATTCGTGCACGCTGTCGGCCAGGAGCCGGACTACCTCGATTTCTTTTGTATTTTTGTCCATGTATGCCCCTTAGAATTTCGCGCCGATGGCAAGCGCGAGCATCTCCCGGAACTGGTACGTGGCGTACAGGTACAGGCGCAGCTCACGCGAGGGCGCGGCCTCGATCGCTGCGACCAGGTCGGCACGTGAGCACACGTGCGGATCGAGGTCATCGATTAGATCGGAAAACTCCGGGCGTGGTTGCAGAAGCTGGGCCAGCTCGTGCTGGCACTGCGTAATGATGTCGTGGTGATAAACTTCGGTCGAAGCCATGTGACGATTCCTTCTCAATCGTTGGTGGTTTAGGTGGCCGGGGGTGTTGACGCACCTCCGGCCTACCGCTTAGTACCCTTTCGGGATTACGAGTGGCGTGCCCTGGTCGTTCTTCCAGGGCCCCGCCCAATTGGTAAATTCGCCGCCCTGGTTGGTGCTGGCCTCGATGCAGGTGCGCCCGCCGCAGGTGTTGAACCTGATCCTTCCCCCGCGCTTCTCCAGCTCCGCCACACGGGTGTTGAGCTGCGCCACGTCCTCCTGCAGCGCCGCTTTTTGCTCCTGCAGGGCGACTACCTGGTGCCGCTCCCAGGCGATGCCAGCCCAGCCCAGCGCGCCGGCGACGGCCACCAGGCCGGCGGCGATGCCGGCGACCTTCCAGCCGAACCACGCGCCCGCGCTGCGCAGCTGGCCTTCGGCATCGTTCACGGCCTGAGTTGTCTCCCGCAGGGCCTTGAAAACTGGCTTGCAGGCCTCGTTAAACGCGCTCAGGGACGTTTTTGGGGCTTCGGATAGGGAATCCTTCACCGCATCGCGTGCGGCATCGCCTACGGCCTTCTGGATGGCCGGGGATGCGTCCTTGGCGGACTTGGTGGCCGCCTCCAGGGCGGCCACGTGGTTGCGCAGCTCGGCCAGCAGCTTGTCCGTGGTCTGGGACTGCTGCTCAGTCGTGTGCAGCAGGATGCCCAGCATCTTCTGCGGGTCCATCATGCCTCCCTGGAGTCCAGCCAGTCGTAGGCCGTCTCTTCGGCGTCCAGGAAGGCCGCTTGCAGGGCTTCCCCGGCATCTTCGATGCCCTCAACTGGAGGGAACACGCCGCCGCCGACCTCTTCCCCGTTCTCCAGGAGGCGCAGCCGCCAGCCGCCGCCCAGGTGGGCGGCGCGTGGGGTGATTTCGTAGCTGTAGTCCATGGCGTCAGTCCGTCAGGCGCTTCTGGCCGCGCTTCTCCAGCTCGATGCGCAGCTGCATATCCGCGTGCTCCAGTTCGGCCTGGCTGGCACCGCGTAGGTGCGCCCATGGGTCGGGGTTTTCGCCGGACAAGGCGGGGAGGTCCGGTTCCATGCCAGGGATGGCCGGTTGGCTTGGCGGTTCAGCGCCTGGGCCGCTCGGCAGCTGCCGTTCGTTGGGGTAGATCACCGGGATTTTGCGCAGCTGAGACCGGCTCAGCGTGCTTTCGCTCTGGTCGTCAATGTCGGCGATCACTCGAGCGGTGAACAGCGACAGGCGCGGCATGTTGTCGCGCTTTTCACCCCATGCCACCTGGTCGTTCACGATGTAGGCGTTGACGGTGCCAGCGCCGCCCATCGAGACGCACTGAATCCAGTTCTCCTCC
>NZ_JABWEF010000004.1:0-395469 GCF_013369445.1 Duganella sp. BJB1802 | reverse complement strand
GATGGCGTTGACGTTGTACGAGACCACGCCGCCGCCCAGGCCGTCCGCGCTGTCGCGCCAGTCGCCGGTCGGATGGCCGTCCTTCAGGTGGATCAGCGTGGCCACGCCCGGCCGCAGCGCATAGTCGCCGGCCAGCCGCAGCACCAGGCGCAGATTGCGGCTCAGGGCGGCGCCGCGCGGCTGGCCGTCGGCGCCCGGCCCGGCCAGCCACTGCGCAGCCCTGCCGGGCTGCTCCAGCAGATAGGCCATGGCCACCGGCGCCAGCATGAAATCGTCGTCGACCATCTTGTAGTCGTACACCGGCTCGCCGCCGCCGCCGTGCAGCAGCGCGCACTCGCCGATGTCCTCCTCGTGCGCCACCGCGCCGTGCGGATCGAGCCGGTCCAGCACCGACGCCAGGCCGGCCTCGACCGCCTGCGGCGTCAGCGCCGGCATCAGCAGCAGCAGCGACATCAGGGTGTCGCGCCCGAAATAGGTGTTGAAGCGCCACGAGCCGGCCAGCAGCTTGTCGCGGTAGCTCAGGAATGCCAGGCTCTGGCGCGCGCGCAGCGTGCCGGCCGCCGGATCGCGCAACAGCTGGGCCGGCGGCAGCGGCTGCAGCGCCGGCTCGCCCGACAGCGCGGTCAGCCGCAGGCGCAGGCTGCGTCCGGCCGCCGCGCTCAGCGTGATGCGGCCGTGGGCGTCGGTGTCGACGCGGCCGTTGAGCACCTCCAGTCCGATGGCGTAGCCGGCGGCGCCGTCGAGGCGGTCGCGCGACCAGCGCACGCTGTCGCTGGTGAAGTGGACGGCGTTGTGCATGCCGAGCGGCAGGCGGCCGTCGTGCTGGTAGTCGCGCAGCACGCGCGCCGAGCTGAGCACGGCGCCGCTGACGGTCAGCGTGGCGCGGTCGACGCCGATCTCGGTGGCGATGCCGTACAGCGGGCGGCCCTGGTCGTCGCGGCCTTGCACGGCCTGGATCTGGGCGGCGCCGTTCCAGCGCACCGGCGCCCCGTCCGGCTTGAACCACAGGCCGGTGGCGCTGTTCCCGGCCGGGAAGGCGGCCAGCAGGCGCGGCGCATCGCCGGAGCTCAGCAGCAGGTGCGCGGCGACCGGCCCCTGGCGCAGGAATTCATTGGCGACCAGGCCCTCCGGCAGCGAGAAGCGCAGGGCGGGTTCGGCGGGGTCGGGCAGCGGGTGGATCTGTTCCATCGGGAGTTCCAAAAACGGGTGGGGAAAACCGGCCGGCGCGCACGCCGGCCGGGAAAAATAATGCCGGGCCTAGGGCAGCGTGAACGTCGCGCGGCCGGCGCCGACGCCGCGCAGCTCAAGCCGCTTCCAGCGCTTGGGCAATGCGGTCTTGCGCTGGCTGATGCCCTGGTCGTCGATGCGCAGGCCGCCCAGGCCGAACAGCAGCGCCTGCAGGGTGCCGCCGGCGCCGGTGGCGAAATACGGGTTGCCGCCGCCGGGGTATTCCTCCAGCACGCCGAACGGCGCCAGGCGCAGGCCCTGGTAGCTGCGCTGGAAGGCCTGGTACGCCTGCTCGGCCTGGCCGGCGCGCGCGTGCAGCGTGGCGACGATGGACAGCCCCATGGCCGGCCCCTCCGGCGCCAGCCGCGGCGCGTAGTAGGCCAGGTCCTGGGCGATGCGGGCCGGGTCGCTGACGATGTCGAGCGGATAGGCCAGCAGGTTGACGTCGGCCTGCTTGATCGGCACGCCGTCGTAGCTGGCGTTCTCGCGCGTGGTGCCGTCGGCGAAGCGCAGGATGGGGATGTTGGCGGCCACCAGTTCCCAGTCGGGATCGGGCGCGACGCCCAGTTCGCGCGCGGCCTGGGCCGCATAGCGCAGCACGGTGATCGCCATGCCGTTGGTGAAGGCGTTGTTGTCGATGTTCTCCTGCCACTCGTTGGCGCCGATCACATTGTTGATCTCGTAGCGGCCCGGCCCCTGGCGTTCGACCCGGCTGGCCCAGAAGTCGGCCACTTCCTTCAGCACCGGATAGCCGCGCTCGCGCAGCCACTGCTTGTCGTGGGTGACCTGGTAGTACTTCCAGAACGCCCAGCCGACGCAGCCGGTGATGTGCTGCTGGAACGGTCCGGTCAGCGCCGGCACCGGCGTGACCTCGTGGCCCTCGCTGGCCGACTCCCACGGGAACATCGCGCCCCGGTAGCCGTGGTTGCGTGCGTTCTCGCGCGCCGCGCCGAGGCGCTGGAAGCGGTATTCGAGCATCGATTTGGCCAGCTCGGGCTTGAGCGCCAGCAGCGGCGGCAGCATCCACAGCTCGGCGTCCCAGAACACGTGGCCGTTGTAGCCCAATCCTGACAAGCCCATCGGCGACAGGCTGAAGGCCGTACCTTCGCGCGCGAACGCGTACAGGTGGTACAGCGCCAGGCGCATGTCGCGCTGGGCTTGCGGATCGCCGTCGATGACGATGTCGCTGGTCCACAGGGCTTCCCAGGCCTGGAGGTGGGCCGCCATCAGGCGCTCGCGCCCCTGCAGCGCGGCGTACACGGTCAGGCGCTCGGCCTCGTTGTGCGGGTCGGCCAGGTGGGCCGAGGACAGCATCGAGCCGACCACCGAGAAGCGCAGCGTCTCGCCGGCCTTGAGCGAACGGCTGAACTTGGCCGAATGGCGGTTGTAGTCGCCGTCCTCGTGCACCAGCTCCGGCCGGGCGCCGCGCTCGAAGATGAAGCTGACGGCGGCGGCGACGGTATGCCGCCCCGACGGGCTCTTGGCCACCGAGCTCATGAGCGGAATGCGCGCGTGCGGCCGGTCGATCTGGGCGTACAGCTGCCTGACGTCGCGCAGGATGTCGGGCGCCTCGATCAGCGCCGATGGCGTGACCGTGGTGTCGCGCCGCGCCATGATCTCCACCGTGGCCAGCGCGGTGTAGGGCAGCTGGCGCAGGGCGGCGATGCTGTGCCGGACGTGGACCTTGTCCTTGAGGTCGAACTCGGTGATCAGCAGCGCCCGCTTCATGTCCAGCGTTTGCCGCAGGCCCGACACGTGGGCCGCGTCGGCGCGCTGGCCATCGACGTCGAGATTGATGTTCATGAAGTTGAAGCCCTTCAGGATGTTGTCGACCCGGCCGCGGCCGTAGGTGTCGAACGCGCCGTTGAGGACCACTTCGCCCATCGTCATCGGCTCGGCCGAGGACACCAGGCCCAGCACGCCATTGGCGACCGTCACGCCGTGATAGCGGGCCGGATCGATGGCCGGGGCGACGATGGTCCAGTCCTCGTCCGCGCCGGCGTGCACCGCCGAACTGACCAGCAACGCTGCAATGCTAAGGTATTTCATCATGGATGGATTCTTCCGCCTGAAAAAAATCCGGCCGACGCGCGCGCCGGCCGGCAAAGGACGCACAATCAGAACGACGCGGTCAGGCTGAACTGCATGTTGCGGCCCAGGATGGCGCGCGCAAAGAAGTAGTTGCCGCCGGCGACCTCGGTGAATCCGGCGCGCGGATTGCCCTCGGTCAGGCCGATGGTGTTGGTCAGGTTCTGCACGCTCAGGTTCAGCGCCAGCGTCGGCGTCAACTGGTAGTTCGCGCCCAGGTCCACCGTGTGGTAGGCCGGCAGCACGAAGGAGTTGGCGGCGTCGGCGTAGCGCTTGCCGACCTGGTGGTAGGACAGGTAGACCTCCCCCTTGTTATCCGGCAGCAGCAGGGCCGGCGTAATCGTGTAGTTCTGGTCCGGCGAGCGCTCCGGGTGCGAGCCCAGGCTGGCGGTGTTGACGGTCGACGCCGACGGCCCGCTGACGCTCTTGATGTTCATCGACGACTTCTGCACCACGCCGGTCAGGTTGACGCGGGCGTAGCGCAGCGGCTTCCATTGCAGGTCGTACTCCAGGCCGTTGACGATGATGTCGCCGCCGATCTTGGTTTCCAGGCTGTCGCCTTCGAGCAGGCGGCTGAACTGGTAGTTCTTGAAGTTGGTGCGGAACGCCGTCAGCGAGGCGGAGAAGCCGCGCCGCTGGTAGCGCGCGCCCAGCTCGCCAAAGCTGATGCGGGTCACCGGGTTCTCGTTGTTGGCCTGGTAGCTTTGCGAATAGCGCGCGTAGGCCGCCAGGTTGTCGTTGATCAGGTAATTGGCGCCGGCCGTGGCCGAGCTGTGGTTGGCGGCGCCGTTGTCGACGTAGTCGTACTGGCCGTTGAAGGCCGGCATGGTGTTGTTGACCATGATGTTGTCGGCGTCGCTGCCGTCCGGCTTGCTCGATCCCGGTATCGCCACGGTCGAGCCCTGCGGGCGCCAGGCGCGGTAGTGGAAATGCTCCAGGCGCATGCCGGCGTCCACCCGCAGGCGCTCGTTGAACTGGTACTCGTCGTTCAGGTACAGGTTCTGCGACGACAGCGAGGAGCGGCTCAGGCCCACGCCCCACGGGTTGTATTCCAGCACGCCCTTGTCGGTCAGCTGGCCGACCACCTTGCCGGCGCCGTCGATGGCGACGATGTCGAGGCGGGCCGGGTTGTTCCTCACCTCGCCCAGGAAGCGGGTGTTGCCGTCGTTGCCGCCCTGTTCATCCTGGTCGATGGTCAGCAGGCCGGCGGTCAGGCTGTTGCCGGCCGCGGTCCAGGTGACGCTCAGATCGTTGACGAAGTTCTGGCGGTAGGCGCGGTTCTTGGCCGAGATGTTGTCCGTCAGCAGGCCGTTGCCGCTGACGTTGGCGAGATTGGCGCCGGCGTACACGGTGCCGCTGGCCACGCCGCGGATGGCCGCCGTGGTGCCGGGGAAGCGCGCCAGCATGGCCTTGATGTCGCCGTTGGTGGCCGGGTTCAGGCGGTCGGCGGCCGAGCGCAGGCTGTTGTTGTCGAAGGTGAACACCGCGTTGAAGTCGTTCTTGAAGTCGGTGTAGCGGCCCTTGGAGCGCACCGTGAAGGCGTCGCTCAGGCGCTGTTCGAAGGCGTAGCCGACCGAGGTCGACTTGGTGGCCACGCCGTCGTTCAAGTCGTTGGTCTGGATGCCGTTGGAGTTGCGGCCGGCCTGCACGCCGTTGTCCGCGCTCAGCAAGGTGCCGTAGTTGCCGTTGAAGCCGGGCACCGGCTGCGGATTGGACGGGTTCTGGAACGGCGTCGGCAGCAGGAAGGTGTTGTGGTCGTTGACCAGCTTGACGTTGACGCTGAATTCGCCGCCGCCCCATTTGCGGCCCGCGTAGGCGCGCAGCAGGCCGCCATGGTCGGCGGTGAAGCCGATGTCGCGCACCGAGTCGGCGCGGCGGTAGAAGCCGCCGAAGCCGGCGTACCAGCCGTTGCCCAGCGCGCCGCCGTAGCGCAGGTCGATGCGCCGGGTGCCGTAGTCGGAGCCGGTCAGGCGCAGCGCGCCCTCCGGTTCGTCCTTGGCGCGCACCGTGATGAAGTTGACGGTGGCGCCGGCGCCGTTGACCGTCAGGATGCCGGAGGTGCCGCCGCGCACCGCCTCCATGCGGTCGATCGACAGTTCCTGCTTGAGCACGGCGTCGGCCAGGCCCGGATGGTAGAACACCGGCAGCCCGTCCTCGGACAGCTGGACGAAGTTCTGGCCGCCGCCGGCCAGGCCGCGCACCGTGTAGTTGTTGGACACCTCGCCGCCGGAGTCCTCGACCATCATGCCGGGGATCAGTTCCAGCGCGCTGGCGGTGCTGCGCGGCGCCTTGCGGTCGAGGTCGGCGCGGTCGGCGCTGGTGACGGCCACCGAGCTCTCGCGCACGGTGCGCTTGAGCGAGGTGCTGCCGGTGACCACCACCTGGTTGAGCTTGTCGTCGGCGCGGTCCTGGCTGGCGCCGCCGATGTCGGCGGCGGCGGCGGCGCCTTCCTGCGCCTGTGCCTGATGTGTCAACGCCCACACAGCCAGCGTGATGGTGGACAGCAAATAACGCTTGCGATTCTTCATTTTTGTCTCCGTCTATTATCTTTTTAACTATAACTGTATAAGCGGTCGCTGCGGTGTGGCTGGGGATCGGCGCTGACGGATCTTGCTGTTTTCCGAAATTATCGATTGAGCAACCGGTGTTTCATTTGTGCGCAACCGGTTGCGCAACGAAATAATTATGCAGCGTTCCAAACCGAATTGCAATTTATTCCGCTTCAACGATGCAATTAGCAACACATGCGGCGAAACCGGCAAATGGCGGTATCATGCCGCTTTTGGATGGCGTGCCAGGGCCGGGGGAAGCGCAGTGAAGATGACGTTGGACCAACTTGCATTGAATCTCGGCCTGTCGAAAGGCACGGTCAGCCGCGCGCTCAACGGCAAAGGCCGCATGGCCGAAGAAACCCGCCAACGCATCCTGGCCGCGATGAACGCCTCCGGCTACTCGCCCGATCCGACCGCGCGCGAATTGAGCCGGCGTTCGCGCCACAGCGTCGGCATCTCCTTGAGCAAGGGCGGCTTCGGTCCCTACTTCACCCTGTTCTGGCGCGCCCTGGTGCAGGTGGCCGGTGAACGCGGCACCCGCTTTGTCGAAATGAACGAGCCGCTGGACACCTATGCCCGGCTGCCGGACGCGGTGCTGCTGCACAACACCGAAGCGGTGCAGGAACGCCTGGCGCTGCTGGCGCAACGCAAGGTGCCGGCGGTGGTGCTGGGCCACCAGCCGAACGCCGCCTTCGTGGTGCCGGACGACGCCGGCGGCGGCGCGGCCGCCACCCGCTGCCTGCTGGAACTGGGTCACCGCGCGATCGGCTTTGTCGGCATGCCAACCGCGCAGCAATCCGACGTCGACCGCCGGCACGGCTACCGCGCGGCACTGGCGGAGGCCGGCGTCGCGCTGCGTCCGGAACTTGAGCTGGACGGGCAGTTCTCGGTGCTGGGCGGCTATCGGGCCGTGCGGCGCGCATGGGAGGGCGGGTTGCGCTTCACGGCCTTGTTCTGCGCCAGCGACGAGATGGCGATAGGCGCCATCGGCGCGCTTGAAGACCTGGGCTTGCGGATGCCGGAGCAGGTGTCGGTGGTCGGCTTCGACGGCCTGCCGGGCATGCCCTACGACCTGACCACGGTGGTGCAGGACATCGAGCGCATCGCGGTGGAAGCCATCACCCTGGCCGAGGAGTTGATCGACGGCGGACCGCTGCGCGAGATCGTGGTGCCGGTGCGGCTGCATCTGGGCGCCACCACGGCCGCCTGCATGCAGCCGGGGTGACGCGCCGCGCGCGCCGGTGGGTATAATAGCAAAAGATCAACAACCATTCCGGGGATATCCATGCGTATTTCGCAGGCAGCACGTTCCACCTTGACCTTCCTTGCCACCCTGTTGTGCGCCGGCTGCGTGGCCATCGTGCCGCAGTCCGGCCATGCCTCGTCCACGACCGGCGCCGACGGCGGCCCGGCGTTCTGCCAGACCTCGCCCGACGGCAAGGCGGTGGCCTGCGGCCCCGCCGCCAGCTTCTGCCAGAAATCATCGGCCGGCAACGCGGTCGCCTGCGGATACAAGGCCAGCTTCTGCGACACCTCGTCCGACGGCAAGCAAGTCGCCTGCGGCGGCCAGGCCTCGTTCTGCGCCAAGTCGGCCGACGGCAGCGCCGTGGCCTGCGGCGGCGAAGCTTCCTACTGCGAAAAATCGGCCGATGGCCAGCACGTGGCTTGCGGCGGCAAGGCGAGCTTCTGCGAACAGTCGGCCAACGGCCACGAGGTCGCGTGCGGCGGCCAGGCATCCTTCTGCCAGGCCTCGCCGGACGGCTCGTCGGTGGCCTGCGGCGGCCGCTGACGCCCAGCCAGCAGATCAGCCGCTACCAGCGGTGGCGGCGCTCGAGTAAGAACAGCTGCGCCGCCAGACTTACCATCAGCAAGCCACTGACAAGAAACAAGCCATCGTCGATATTTTCCACGAAGGGATTTCGAGCGCTTGCTCGCCGAAAGCGGCTACGCACAATCGCCTAACCGCCCCTTCCTCCCACCGCCCCCCGATCCACGCGCTTCGCCCGGAGCGCCGGGCGGCGTGGCTTGCCTCCCGCACCTTCCAAACCCAGCCGCACGGCACCACACGATTCTCACCCGCAATAGCTTGATATTGCCGGTCGCGTCAATCCACTTCCCCTTGGAAATTTAAGGCTACAAAAGTAGCACATGCCCCGTTTTGGTGCATTGACGTTTGTCAAATCGCCAATGATGCAAGTAAGTTATCGTTCGGCCTGTCTTTGATCTGACGCAGAAAAACCACTCGTCAAACTTGAACTTTTTTGAGCCGCATCAGTAGCTTGCCTACGACTGAAAGGAACCCCTGGATGACACAGTATTCCGACATTTGCATCATTGGCGCCGGCCTGGGAGGGTTGGCATGTGCAACTCAGTTGATTAAAGCCGCTTTCGGCAAGCATCTCCGCATCCGCATCTTCGATCTGAACGCCAGGGTCGGCGGACGCATCCAGTCGCGCATGGTGGGCGACGAGGTCGCCGAACTGGGCGCGGCCCGCTACTCGCCGCAGCTGCATCCGCATTTCGACGAGCTCATGCAGGACAGCGGACTGGAGCACGCGACCTATCCCTTCACCGAGGTGGCCGCCGGCGGACGCGAGCAGGAAAAGCTCAAGTCCACGCTGCACAGCCTGAGCGCGATGCTGAAGGAACACCCGACCGAGTCCTTCCTGGAATTCGTCAGCCACTACCTGGGCGAGGCGGAAGCCATCCGCATGATCAAGGCCACCGGCTACGACGCCTTGCTGCTGCCCATCGTCTCCGGCGCCATGGCCTACGACATCATCAAGAAGCATCCGGAAACGCAAAGCTTCACCGAGAACGCCGGCAACGAATGGCGCTACGCCATCGAAGGCTACGCCGGACTGCTGGCCCAGCTGCAACGCCAGGCGCAGGCCGCCGGCGTGGAGTTCCAGATGGAGCACCGGCTGCTGTCGGTCGAACGCGCCGGCGCCGACCACGTGCTCGTCTTCAGCCACCAGGGCGATACCACGGTGCACCGCACCCGCCACCTGATCATGGCCGTGCCGCCATCGGCGATGCCGCAGCTGAACCTGGATTTCCCGTCCGCGTGGAGCTCGTTCGAATACGATTCCCTGCCCCTGTTCAAAGGCTTCCTGACCTTCGACCACGCCTGGTGGCAAGCGCTCGGCCTGACCGACAAGGTGGTGATGACCAACAACCCGCTGCGCAAGATCTACTTCAAGGGCGACCAGTACCTGCTGTTCTACAACGACAGCGACAGCGCCAGCTATTGGCGGGAATGCCTGGAGCAGGGCGAGGACGCGTACCTGGAACAGGTGCGCCGCCACCTGGAGGAAGCGCTGCCGCTGGACGGCCAGCCTATGCCGCCGATCAAGGGACATTTCCACAAGCACTGGCCGCACGGCGTCGAGTTCTACACCGATCCGCACAGCGCGCATCCGGCCGTGCTGCTGCACCAGGACGGCATCATCTCCTGCTCGGACGCCTACACCCAGCACTGCGGCTGGATGGAGGGCAGCCTGATCAGCGCGCGCCACGCCACCCGCCTGCTGCTGGAGCGCCTGCGCCAGCAAGCCGAAGCAGCCGGCGAGGCCGATGCGCTGGCCACCACGTCGGCAGAGGGCGCATGAGCATCCTCGACCTGCCCCGGCTGCACTTCCGCGGCTTCGCGCGCGCCAACGTCCCGACCGCGAACCGCAACACGCACGGCCACATCGACATCGCCACCAACGCGATCTCGATGGCGGGCGCGCCGTTCGACCTGAGCCGCCCGCCGTCCGAGTTCCACCAGCACCTCAGGCAGCTCGAGCCCCGCTTCAACGCCGCCGGCAAGCCGGCCCCGGAAGGCGTGTTCAGCCAGGCGGCCGGCTACAACTTCTGCGGCAACAACCACTTTTCGTGGGAGAACGTCCGCATCACCGGCGTGCAGCTGCAGGAAGGGGACATCGACACGGAGGACGCACTGGTCGGCGCCAGGCTGGCCTTGTGGGGACACTACAACGACTACCTGCGCACCACCTTCAACCGTGCTCGGTGGGTCGACAACAACCCGGGCCAGCCGGACACCACGCTGATCTACGCCGGCCAGTTCACGCTGAGCGGCAAGCTGGCCACGCCGCACACCCCGGCGCTGTTCAGCGCCGACATCCCGCAGGCGCATTCGGTGCGCTGGCTCGGCCACGGCCACGTCACCGAGCGCAGCGGCCACTTCCTCGACGAGGAATTCGGCCGTTCGCGCCTGTTCCAGTTCTCGGTGGCCAAGCAGGACCGCAACTTCCTGTTCAATCCCGACGCGCCGCTGCCATCCAGCATGTGCGCGCTGCAGCACGCACTGGACGACGACGACGTGCTGGGCCTGACCATCCAGTACGCGCTGTTCAACATGTCGACGCCGTTGAAGCCCGATTCGCCGGTGTTCTACGACTTGGCCGGCAGCATCGGCCTGTGGCGCCGCGACGAGCTGGCCACCTACCCCAGCGGCCGCCTGCTGCTGCCGCAACAGGGCAGCTTGGGGCCGGTGATGGTGAAGCTGCACGCGGACCGCGTCTCGCTCAACATGCCGACCGCCATCCCCTACACCACGCGCGCCGCCCATGCCGTCTCCGAACAGCATCCCACGCACGCGCTCGGAGGCAAGCAGGCGCTGGGCGACCTCGCGCTGCACGACGCGGCGGGCACGCTGGTGGCGCGCATTCCCGAGCAGCTGTACCTGGACCACCGGCGCCACAACGGTGTGTTCGACGTGCCGCTGCGGCACGGCGCCACGCCGTCCGGCGCGCTGCGCCTGGGCAGCGCGCACGCGCAATGGGACGAGGCCGACTGGGTGCTGCAGTCCGACAGCAACCAGCTGTACCTGGAAGCGCCCAACTGTGGACAACAACAGGATTATCCACAGACGATCACGCTGCAAAGCCGCTTCCGCGGCAAGCTGGCCGCGCACCCGGCGCTGACCGCGCAGGCGCAGGACGCCGGCATGCTGGCGCTGCAACTGCAACCGTCCGCATGCGGCGAAGGCTACGTCGACCTGACCGTCACCGGCCGCCGCCCCGGCGCCACCCGCATCGTGCTGGGCGAAGGCCGGGAAGCGCAGCACATCGGCGCACGCGTGCTGCCTGACGACTGGCACCTGGACGACGTCCCCGCCGAACAGGTCGACTACGACTTCCTGTACCGGCACGTGATGAGCTACTACGAGCTGGTCTATCCCTTCATGTCGGACAAGGTGTTCAGCCTGGCGGACCAGTGCAAGACCGAAACCTACTCGCGCCTGATGTGGCAAATGTGCGATCCGCAAAACCGCGACAAGAGCTACTACATGCCGAGCACGCGCGAGCTGTCGCTGCCGAAGTCGCGCCTGTTCCTGAAATACCTGACGCAAGTCGAGGCCGCCGCCAGGACCGCGCAGCCGGAACCCGCGACGACGGCGCGCGCCATCGGCAGCAAGGCCGAGCTGATCGCCGAGCTGAAAACAGCGATCGACCTGGAACTGTCGCTGATGCTGCAATACCTGTACGCCGCCTACACGATTCCCAACTACGAGCAGGGCGCGCAGCTGGTGCAGGCCGGCCGCTGGCAACAGGACGAGCTGGAACTGGCCTGCGGCACCGAAGACCGCCGCCGCAACAGCGGCACGCGCGGCGCGCTGCTGGAAATCGCCCACGAGGAAATGATCCACTACCTGGTGGTGAACAACGTGCTGATGGCGCTCGGCGAACCCTTCCACGCCGGCACGCCGCTGCTGGGCGAGCAGGCGCGGCAGCGCTTCGGCCTCGACACCGAGTTCGCCTTCGAACCGTTCTCCGAACATGTGCTGGCCAGGTTCGTGCGCTTCGAATGGCCGGACTACCTGCCCACGCCGGGCAAGTCCATCGCCAGCTTCTACATCGCCATCCGCCAGGCGCTGGCCGAACTGCCCGAGCTGTTCGCCCCCAACGGCGGCAAGCGCGGCGGCGAGCACCACCTGTTCCTCAAGGAGCTGACCAACCGCGCCTATCCAGGCTACCAGCTGGAAGTGTTCGACCGCGACAGCGCGCTGTTCGCGATCGACTTCGTCACCGAGCAGGGCGAGGGCGTGGCGGTCGACTCGCCGCACTTCGCCTCCTCGCACTTCCAGCGGCTGCGCACGATAGCCGGCCAGTACACGACCCGCGCCCAGCCGTTCGAACCGGCCGTGCCGGCGCTGAAGAACCCGGTGCTGGAAGCGCGCACCGACTGCACCGTGGTGACCGACCACAAGGCCCGCTCGCTGATGCAGCTTTACCAGGGCTGCTACGAGCTGACCTTCCAGCTGATGGCGCACCACTTCGCGCAGCAGCCGCTGGGCAGCCTGCGCCGCTCGCGGCTGATGAACGCGTCCATCGACATCATGACCGGCCTGCTGCGGCCCTTGTCGGCGGCGCTGATGAACATGCCGTCCGGCCTGCCGGGCCGCAACGCCGGGCCGCCGGTGCCGATGCCTCCGGGCGCGCAGGTCGACAGCGACTTCAGCCAGGGATGCGAACAACTGGCGTACAAATGCCAGTCGCTGGCGCAGTATGCGCGCGGCCTGCAGGCCGGCGTGGTCGGCCTGGCGCAGATCGAAATGTTGGAGTTCTTTAATCAGCAATTGACCGATTTATCTCGGGGAAGGATGTCAAGGGAAGCGTAATGAAAAAGACCATCATCATTGTCGGCGGCGGGCTGGCCGGCAGCCTGACCGCCATCTACCTGGCCCAGCGCGGATACGACATCCACGTCATCGAAAAGCGCAGCGACCCGCTGCAGGACAACTCCGCCACGGCCGACCCGGTCAGCTCGCGCGCCATCGGCGTCAGCATGACCGTGCGCGGCATCAAGGCCGTGCTGGCGGCCGGCATCAGCCGGCAGGAACTGGAGCAATGCGGCGAGGCCATCGTCGGCATGGCGTTCTGCGTGCGCGGTCAGTTGAAGGTGCGCGAACTGAGCCCGCTGGAAGACATGTTCCCGCTCTCGCTGGACCGCAACGCCTTCCAGCGCCTGCTCAACCGCTACGCCGTCAAGCACAACGTGAAGTACTACTTCGAACACCGCTGCCTGGACGTCGACCTCGAGCACAAGACCGTGCTCATCCAGGGCAAGGGCGGCGTCATGCAGCACCTGCACGGCGACCTGATCATCGGCGCCGACGGTGCCCACTCGGCCGTGCGGCGCGCCATGCAGAGCGGCATGCGGCGCTTCGAATTCAAGCAGAGCTTCTTCCGCCACGGCTACAAGACGCTGGTGCTGCCGAACGCCAAGGAACTGGGCTTCCGCAAGGACCTGCTGTACTTCTTCGGCATGGATTCCAAGGGCCTGTTCGCCGGCCGCGCCGCCACCATCCCGGACGGCAGCATCAGCTTCGCCATCTGCCTGCCCTACAGCGGCATGCCCAGCCTGGCCACGCTGCACCGCGAAACGATGGCGGAGTTCTTTGGCCGCTACTTCAGCATGCTGCCGGAGGCCAGCCGGCAAGCGCTGGTGGACCAGTTCATCGCCCTGCCCAGCAACGACCTGATCAACGTGCGCTCCAGCACCTTCCACTACAAGGGCAACGTGCTGCTGCTGGGCGACTCGGCGCACGCCACCGCGCCCTTCCTCGGCCAGGGCATGAACATGGCGCTGGAGGATGTGTACGTCTTCATCACGCTGCTGGAAAAACACGGCGAGGCGCTGGACGTGGTGCTGTCCGAATTCACCCGCCAGCGCAAGGTGCAGGCGGACGCCATGCAGGACATGGCGATCGCCAACTACGAAGCGCTGAGCAACCCCAATTTCATTTTCTTCCTGCAGACGCGCTACACGCGCTACATGCACAAGAAATTCCCCAATGTTTATCCGCCGGACATGGCGGAGAAACTGTACTTCACATCGGTTCCCTACGATGAGCTGCAGCAAATCCAGAAGAAGCAAAACGTGTGGTACAAACTTGGAAGGGTAAATTAATGAAGATTCTCGTTATCGGCGCCGGCCCGGCAGGATTGATTTTTGCCAGCCAGATGAAACAAGCCCAGCCCAGCTGGGACATCAGCATCGCGGAAAAGAACACCAAGGAAGAAGTGCTGGGCTGGGGCGTGGTGCTGCCCGGACGGCCGCCGCGCCATCCGGCCAATCCGCTGTCCTACCTGGAGCAGCCGGAACTGCTGAACCCGCAGTTCATCGAGGAGTTCAAGCTGGTGCACCGCGACCAGCCCAACCTGATGAGCACCGGCGTGACGCTGTGCGGCGTCGAGCGCCGCGGCCTGGTGCAGGCCCTGCGCGCCAAGTGCGTGGCGGCCGGCATCGCCATCAGCTACGAAACGCCGATGCAAAGCCGGGAGGAGCTGGAGGCCGGGTACGACCTGGTGGTCGTGTCCAACGGCGTCAACCACAAATCGCTGGAGCTGCCGCCGGCGCTGGCGGCGCAGGTCGACTTCGGCCGCAACAAATACATCTGGTACGGCACCACCCAGCTGTTCGACCAGATGAACCTGGTCTTCCGCAGCAACGACAAGGGCATCTTCATCGGCCACGCCTACAAGTACTCGGACACGATGAGCACCTTCATCGTCGAATGCAGCGAGCAAAGCTACGAACGCGCCGGGCTGGACAACATGACCGAACGCGAAGCGGCCGCCTGGATCGCCAGCACCTTCAGCGCCGAGCTGGGCGAGCACGGACTGGTGAGCCAGCCGGGCCAGGGCTGGCGCAACTTCATGACGCTCAGCCACGACCTGGCCTGCGATGGCAAGTTCGTGCTGATCGGCGACGCGCTGCAGTCGGGCCACTTCTCGATCGGCCACGGCACCACGATGGCGGTGGTGGTGGCCCACCTGCTGGTGAAGACGCTGGCCACCGGGCCCGACACCGCCGCCGCGCTGCGCAACTTCAACGAGCGCGCCGTGCCGCTGGTGCAGCTGTTCAAGGAACACGCCAACAGCAGCCGCCGCTGGTTCGAAACCGTCGGCGACCGCATCGGTCTGAGCAACGCCGAGCTGACCATCAGCTTCGACGCCCGCCGCAAGGACCTGCCGCCGCTGCAGGACGCGTTGATGGCCGCCCTCGGCTACGCGCTGGGCCGATAGGAGCCGCCATGCCAGTCCACGCCACGCCGCCGCTGCTGCCGACGCAATGGAGCAGCGCCTACGTCTCCTATTGGTCGCCGATGCGGGAGGAGGACCAGGTCACCTCCGGCTATTGCTGGTTCGACTACGCCCGCAACATCTGCCGCATCGACGGCCTGTTCAACCCCTGGCCGGAGAAAGCGAAGGGCTACCGGCTGTGGATGTCGGAGCTCGGCGACGCCGGGCGCGGGCAAAGCCGCAAGCAGAAGGTGGCTTATGCGAGGGAAGGCACGACGGCCGGCGAGCAGCTGCTGGAGACCGTGCTGGACGACGAGTTGTCGTCCTTCTCCGAGCTGTTCCTGCCGCAAGCGATCCTGCGCGACGGCGGCGCGCTGCACGACGGCCGCCACACCGTGCTGGGCCAGGCCGCCGACGCCTGGGTGGTGGAGCGGCCGGCGGCATCGTCGGTGTTCTACCTGCAGGCCGGCGGCAACCGCCTGCTGCGCATGGTCACCGGCAACGATCCGCACCACCTGTCGGTGCGCGACTTCCCGAACTTCTGCACCGGCGATATCGCGGACAACATTTTCTCGCGCTGACGGCGGCGCGCCCATTCCCCCAATCTTGAAGGAACCCTTTATGCCGTTGGTTGTCTACATACTCGGGTTGACGATCTTTTCGTTGACCACGTCCGAATTCATGGTGGCGGGCATCATGCCGTCGCTGGCCCAGGCGCTGAACGTGCCAGTGACGCAGATCGGCTATCTGATCTCCTTGTACGCCATCGGCATGGTGGTCGGCGGGCCGCTGGCGACGGTGGGCCTGCTCAAGCTGCGCGTGCCCAACAAGCAGGGGCTGATGGGCTTGCTCGGACTGTACGCGCTGGCGCAATCGGTGGCCGCCTCGGCCGACAGCTACGACGTCATGGCCATCGCGCGGGTCGCCACCGGCGTGGCCGGCTCGGCGTGCTTCGGCATGTCGCTGGCGATCAGCGCCGAGGTGGTCAGCCCCACGGTGCGCGGGCGCGCCGCCGCCGTCGTGATCGGCGGCCTGATGCTCGCGGCGGTGGTCGGCGTGCCGGTCACCACGCTCATCGACCAGCACTTGGGATGGCGCGCCAGCTTCTGGCTGGTGGTCGCGCTGACGGGCATGTGCATGGTGCTGGTGGCGCTGCTGGTGCCGCGTTCGCGCTCGTCCGAGCAAATCAGCCTCGGCAGGGAGATGGTGGAGTTCAGGAATCCCCACCTGTGGGCGGCCTACGCCACCAGCGCGCTCATCATCAGCGCCATCTTCGCCGCCTTCAGCTACTTCACGCCCATCCTGATCCAGATCACCGGCTTCGCGCCGTCGGCCATCCCGTGGCTGCTGGGCGCGTACGGCATCGCCAACGTGGTGGGCAACGGCGTGGTGGGACGCTACGCGGACCAGCACGCCATCCTCATCATGGTGTGGGGCATGATCGTGCTGGGCGTCAGCCTGGCGCTGTTCGCGGTGTTCGCGGACGACAAGACGGTCAGCGTCATCCTGCTGGTCGTGACCGGGCTGGTCGGCGTGTCGATGAATCCGGCCATCATCGCCCGCGTGATGAAGACCGCGCATCCCGGGCCGCTGGTCAACACCGTGCACACGTCGGTCATCAACATCGGCCTGGGCGCGGGATCGTGGATAGGCGGCGCCGGCATCGCCGCCGGCTACGGCCTGCGCGCGCCGCTGTGGCTGGGCGTCGCGCTGGCCGTGCTGGCGCTGGTCAGCTTGCTGCCGTATGTCGGACAGAAGGCACGCAGCCTCGACGCGGTGGCCTTGGGCGGCCGCCCATCGCGATCGCCGACGTAGGGACTACAGCCCGGCAAGACCGGCGCGGGTGGCGGCGGCCTGTTCCTGCAAGGCTTGCTTGTCGATGTCGCTCATGCGGCGCAACTGCTGGTAGACCATGCCGAGCCGGTGGTTCTTGCCCAGCCGCTGTTCGTTGCGCAGGAAAAAATCCCAATACAGCGCGTTGTAGGGACAGGCGCGCTCGCCGGTGCGCTGCTTTTTTTGGTAGTGGCAGCCCTTGCAGTAATCGCTCATGCGGTCAATGTAGGCTGCGCTCGACACATACGGCTTGGTGGCCAGCAGGCCGCCGTCGGCATACTGGCTCATGCCCAGTGTGTTCGGCAATTCCACCCACTCGAAGGCGTCGATGTAGATGCCCAGGTACCATTGATGCAGCTCCTGCGGCGACAGTCCCGCCAGCAGCGCGAAATTGCCGATCACCATGAGACGGTTGATGTGGTGGCTGTGCGCGTGCTCCAGCGACTGGCCGATCGCCGTCGCCAGGCAGCGCATGCGCGTGTCGCCGCTCCAGAACCAGTGCGGCAGCGGCGCGTTATGGCCGAAGGCGTTGAGAAGGTCGTAGCCCGGCATCCGCTGCCAGTAAACGCCGCGCACGTATTCGCGCCAGCCGAGGATTTGCCGGATATAGCCCTCGGCCGACGCCAGCGGCACCGCGCCATCGCGCCAGGCCGCTTCGACCCGTTCGACCACCGTGCGCGGATCGAGCATCTTGCTGTTCATCGCGAACGACAGCAGCGAGTGGAACAAGCGCCATGCGCGCAGGCTCATCGCATCCTGGTAGCGGCCGAAATTCGGCAGCGCGTCCTGCACGAAGCGCTCCAGCTGCTGCAAGGCTTCCTCGCGATTGAGCGGCCAGCGGAAATCATCGGCCTGCGCTGCGCCGAAGCTGCGCACGCCCGCCGCCGTGATGGTGCGCCACAGCGCGCTGTGGTCGTGGCGCGGACGCGCATCGGCCGGCTCCCATGGAAGGCCCGGCCAGGCCTCGCGGTTGTCGTGGTCGAAATTCCACTGGCCGCCCGCCGGCGCGCCGCCCACGCCCATCAGCACGCCATGGCGCTTGCGCATGTGGCGGTAGAACGGTTCCATGACCCACGCGGCGCGGCCGTCGAAAAAGCCGGCCGCCTCGTGGCGCGCGGCGTAGAAATGCTCGCTGTCGTCCATCCAGGTTTCGATGCCCAGTCCGGCGGCGTAGTCGGCCAGTTGCCGGTCCAGCCGCCATTCGTCCGGCGCCTGCCAGGCGAAGGCGTCCGCCGCGTAATGCGCCAGCAAATAGTCCAGGTTGGCCGGCAGCGACTGGCGGTTGTCGGCGTCGTCGATGGCCAGGTAGTGGACGCGGTGCCCGGCCTCGCGCAGCCTGCGCGCCAGGTCGCGCATGGCGGCGAAGATGGCGATGATCTTCTGCGCGTGGTGCAGCACGTAGTCGGTTTCCTGGCGCACCTCCATCAGCACGAACACCACGTCCGGGCTGGGCTGCGCGAACCAGCTGTGACGGCAGTTGAGCTGGTCGCCGAGGATCAGCTTGAGCGTGGTGTTCATGCCGGCACGGGCACGCGGAAGCGGGCGCGCAGCCAGCGGATCGGCGGGCCGACCAGCGGCAGCTTTTGCAGCAGCTCTTCGGCGGCATCCCAGTAGTCGCGGTGCATGACGACCAGGCCGTCCGCGTTGAAGCGCAGATGGCTGCCGCCTTCGATCTGGTACGGCACGCCGCGCAGGCGGAACAGGAATTGCCAGGTGACGAACACCTGGCCGCCCTGCGCGATGCGCTCGCCGATGAGAAAGCGCGGCTGCTCGGTGTGCTCGAACATGTGGCGGAAGATCGCCTCGATCGCGGCCACGCCGCGCACGTCGTTGAAGGGGTCGCGGAACTGCGCGTCCGCCGCATAGAAGTCGCCGGCGCGCGCGACCGTCTCCGGGGTCAGCGTGGCATACCATGCCAGCAGTGGTTCAGCATCGTTCATTGTGGCACCAGAAAATGAGTGATAAGGGCGAAGCGCCAGCGGTACGGCAGCCAGCGCAGCAGCTTGACCAGCAGCGTGAAGCGCTTCGGAAAATGGATCTCGAACTGGCCGGCCGACAATCCGCGCACGATCGCGCCGGCCGCAGCCTGTGGCGTCTGCAGCGCCGGCATGGCGAACTTGTTCTGCGCGGTCAGCGGCGTTTGCACGAAACCGGGATTGATCAGGTACACGTCCAGCCCGCGCGGCTGGAGGTCGGTGTACAGCAGCTCGGCCAGGTTGATCAGCGCGGCCTTGCTGGGCCCGTACACGCTGGCGTTGGGCAACCCGACATAACCCGCCACGCTGGCGACGATGGCAATGCCGCCGCTGCCGCGCGCCAGCATCGCCGGCAGCACCGTGGCCAGACCGGTGTAGACGCTGCCCAGGTTGACGGCCAGGGTATTGGCCGCGCCGTCCGGGCTGACGTCCCAGCTGCGCTCCGGGCGGTAGGCGGCGGCGCAGAACACGATCAGGTCCACCCCGCCCATCTGCGCGCAGATGTACTGGTAGCTGGCGCTCCAAGCGTCCTGGTCCAGGATGTCGAACGGCGCGACCACGGCCTGCGCATGGCCGGCCGCGACGGCTTGCAGCAGGGTGTCGCGGCGCGCCGACAGCGCCACCCGCGCGCCAGCCTGCAGCAGCGCTTGGGCCAGTGCGGCGCCGATGCCGCTGGAGGCGCCGACCAGCCACACGCGCCGGCCAGCCCATGCCGTGACGGGCCGGTTCAGCGGGCGCATGCGCGCCTCCGGAACATCAGCGTGACCTGGCCCAGCTCGACGCCGAACTTGGCCATGCTGGCGCGGTTGATCATGGTGCAGTCATCGATCAGGAACATCCAGTCGTCGAACGCCATTTCGTAGGTGCTGCCGCCGACCGGCAACAGCAGCGTGTATTGCCAGCGCAGTGCGTTGCCGGCCAGTTCGCCGAGCGCCTCGCCCTTGACGTCGTCGGCTCGGCCACGCCAGCGGCCAGCGGCGCCGCGCGTCAGACGCCACACGCGGCGCTGCGTGCTGCCGTCGTCGTACTGAAACTGTTCGTCCAGCGTCAGCGTGCCGTCGCCGCCGGTACCGGTGATGACGACATGGAAGCGCTTTTCCACCGTGCCGCCACGGCGCTGGAACATGCCCCAGGCATCGGTGGTGCCGTGGAAGTAGGCGGCCAGGTCCAGCACCGGCTGCTGCGCCTTGTATTGCTGGACATCGGGACCGGCGCAGCCGCCGAGCAGGACCAGCAGCAGGGCGGGGAACAGCTTCTTCATGGACGGCTCCGGTAAAGTTGGACGGGCATGGGTTCCGGCTGCGGCCGCAGCGCGGCCAAGGCCAGCAGTTTGAGCAGGCAGG
The DNA here is from genome assembly GCF_013369445.1 of Duganella sp. BJB1802. NCBI lineage: Bacteria > Pseudomonadati > Pseudomonadota > Betaproteobacteria > Burkholderiales > Oxalobacteraceae > Duganella > Duganella sp. BJB1802. The sequence continues at coordinate 375,415 of NZ_JABWEF010000004.1, read as the reverse complement.
GCAAGCCGGCGTACACCAGCGCCAGCGCGGCGCCGCCGGCGACACCGGGACGGTAGCCGAGCGCGGCCAGCAACGGCAGCGCCAGGCCGGACAAGGCCAGCGCCAGCTTGCCGAGCAGCGTGAGCACGCCGTAGTAGGCGCCGGCGGGGTCGTCGTCGCCGATCAGCCCGGCCAGCAGCACGGGCGGCATGGCCAGGTCCGCACCCAGCGCCACGCCGGCGCCGAGGCAGACGGCAAAATACGGCAGCACATCGCCCGCGCCCAGCAAGCCGGCGCCGGCAAAGCTGGCGACCGCGAGCACCATGCCGATGCGCCAGCACGGCAGCACGCCGATGCGGCGCGCCAGCGCGGTCCACAGCGGCAGGCCGCAGGCGGCGCCGGCGAAATAGCAGCCGAGGAAGGCCCCGGCCAGCGGCGCCGCCTGCAACTGGTCGCGGATGAAGAACAGCGCCAGCGTGGCCGGCAGCGACACCGAGCACGCGTTCAGGAAGTACGGGCCGAGCAGGCGCAGAAAGGCGCGGTTCGACGCCATGCGCCGCAGCGCGTTGCGCCAACCGTTGGGCTGCGGTGTGGCGTGCGGCCACGCGGGCGCCAGTTTCAGCAGGGCCAGCAGGGCGGCCAGCAGCAGCGCGGCAAACGCCAGGCTGTACAGCGCCATGCGGGCGGGGATGCGTTCGGCGTCGCCGCTGAGGATGGTGGCCGGGATCACGCTGGCGATCAGCATGCCCGCCAGCCCCGCCCCTTCGCGCCAGGCCGAGGCCGACAGCAGGGCGCTGCCGCCGCCGGCCAGGCGCGCGCCCCAGGTCAGGTAGGCGATGTTGAGCATGCTGTGGGCGCTGTAGGCCAGCACCAGCATGGCGCCCAGCCACAGTGCCGGCGGGATGGCCGAGGCGGGCGGCTGCCACAGTCCGGCGAAGGCCAGCGCCAGCATCGCGCCGCCCAGCAGCAGCCAGCGCGCGATGCCGTGGCGCAGGCGGTCGATGAGGTGGCCCTGCAGCGGGTCCTGCAAGGTGTCGAGCAGGCGCGCGGCGAACAGCACCCAGCCCAGCGTCGCCAGCACCACGCCGCGCTGCATCGAATAGTACGCGGCCACTTGCACGTAGACGGGCAGCGCGGCCATCGCCAGCGGCAGGCCAAGCAGGCCGTAGGCGGCCAGGCGCCAGCGTGGCGGCGGGGCCGGCGTCATGGCGGCGTTCCCATCAGCTTGCGGCGCAGGCCCTGGTCGCGGGTTTGCTCATCAAGCCAGATGCCGAAGAAGGCCCGTGCCAGGCGCACGTCATCGATGTCCGCCAGCAGGCGCTGCTGGTTGTAGAAGCGCATGCCGTGGCCCGGCGCGTACACGCCGATCAGCTCGTCGCCCGGCGCCACGTCGGTGAACGCGCGGTTGAGCGACTTGTCCCATTGCGCCAGCGTGGCGGCGTCGATGATGGCGCCGTTCAGACGCTGGATTTCGTCCAGGCTGGTCTGCACCAACCGCTCGCGGCTGATGCTGCGGTAGTAGCGCAATTGCAGAGCGAACCCACGCTCCGGCTGGAACGGCCGCTGCTCGGCCCACAGCGTGGCCTGATAGATGCGAAAGCCCAGCCAGCGCAGTTCGCCGTTGCCCAGCGCCTCGGCGCGCGGCAGCTCGTCGCGCCAGCCGCCGGCGCGGCTCGGGGCGCTCGCCAGCGCGCAGCACAGCAGGGCGTACAGCAGCAGCGATGGCCGGACGCGATCAGGCCTTTTGCAGCAGGAATTGGACAACATCGGTTCGCCCCTCGTCAAAGGCCGCCTCGCAATAGGCGAAGTACATCTGCCAGATCCGCATGAAATGCTCATCGAAGCCCAGCCCGGCAATCTGATGCTGGTGCTGGCGGCACTGCGCGTCCCAGCGGCGCAGCGTTTCCGCGTAGTCGCGGCCGAAGGCGTGGCGCTCCACCGGGCGCAGGCCGCAGCGGCCAGCCAGCCGCTCGAAGCGCTCGACGCTCGGCAGCATGCCGCCGGGGAAGATGTACTGCTGGATGAAGTCGGCGCTGCTGCGGTAGCGCGGGAAATACTGCTCGCCGATAGTGATCGACTGCACCAGCGCCTGCGCGCCGGGCTTGAGGCGCGCCTGCACCGTGTGGAAAAACTGCGGCCAGTACTGCTCGCCGACGGCCTCGAACATTTCGATCGACACCACGGCGTCGTACTCGCCCTGCAGGTCGCGGTAGTCGCACAGTTCCAGCTGGACCAGCTCCGTCAATCCCTGCGCCTGCACGCGGCGCTGCGCCACCTCCAGCTGCGACGGTGAAATCGTCACGCCATGCACGTGGATGCCCTGCCGCCCCGCCAGCTCGGCAAAGCCGCCCCAGCCGCAGCCAATCTCCAGCACGCGCTGGCCCGGGCGCAGCTGCAGCGTGTCGATGATGCGCTGGTACTTGCGCTGCTGCGCGGTGTGCAGCGGCAGGCTGTAGTCGCCGTCGAACAGCGCGCTGGAATAGGTCCAGCTGGGATCGAGCCACAGCCGGTAGAAGTCGTTGCCGATGTCGTAGTGGGCGTGGATGTTGCGCTGGCTGCCCTGGCGCGTGTTGGGACGCAGCCAGTGCAGCAGCCGGTACCAGCAGCGCGCCAGCACACCGCCGAACATCATCTGCTCCAGCGATGCCTCGTTGCGCAGCGCCAGCCGCAGCAGCGCGGTCAGGTCGGGCGTGTCGGCCCAGCCGGCGGCGTAGGCTTCGGCAAAGCCGATATCGCCCGCGCGCAGGATGCGCTGGCAGGCGCGCCAATCATGCAGCTTGAGCGTGGCGCCGCTGGGCGCATGGGCGTCGCCGAACACCATGCGGGTGTTGCAGGGCGTGATCAGCTCCAGGTGGCCATGCCGGATATGGCCGAGCATCGCCAGGAACAGCCGGGCGCCGGCGGGCGCCGACAGCGCGGCGGTGGATACGGTGGACTTCATCGGGCAGTCTCCTGGTGCACGGTGGTGGAGTGGTCGGGGGCGGGCGGCTTGCTGAACCATGGCACGCGTTTCAGCCACAGCCTGAGCGCCTGCCAGTGGATGCGGAACACGATGCCCAGCCCCAGCAGCGGATAGCGCAGCAGGGCGCCCGCAATGGCGCGGCCGGTCATGGGCACCGGGCGTCCGCTGAGCGCGGTCCTGAGCAGCGGGCCGTCGCCGTCGTCATAGTCGAGGCCGGTGCAGTGGCTGGCGCCGTCGAGGCGGAAGCGGAATCGATAGTGCCCGCGCACGGCGCAGAACGGCGACACGTGCAGCTGCTTGTCGGCGATGGCGGTGCCCGCGCCGGACACGCGCATCAGGTAGCGGTGGGTTTCGCCGAAGGTGTTGTTGACCTCGGCCAGCACGGCGCACAGCCGGCCCGCCGCGTCGTGGCAGTGCCAGAAGCTGACCGGATTGAAAACATAACCGGCCACGCGGGGGAAGGTCTGCAGCCAGATCTCGCCATCGGCCTCGATGTGGTGCTCGCGCAGCAGCGCGCGCATCCATTGTTCCAGGCTGCCGCCGTCGCGCGGACCGTAGTCGCGGCGGCGGATCGACAGCGGCCGCCAGCGGTCCACGCCGAACCAGTGCGTGTTGCACTCGTCCAGCCGGGCCAGGTTCAGGCGCACATAGAACAGCGGGTAGACGAAGCGATGCGGCGCAGGGCGCAGGCGCGCGTGCATCACCTGGCCGTGGACCAGTTCGGCGGCGGGGCGGCTCACGGCAGCGTCGTCCAGGCAGGCGCCGCGTCGAACGCCGCCGCGACGCGCAACGCGGATTTCAGGCCGTCCTCGTGGAAGCCGTAGCCGGTCCAGGCGCCGGCGTACCAGATGCCGCCGTCGCCCTGGATCTGCGCCAGTTGCTGCTGCGCGCGCACGGTGGCCTGGTCCATGATCGGATGGTCATACTCGAACCTGGCCAGCAACTTGTCCTCGGCCGGCGGCGTGTGCGGGTTGAGCGTGACGATCACCGGCGTGGCGAACGGCAGCGCCTGCAACTGGTTCAGCCAATAGCTCACGCACACGGGGCGCTGCCCGGCCGATTGCGCGCCGGACAGATAGTTCCAGGCCGACCAGACCTTGTGCCGGCGCGGCATCAGCCGCTCATCGGTGTGCAGCCAGGCGGTGTTGGGCTGGTAGCGCACGGCGCCGAGAATGGCGCGCTCGGTCTCGCTGGCCTCGGGCAGCAGCGCCAGCGTGTTGGGCGCGTGGGTGGCCATCACCACGGCGTCGAACTCCTCGCTGCCGGCGCTGCCGCGCGCGACTTCCAGGCGGCCGTTGCGGCGCCGCACCGCATGCACCGGCGTGCGCAGCCGCACGTCCGGCAGCACGGCGGCGATCCGCTCGACATAGTTGCGCGCGCCGCCCGCGACGGTGCGCCACTGCGGGCGGTCGTTGACCTGCAACAGCGCGTGGTTGAGGCAGAAGCGCAGGAAAGTCGCGGCCGGAAACTGCAGGATGTCGTTCGGCGAGCTGGACCAGATCGCCGCCGCCATCGGCAGCAGGTAGGCATCGCGGAAGCGCGCGCCGTAGCCCTGCTGCTGCAACAGCTGTCCCAGCGTCAGGCCGGTCTGCGTCGACAGTTGGAGAAAGCGCTCGGCGTTGCGGTTGAAGTGCAGGATGTCCCACAGCATGCGCAGGAAGGACGGCGAGCCCAGGTTGGCACGCTGCGCGAACACGGTGTCGAGGCTGGTGCCTGCCCATTCCAGCGCGCCATCCTCCATCGACACGCCGAACGACATGTCGCTGGCGATGCTGGCCACGCCGAGCTCGTCGAACAGCGCCACCAGGTTGGGATAGGTGTGCTCGTTGTAGACCAGGAAGCCGGTGTCGACGCCGTGGCTGCGGCCCTCCAGCGTCACATCGACGGTGTGGGTGTGGCCGCCGAGATAGTCCGCCGCCTCGAACAGCACCACGTCGTGCTTGCGGCTGAGGAAATAGGCGCTGGCCAGGCCGGAGATGCCGGAGCCGATGATGGCGATACGTTTGCGTGGCGGTGTCATGTCGTTATGATGGTTATATTCTGGCCGTCTTTGTACCGGCGTGCTAATATTACTACCATCAAATAACAAAAGCTACTGATTAGTAGCGTAAATTTACCAATGAGTATTCTTCCCAGATTAAGCTTTAAGAATCAAGCATTTAAGCTGCGCGAGAACGCGATCCTCGATGCCGCGACGGCGGTGCTGAGCCAAAAAGGCTATGACTTGATGACCATGGACGACGTCGCCGGCGCGGTGGGCATCTCCAAACCCAGCCTGTACAAGCACTTCAAGTCGAAGGAGGAGCTGGTGGGCGAGGCGCTGATCCGCCTGCTGGACGGCGCGCTGGATTACGTGGCGGCGATCGATCCGGCGCTGAGTCCGGTGCAGAAATTGTCGGCCCTGCTGGAATGGGCGCTGCGGGTGCGCCTGGACGGCGGCCTGCCGTTCCTGCCTTCCACCAGCCCGCACGTGCGGGACATGCTGATCCGCAATGTGAAGTACATGCTGCGGGTGATGAAACTGAACCGGCAACTGGAGGCCCTGGTCAAGCAGGCGCAGCAGCAGGGGCAGCTGAACCGGGATCTGCCCACCGACGTGATCCTGTTCAGCTACTACGCGCGCACTTGCGACCCGGCCGTCGAGTATCTGCAGAAATACAGCAAGATGGAAGCCGAGGACATCGTGCGGCATATGCTGAAGGTGTCATTCGAGGGCTTCCGTTGATTTCAGCTGTGCTACAGCCGCACTGTGATGCGGCCGTTTTAAGGCCATTTGGGCCCGTATTATTCATGAGAACATTCGACACTGCAGAAGATCAGGGACACTATGATTTCCTTACCGGGCTGATCACCCTCGACAAGTTCGATGGCAAGGACTTACCAAAATTAGCTACCGCACTCCTTGCCATTCCTGCGCCAGAGTTATCGCCGGAGGCGATTGAACTGCGCGAATTGCGCGCCTTGATCAAACACGAAATAACGCATTTTCTCGACCAAACTACAACATGTTGGGGCATCGAATTCATGATTCGTAAATGCCGGCTGCTCAACGCGATAGAAAAGGGCGAAGACACATCCCAGGCCATGGAAGTTTTCTGGCTAAATGCTTCCGAAATGCAGATGCATCATGACTTGGTCAAGTCTCACGTCCCGGTAGCCTTAGTCTCGTGCGACACGATCACCCATAGATTGCTACACGACGAGCGTCACGGCGCAATCATCCTCGTAAGTTTCTTCAAACAGAGGAGGCTGGTGCACGACGTACCTATCAGTATGCTGTCTTTGTTAGAGTCGAATGGGGGGATTATTCATTCCATTTCTAGTGATTGGTTCGCTCAGCAATTTTTTATGTTCTCAGCCGGCGGAACACATATAGTTCAATTGCGAAGATTTCCACATGGCCGGCTGCTTACGCCCCGTTATGGGTGGTCATTTTCCACTATCAGGCGAAACTTGGAATTACTTACTGCAGATTTAAACCTAAGTCCCAACGGAAATGAGCTGGGCCAGAATTTCTTGAAATTGCTACCCAATTAATTTTAACATCGGATGGTGGAGTAGTTAAACTGTTATCGTCCTTGTTCCACTCGAATTCAACCTCTAAAAGACGACCTGGAAAATGTGGCCAAAGTACCCCCAGCGTGATGTAGTGCCACGCACCGCGAGGACCTTCTCGGCCAGAAACTAAAAGCTCTGAATGCCGGGTCGATTCCACATACTCTAAATTGAGATGTTCCACTATCGCATCAGACAACACCGCTTTCCCTAATGGTGGACAGTCAAAATGTATAGTTGGAAAATTGAAAGTAGTCTTTTCGTCTACGAGGGCAACCGCTATCGTCTGCACCGCCATCTGCGAATCGAACTCTAATGTGACCAAGGCATCCTGAAAATTATACCCCCACCATCCTTCGCTTACTTGCGCGGGATGACCAAATTGCTGCTTAATCCAATCAGCTGAAGAACCGAGTTTAATCGCAGAAAATATGTTACTCGGTGCTCGAGCGACTTCTATCTCGATGGAGGGGCGACCAAATCTCGCTCGGATCGACTTTATGCCTTTTAATCCAACAGTAAGCCAAAGTAGTACAAATCCACCAATCAAGCTACCAAAAGCATTTACAGCAATGTCTTTGAATGGGATAAGTGATAATAGGCAAATAAATTTAGAGCCAAGAAAATACATTTATTATTCTCTACAATCCAAAAAAATATTTCGTTGTTTCAGGCTACAACAGCTTACCCAGCCCGCTCTTTTGGCCGGTAGCGGCAGAAAGTCCAACTATGCAACGGAGAACAAACCGCAACACGCACTAAATCAAACACATATCATTAAGGTGACACCCAGTCGAATTTCCTAAGTTCGGTAATTCGTCGAACGACTTCATCCCTGTACCCACGCAAGTAGAATCGGTCCCACAGTTTTGGCTAACCCCACAGCTCCCTCACCGGCCTTTCGTATCTTCTCAAAACGATCGGCATATTCAGCGGTCTTCTTGATGAGGTCTCCTGCTCGCGCCATTACACTGCGTGCATTCTCCGAAGCCGCCTTAGACTCTGCCTCGACATGGTCTCGCTCCACAACGCAGTTCCCCACTACTTGACGCAACGCCTCTTTGATCGGAGCTACGCCTCTAACGCGCGAAATGCGTAGAGCGGACCGAATCACGGATATCTGCCGCAAAACAAAATCATATAGATATGTCGGCATATCCACGTTGCGCAAGCTGACCTCCAATGAGTCCAACTCGGAGCGCAGCGCAGCGAGTTCATCACTATCGAGGTCTTGCTCATTTTCATCTTGCAGTGCCCAGGTGGCCCATAAAAGTATTATGCGATTCTCTACCCTAGACTGCTCATCCCTATGATTATTCCACGGAGTATTCAAATAGGTCGGCGAGGCGACATTCCGCAGACGTGGCAAGCCAGGGTGCAACAAATGATCTGAGACTCCGCGCGACTTTAACTTCGAACTCAACAAATCAATCTCTGAGCGCATCGCCTGCAAGCACGCGACAACATCATCCTCTACATGCGGATCCGTTTCGGGTATATCAAAGACCTGAGCCCAGAGCCAAACCATTGCCTTGTCGCGGCTATTGGGATTATTTATCAAGCTATCGTAAATCGCCAACAATCTACCAGCTGTAAACGGAACCTCTGTCGATACGTAATTGCCTTAATAGTACCCTGTTCATTGTGGTTGAACAGTCTAGAACGACAGCTGGGAGACTCCGCACCTACCGTGCAATTACCTGATATATTATTCCCATGTGGAAATAATTTCGAACTCCTATGACTCAGGCCAAAGCATACTGTGTAGAGCACAGCAAAACCATCACGCTGGACGAGGCACACGAGCTGTACTTCGCGCAACCTCCAGGTGATCGTAAACGTTTCAAGTTTCAGTGCGGAGACTCGCTATGCCGAGCACAGGCTCGCCCAACTGTCATCGCGGCTCTCTACGACCGCCTGACGCCTGCCGAAGGCGGCGAAACAAAGTATCGGTCGCCATATTTCCAAAGACATCGAGATCACGAACATGTCGTCGGCTGCACTTGGCGTGAACAAGGGGAAAGCGAAGGTCCTGCGGATAGTGTTCCCGAATACAAGCCATGATCGATTGGCGGGGGATGCGTTAGTCGCGTCGCTAACTCTACCACGGTGAAAAATTCAAGGCTCATCAGCCAGAGCGCTCCAAGCGTACGACCAGGTTACGATGGTGTAAACCAAAGGTTCTGGTACACTTTTTCTCGGAATGCTGGCCTAAATAGCGGCAGCCCAAGACGCGCATTGAATTCCTTAAAGGAGAAGAGCATGTCCAAGCCTTTACGTAAGCAGACTGGGAAATCGACCTCTGGCAGTGTTGTGGGCAAACAGGAACGCGGTGGCGTGTTGCCGCGACCTCAGCGACCGCGTGGCCGCGTTCAGTGACCTGCTTGACTGCTTCTATCTTAAATTCTTCGGTGTACCGATTTCCACTCATGACCACTCCTTTTGCCTAGAATTATGGCTCAAGAGCGTCTACAAGACTCGTGGCGATTCAGACTTCATCTACTCGGCATACAAACTTGAAATCACCCACGCCGACGAGAACGGAAATGTGGAACGTGGAACGGCAACGGGCTTCGTCATTGAGGGCGGCTCATCGGTCCCATGGTTAGTCACCAATCGCCACGTGGTGGACCCAACATATCGCCCAAGCGACGATAAATTCTTGAAGTACAAGTTGCATGAGCTACAGGTTACTGGACGCCGCGCAAATGACACCATCTACACATTTCGTCTGCATCCGGATGCCAAAATTTTCTTTCATGACGACGCCGAAAATGACGTGGCGGTGATTGAATGTCGCTTTATCTGGGAAGGCGTTCCGGAAGAATTAAGGAAACTGCATTGGCACTTCGGTCATGACCAACTAGCGAATCTCGCCACGTTCGAACAATCTATGCGCGCCTTCGATCTCGTTTGCTATTCAGGCTTTCCAAATGAACATGACAAGCTGGGCTTGAGACCAATTGTCCGTAGTGGACATATCGCAAGCGATCCACGTTTCGATTACACATGGGATAAACAGTACCGCGGACAATGTGTAGCCTACGAAGGATTCTCCAAGGGAGGCTCCTCAGGAAGTCCGATATACGCTCCACCACGCGGTGCGACAAATATTGCGGGTTCACGACACGGCTTCCTTGTCGGCGTGAACGCTGGTCATATTAAGAGCAAAGAGGGATTTGGCGGCGCACACAGTGGCGTTTCGTTTTTTTATAAGTCAACGGTGATTATTGAGATCATGAAATCGAATGGACTGCTCAAATTTACAGCCACCAGCTCTTGATATGCTTGAGCATGAACACCGTCCGAACAATTTTGCCATTTCCACAGTGCGATCCATGGACACGACCAACTTGCCGTTAATGCCCATTCCATGGGCCAAAGAAGCATGTCTATAGCAACCTTACTCGCGGTTGCCTCGGCTTCAGGCTGCAGTGCGTATAGCTCAAGTTCATCGATATCGTTGCGGATATTCTGAGCATTCAATCGGACTGTAGATGGTGTTGGAAGCGCACATAACGGGGGCTGCTATCGGGGTGGTCCAAGGCCGAGTATTCGCGCCAAATAAAGTCGTAAACTAGTCTGGAAACGGGGCCATCGATCCGGACAACCGGAGGTTTCGTCGGATTCGCCGTCTGGCCAAAATTCGGGTTTGACGCTCCCTTCGAGCCCGCCGAGCTGAACATGGCGCCATCCGAGGCCTTGCGTGCTTGCCGGACGGTCCAGGAGGTCATTGCGGTGGACCCTGACTGGCGGAATGTACACGGCCGAGGCCGGGATATGCGCTTCGACTTGAGCGCCGATAGTCGCAGTTTGGCGATTCTGCTAGACTGCTTGTATCAATCACTCTCTTTGCAGGAGATTGAACCATGACTGCTTTGAAGAAGACCTCCCCCAGCCCGGACAGCGCCTATAAATTGGCGGCCGCCGCTCGCCGCGCCAAGGTCACTTCCATGGGTGCGCTGATCGTCGGTGAGGTTAAGCCCTCCCAAGGCCGAATCCGTGTCACCCTGGGTGGCAAAGCGATCAGCCGGAACGCACGCTCGGATGCGTTCGGACCGTCTTCCATCGACATTCCCGAATTTTCCAGCGCTCGGAAGCAAAAGTCAGCATGAGGAAGCGGCCAGGGGCCAGGGGCCATTTTTTTTCGAATACGGCTTTCGCGCGCGAAACTTCTCCCGTAACACAGAACCAGTAGCGATTCCGCCATCGCTTACCGCGTCGAGTAATTTGCTCAACAAGGCTACGCCTTCCAGCTCTCAGGCTGGCTCAAGACCGCGAGGATCTAACCGAATTGGAATTCAGAGGATCTTACGATCGCCTGACGGCGTTCGCCAGGCCATAGAGGGGGGGCAGGCGGATTGGGGCAACCCGCCGAGCCCTCTCTATTACTCCTGATGTTTAGATGAAAATCAGCCACGAATCACCAGTTATTCGCGGCCCCCTTTAGTCGATTAAAGTCTGTGTCAGACTTTATTGTTCTTTGTCAGACTTTATTGTTTTTTGTCAGACTCTATTGTTTTTCGTCAACCGTCCACGCTTCCCGGCAGCTATTACTCCACTGTCACCGACTTGGCCAGGTTGCGCGGCTTGTCCACATCGGTGCCGCGAGCCAGCGCCGAGTGGTAGGCCAGCAGCTGCAGCGACACCACGTGCAGGATCGGCGACAGCAGGCCGTAGTGTTCCGGCAGACGAATCACATGCACGCCTTCGCCCGAGGTGATGCGCGAGTCGACGTCGGCGAACACGTACAGCTGCCCGCCGCGCGCGCGCACTTCCTGCATGTTGGACTTCAGCTTCTCGATCAGCGCGTCGTTCGGAGCGATGGTCACGACCGGCATTTCCTCCGTCACCAGCGCCAGCGGGCCGTGCTTCAGTTCGCCCGCAGGATACGCTTCGGCGTGGATGTAGGAAATCTCTTTCAGCTTCAGCGCGCCTTCCAGCGCGATCGGGTAGTGCATGCCGCGGCCCAGGAACAGGGCGTTTTCCTTGCGGGCGAAATCTTCCGACCAGGCGATGATCTGCGGCTCCAGCGCCAGCACGGCGGAAATCGCTACCGGCAGGTGGCGCATGGCTTTCAGGTGCTGCTCTTCTTCGGCGTCGGTCAGGCGGCCGTTGACTTGCGCCAGCGACAGGGTCAGCAGGAACAAGGCTGCCAGCTGCGTGGTGAAGGCCTTGGTCGAGGCCACGCCCACTTCCACGCCGGCGCGGGTGATGTAAGCCAGCTTGCACTCGCGCACCATGGCGCTGGTCGAGACGTTGCAGATCGTCAGCGTGTGCTCCATGCCCAGGCTGCGCGCGTGCTTGAGCGCGGCCAAGGTGTCGGCGGTCTCGCCGCTTTGCGAGATGGTGACCACCAGCGTGTTCGGATGCGGCACGCTGTCGCGGTAGCGGTATTCGCTGGCGATCTCGACGTTGACCGGGATCTTGGCCACCGATTCGATCCAGTACTTGGCGGTAAGGCCGGAGTAGTAGCTGGTGCCGCAGGCCAGGATCAGCACGCGGTCGATCTGCTTGAAGACGTTGTAGGCGCCGTCGCCGAACAGTTCCGGCATGATGCCGGTGACGCCTTCGAGCGTGTCGCCGATGACGCGCGGCTGTTCGAAGATTTCCTTCTGCATATAGTGGCGGTACGGCCCCAGCTCGGCCGCGCCGGTGTGCGCCTGCACGGTCTTCACTTCGCGGGTGACCGGCTTGCCGTTCACGTCGACGATCCAGGTGCGCGCCAGTTGCAGGTCGACCACGTCGCCTTCCTCCAGGTAGATGATCTGGTCGGTGGTGCCGGCCAGCGCCATCGCGTCCGAGGCGACGAAGTTTTCGCCCTGGCCCAGGCCGACGATCAGCGGTGAGCCCTGGCGCGCGGCCACCACGCGGTGCGGTTCTTCGCGGGCGAACACGGCGATCGCGTAGGCGCCGTGCAGGCGCTTGACGGCTTGCTGGACGGTGTCGAACAGGTCGCCGTTGTACATGTGGTCGACCAGGTGGGCGATCACTTCGGTGTCGGTCTGGCTCTGGAAGACGTAGCCGAGCGCGGTCAGTTCGGCGCGCAGTTCGTCGTGGTTTTCAATGATGCCGTTGTGGACCAGGGCGATGCGCGCCTGTTCGGTGGTCGGCGAGAAGTGCGGGTGGGCGTTGTGCGATGCCGGCGCGCCGTGCGTGGCCCAGCGGGTGTGGGCGATGCCGGTGAAGCCCTGCATGCCGACTTCGGCGATCTGCTTTTCCAGGTCGGCCACGCGCGAGGTGCTGCGCGAGCGCTGCAACTGGCCATCCACGTGCAGGGCGACGCCGCAGGAGTCGTAGCCGCGGTATTCCAGGCGCTTGAGGCCTTCGATCAGGATGGGGGTGATGTTGCGTTGCGCTACCGCGCCGACGATGCCGCACATAGAATACCTCGCTAAAAATAAGTGTAGCCATGCTAGAGCATGACTTCTGAAATATGCTTTCTAAATCCTGTATATTTTGGAATATTCTTTCACCAGTGTGAACATGTGAAATATTATTTCATTTTTGAGGATTATTTTTATGGATGAGATAGATCGTCGCATTTTGAATGCGCTGCAGATTGATTCGTCACAGACAAACAGCGAGCTGGCGCTGGCGGTCCACGTCTCCGCGCCGACGTGTTTGCGGCGGGTCAAGCATCTGACCGAAAGCGGGGTGATCCAGCGCCAGGTGGCCATCGTGGCGCCGGAGAAGGTCGGCCCCAGCCTGACGGCGATTGTGGAAATTTCGCTGGATGTCCAGGCCGCCGAGCGCATGGCCGAGTTCGAGGCCCATGTGGCCGACGACGATGCCGTGCTGCAGTGCTACCGCGTGGCGCCGGGGCCGGATTTCGTGCTGGTCGTGCAGGTGGCGGACATGCCGGCCTACCACGCGCTGGCGCACCGCCTGTTCGCCACACAGACCAATGTACGCAACGTCAAAGCCTACTTTTCCACCTTCCGCAGCAAATTCGAGACGCGGATCGCGGTTTAGCGACTTATCCCGGGCTTGTTCAATGGCTTCTGCACAGGTTTATCCACACTGGAGTGATGGCGGGAAATGTTTTCCCGTCTTTTCCACGGCTTTTCCAACAGCTATGCACGGGCTTACACACAACCTTATCCACAGTAAATAGTTATCCTGATTTACTCACATGATTTCCCACAGGCTTATCCACACCAAGGACTGAAGCGTGGCTGCATGCCGTCGCGCGCGGTCACTTTTCTCCTGCTAGCATAGTTGTGCAACTGTTTTCCCCGGCTTATACGCGGCTTTTTCACCGCTTATCCGATGGCTTCTCCACATCGTTATCCACAAATGAAAAAAGCCGGGACATGTCCCGGCTTCCTGTGGAGCGTGGTGCCGTTACTTCGGCTTTTTAACCGGGCGGCTCCAGTTTTCGACGGTGAGCTGACGCGCGCGGGAAATGGTCAGCTTGCCGGCCGGCGCATCCTTGGTCAGCGTGGTGCCCGCGCCCAGCGTGGCGCCCTTGCCGACAGTCACCGGTGCCACCAGCTGGCTGTCGCTGCCGATGAAGGCGTCGTCTTCGATCACGGTGCGGAACTTGTTGGCGCCGTCGTAATTGCAGGTGATGGTGCCGGCGCCGATGTTCACGCGCGAGCCGATCGTCGCGTCGCCGATGTAGGCCAGGTGGTTGGCCTTGCTGTGCGCGGCGACCTGGCCATTCTTGATTTCAACGAAGTTACCCACATGCACATCCTCCGCCAGCACGGTGCCGGGGCGCAGGCGCGCGTACGGGCCGATGATGGACACTTCACCCACCACCGCCTCTTCGATGTGACAGAACGGCTTGATCTGGGCGCCGGCCAGGATGCGGGAATTGACGATCACGCAGTGCGGGCCGACGCGCACGCCATCGGCCAGCTCGACCTTGCCTTCAAACACGCAGCCGACGTCGATGGTGACGTCGCGCCCGCAGACCAGCTCGCCCCGCACGTCGATGCGGGCCGGGTCCATCAGCGTCACACCCTGTTCAAGCAATTTCAAGGCGATATTGGCCTGGTGGATGCGTTCCAGCTCGGCCAGCTGCACCTTGCTGTTCACGCCCGCCACCTCCCATTGCGCCGACGGCTGGGCCGACACCACCGGCACGCCATCCGCCACCGCCATGGCGACGATGTCGGTCAAATAGTACTCGCCCTGGGCGTTGTTGTTCTTCAGCGCGCCCAGCCATTGCTTCAGGCGCGCGGTCGGCACCACCATGATGCCGCTGTTGATCTCTTTGATCGCACGTTCGGCTTCGTTGGCGTCTTTTTGCTCGACGATGCGGACGATTTCGCCGTTTTCACGGACGATGCGGCCGAGGCCGAAGGGATCGTCCTGCACCACGGTCAGGATGCCCAGCTTGTCCTTGCCGGCCACATCCACCAGCGCCTGCAGCGAGGCGGCGGTGGTCAGCGGCACGTCGCCGTACAGGATCAGGGTGGCGGCGCTGTCGTCCAGCTCGGGCAGCGCCTGCATGACGGCGTGGCCGGTGCCCAGCTGCGGTTCCTGCAGCGCGGCGGCGACTTTTTCCGGCTGCGCCGCCAGCATCTCCAGCACGGCTGCGCCGCCGTGCCCGTAAATCACGCATAATTGGCTGGCAGACAGGCTACGCGCCGTATCCAGAACGTGCGACAACAGCGGCTTGCCCGCCAGTGGATGCAACACTTTCGGCAGCGCGGATTGCATGCGTTTGCCCATGCCGGCTGCGAGGATAACTACGTTCATAGGTGCCAAGTCAAAGAGAGTTAATCAAAGCGAAAGTTTAACATGCCAATTATCCACAGCCGCGCACTGCGCCGCCTTTTGATGGTTATCCTCCTGGCTGTCCTGGCCGGCTGCAGCTCGTTGCGCCTGGCCTACAACCACGGCGATACCTTGCTGTACTGGTGGCTGGACGCCTACGTCGACCTCAACTCCGATCAAAAGACCTGGGTCAAGCGGGATATCGACGAGCTGTTCCGCTGGCATCGCAAGACCCAGCTGCACGACTATGCGCAAATCCTGCAGACGGCGCAGCGCCAGCTGGCCGGCAACCCGACGACAGCCGACCTGATCGGCGATTACGACGAGGTCAAAAGCCGCACGCAACTGCTGCTGTTCAAGGCGCTGCCGGAATTGGCCGACCTGGCGCGCTCGCTGCAGCCGGACCAGATCGCCACGCTGGAAAAGAAATTCGCCGCCAACAACGCCGAGTTCCGCAAGAAGAACATGAAGGGCGACCTGGATGCCCAGCTGAAGTTCCGCTATAAAAAATCGATGGAGCAGTTCGAGCTTTGGTTCGGCAATTTCAGCCCGGAGCAGGAAGCGCAAATCCGCAAGGCCTCCGACGCGCGCCCGCTGGACAACGACATCTGGCTGGACGAACGCATGCGCCGCCAGAAAAACATCCTGACCCTGGTGCAGAAGGTGCAGCGCGAAAAGCTGAACAAGGAAGCGACGATGGCGCTGATCCACACGCTGATCAGGGACACCTTCGAGCGCCTCGAACATTCCGAGCGCAAACAGTTCTTCGACGCTTACGAAGCCTCCACAGCCCAGCTGGTCCTGACCGTCGTCAAGATCGCCACGCCGGCCCAGAAAGCCCACGCGCAGAAGCGCATGCAGGGCTGGATCGACGACTTCAACAGCCTGTCGGCGGAACCCCGCTAAGGCCCATATGGTATAGTGGCCCCTGTTGAATCAATGACTTAGAACACAGCCACATGCCAAAGAAGCCCGCCAGCAAACCAGCGAAACCCGCCAAAGTCCCGGTCCACGGTCCCCAGCACAGCAACCAGGTACGCATCATCGGCGGCGCCTGGAAGCGCACGCCGCTGCCGGTGCTGAGCGCCTCCGGCCTGCGCCCGACGCCGGACCGCGTGCGCGAGACCGTGTTCAACTGGATCAATCACCAGCGCGACGGCTATTGGGCCGACGCCCAGGTGCTGGACTTGTTCGCCGGCAGCGGCGCGCTGGGTTTCGAGGCGGCCAGCCGCGGTGCACAATCGGTGACGATGATCGACACCGTGGTGCCGGTGGTGCGCCAGCTGGAAGACATCAAGGCCAAGCTGAAGGCCGAGAACGTGCAGATCATGCGCGCCGACGCGCTGGCCGTGGCCCAGTCGGCCGCCGCGCGCGGCCAGAAGTACGACCTGATCTTCCTCGATCCGCCGTACCAGCAGGAGTTCCTCGAACGCTGCCTGCCACTGTGCACGCGCATTTTGAAAGAGGGCGGCCTGATCTACGCCGAATCCGGCCTGGCGCTGGAGTTCGACGAGGGCGACGTGCCGGAATGGATGGCGCCGTGGGAAGTGATCCGGGCTGACAAGGCCGGGATGGTGTTCTATCATTTGTTGAAGCACAAGGCCCCCTAAACGTCCGTATTTGCCGTCAAATAGACCCCAAGCAGCCCCAAATTAAGGCAGAAAGGGTTTTTCAGGCATAATGCGCGTTCTATATTGGTGCACTGCAAGGAGCCGCGATGGTAGTAGCCGTTTATCCAGGAACTTTTGATCCGCTGACCCGTGGTCACGAAGATCTGGTGCGTCGCGCATCCGGTCTGTTCGACACGCTGGTGGTGGGCGTCGCCGACAGCAAGAACAAGAAACCGTTCTTCTCGCTGGAAGAGCGCCTGACCATCGCCAACGAAGTCCTGGGCCACTATCCCAACGTCAAGGTCGAGAGTTTCTCCGGCCTGCTGAAAGATTTTGTGCGGGAGCACGACGCCCGCGTCATCGTGCGCGGCCTGCGCGCCGTGTCCGACTTCGAGTACGAGTTCCAGATGGCGGGCATGAACCGCTACCTGCTGCCTGACGTCGAAACCCTGTTCCTGACCCCGTCCGACCAGTATCAGTTCATCTCCGGCACCATCGTGCGCGAGATCGCGGTGCTGGGCGGCGACGTATCGAAGTTTGTCTTCCCATCGGTCGACCGCTGGCTGCAAAAGAAAATTGCCGCCAACAACGCCGCCGAGCAATAAGCGAGTTCCAGTATGGCCTTGATGATCACCGACGACTGTATCAATTGCGACGTTTGCGAGCCGGAGTGCCCGAACGACGCCATCTACATGGGCGCCGAAATTTACGAAATCAACCCGGACAAGTGCACCGAATGCGTCGGCCATTTCAATGAGCCGCAATGCCAGCAGGTGTGCCCGGTCAGCTGCATCCCCTTCAATCCCGCCTGGCGCGAGAGTGAGGACCAACTGCGCGAAAAATTCGAGCGCTTGCAGGCCGCCAAGGCCTGACGAGCCTAAAAAAGCATGACCGTGCGGCCAATTTGCGCCGCAGCGCGTTTTTGCCCCGCTCCCGGTGGTATATTCCAGCAACGCCCGCATCGCAGGCGGGACGCTGGCATTCACCATCCTCGGAGACAATTCATGAATCGCAGAAACATCATCAAGAGCCTGATGGCGGCCGCCTTCCTGGCCGGCAGCTTCAGCCTGCCCGCATTTGCCGCCGTGGAAGTGGCCGGCGTCAAGTTCGACGACAGCATCAATGTCGCCGGCAAGGAACTCAAGCTCAACGGCGCGGGACTGCGGACCAAGGTGATCTTCAAGGTCTACGCCGCCGGCCTCTACCTGACCGAAAAGAAAACCACCGTGCCGGACGTGCTGGCCACGCAGGGCCCGCGCCGCGTGGCGATCACGATGCTGCGCGAAGTGAGCTCGGAAGACTTCGGCAAGGCCTTCATGGAAGGCCTGAACAACAACACCGACAAGAACGAGCGCAGCAAGATCCTGCCGCAGACGATGAAGTTCGGCGAGGTGTTCGCGCAGATCCAGACGCTGAAAAAGGGCGACCAGCTGACGCTGGACTGGAACCCGGGCGAGGGCACGCAGTGCTATCTGAACGGAAAGAAAATCGGGGAATTGATGCCGGACGTGGCGTTCTACAACGCCGTGCTGCGCATCTGGCTGGGCGACAAGCCGGTCGACAGCTCGTTGAAGCCCGCCCTGCTGGGCGAGAAATAATGTTGCGGCGCGGTACCGGGGGCCGGTACCGCTGCTGAATATTTAGGCACGCGAGGCCATGGCGCGCAGTTCGGCGGCGTGGCTCGGGTCGCCCTCCATCGAATTGAGCATGCGCTTGAGCATCATCGCATCGCGCATCTGGCGGCGCTGCAGCTGCTCTTCCTTGCTGCGCTTGGGTTTGACGACCAGCACGGCGGCCCGCGCCAGGCCGCGCAGCAGCGGTTTGAACAGGACGGCCAGCGCGCACACGACGCCGCTCGCCAACGCCAGCTCACCGGCGGCGATCAAGGAAATATTCTGTACGACTGAGATGATGGTGGACATGTTGTTATACTGCATTTAGAATCAAGTGTAACTATAGTGCAGCGCAACATAAGTATCCAATTTACTTCCCCGATAACAATTATTCGTTTGGTGAATGGGATGTCTTATCATTGACGGGGAATCCATATTTCTCGATACTGCACTGAACCCAACCCCACATCCCGAGCCGACATGAGCTTTTTGACGCTGGACTTGAATTTGTTACGCGTCTTCGACGCCGTGATGACAGAGCAGAACCTCACACGCGCCGCCGGCCACCTGG
The DNA here is from genome assembly GCF_013369445.1 of Duganella sp. BJB1802. Lineage (NCBI taxonomy): Bacteria > Pseudomonadati > Pseudomonadota > Betaproteobacteria > Burkholderiales > Oxalobacteraceae > Duganella > Duganella sp. BJB1802. The sequence continues at coordinate 356,395 of NZ_JABWEF010000004.1, read as the reverse complement.
CCATGACCCAACCCGCCGTCTCCAACGCCATCAAGCGCCTGCGCGAGAGCCTGGGCGACGAGTTGCTGATCCGCACCGCCTACGGCGTCAAGCCGACCCCGCGCGCGGAAGCGCTGTGGCCGTCGGTGCGCAGCGCGCTGGCCAGCCTGGAAGCAGCCGTGGCGCCGGAGACCTTCGACGTGTCCGCCGCCCACGCCACCTTCCGCATGGCGATGGCCGACGCCACCGCCGCCTTCTGGCTGCCGTCGCTGATGCGTTCGATCGAGAGGGAGGCGCCGGGCGTCAACGTACGCATGGTGCCGCTGACCACGCGCGAGCCGCGGCCGATGCTGCTGCGCGGCGATATCGACCTGGCGGTGGGCTTCTTCCCCGGCGTGGCGGCGCAGCTGTCGTATGAGACCGGTTCGCCGATCCGCCACGAGCGCCTGTATTCGGGACATTATGTCTGCGTGATGCGGCGCGACCATCCGCTGTCCAAGGTCGACCTGACCCTGGACAACTATTGCAAAGCCAACCACTTGCTGGTGAGCTTCTCCGGCCGCGCGCACGGCCTGGTCGACGAGGCGCTGGCGCAGATCCAGCGCGAACGCCGCATCCTGCTGACGGTGAACCAGTTCTTCACGGCCGGCCGCGTGGTGGCCAATTCCGACCTGATCACGGTGCTGCCGCGCCACCTGATCGCCTCCACCGGCATGACCGACGCGCTGATTTCCAAGGAGTTGCCGTTCCAGCTGCCGGCCGTCCACCTGGACATGCTGTGGCACGAGCGCGATGCGCGCAGCCCGGCCCACAAGTGGCTGCGCATGAACCTGGAAGGCATGAACACCGTGGCCCAGCGCACCGCGCCGGGCACGGCGCCCAAGAACGACACCTACTGATTACTGGTGGCTGGAGCGGTAGCCGATGCGGAAACCGCCCCAGTGCTTGCCGTTCACATAGATCGGCGCCGACAGGTCGTGCATCACCTCGCCGGTGTCGCGCTTGTAGGTTTGCAGCAGGAAAGGCTTGGTATTCGAGCCGCAGCGCTTGCCGGTGCGGTCGCTGAAAATGCGCTTGGTGCGGTTGTTGACCATGTCGACGTCGTAATTGCCCGTCAACGGCTGCGAGAACTTCTTGTTGTGGGTGGGGAAATATCCATTGTTATCCACAGCGCCGGCGTAGGCCAGCTGCGGCATCGCCGCCAGCACGCCTTCCTGCAACTGCGGCAAAGCCCGGTCGGTGAAATCGTCGAAGCGGGTCTTGTGCTTGGGCGGATCGGTGTTCGGGATCGGCGTGTAGTGGCGGTCGAACAGCGCCTCGCGCGTGATCTTGCCGGAGGCGATGGCAGCCTCGAACAAGCGTCCCACCTGCACGGCCGCCTGCTGCGCGGCGACGCGGATGGCGTCGTGCGACGTTTCGATCGACGACTCGCCCAGCGCGCCGGTGATGACTTCGGCCCGTTCCGCCAGCGCCATCGCCGAGCTGGCGGCGCGCGGCAATTCCTTCTCGGTGGATAACAGGCTGTCGCGGATGCTGGCGATGGCGGCGGCGATTTCATCGGTGGTGACGACATGTTCGCGCGAGGCCCGCGCGATCTCGCCGATCTCTTCCTCCGACACGCCGGAGGAGCGCTCGATATTGCCCAGCAAGCCATGCACGGTTTCCACGTTGCCGGCGGCCTCGCTCACCTTGGCCGCCAGCGAATTCATGCCGGTGGCGGCCTTCTCGGCCTGCTGATTGATTTCGCGCACCATGATGCTGATTTCGTCGGTGGCTTCCTTGGTGCGCAGCGCCAGCTGGCGCACTTCGCTGGCGACCACGGCGAAACCGCGTCCCTGCTCGCCGGCGCGCGCCGCCTCGATGGCAGCATTCAGCGCCAGCAGGTTGGTGCGGGCCGAGATTTCGCTGATGGCCTCGGTGAATCCGTAAATCTTGCGAGAATTCGTTTGCAGGCTGGCCATGACGGCCGCCGCAGTCTGCGCATCCTCGCGCGCCGTATTGATGCGCTGCAAACCGTGATCGGCCTCGGCGCGGCCGGTCACGGTTTCGCCGCGCACCTGGGCTGCGATCTTGGCGGCGCGCTCGGCGTTGGCCGCAATGGCGGCGGTGGCCTGCGCATTGTGGGCCGAGCTGCGGGCGATGCCGCCAGCTATCCCGACGTCCAGCTCGATTTTCTTTTTGACGGAATCGACGAAATATGAGGTTTCCGCCGCGCCGATCATGATGGCATCGATTTCATCGCCGACCACTTGAGCGAAGCGTTTGACGCCGCCCTCGTCGCTGTTCTGCCGGGCGGCCCACCACGCCACCAGGGCCCCGGCCAGCGCCGCCGGCGCGGCCGTGTAGACTAATGCGGCACCGTCGCCGGCCGCCAGCTTGAAGAGATATGCCAGGCAAGTACCACCAGCCGTTGCACCCAATAACCACAATCCACGTTGCACCAGCTTGTGCTGCAAAAGCTTCATTTGTCCCCCGTTTTACCAGGCGCCTTGGGCGTCTCGACTAAATTATTTCCGTGACGCTATTTTATAGGTAACTTGGTGGTATTCTTCACTTCTTCCATCACGGCGTAAGTGTGGGTTTCACGTACGCCCTTCTGGAGCAGGGTTTTACCCAGGAATTCGCGGTAGGCCGCCATGTCCTTGACGCGGGCTTTGACCAGGTAGTCGAAGCCGCCGGCAACCATGTGGCATTCCAGCACTTCGGGGATCACCTGAACGCTGTGCTTGAAGGCGTCGAACACTTCGGGCGTGGTGCGATCGAGCACCACTTCGATGAAGACGAGCAGGGACACGTCGAGCAGCTGGGGATTCAGCTGCGCGGTGTAGCCCATGATGTAGCCGGACTCGTGCAACTTGCGCACGCGTTCCAGGCAAGCGGCCGGTGACAGGTTCACGCGCGCCGCCAGTTCCACATTGCTGATGCGGCCATCGCTCTGCAATTCCATCAAGATTTTCTTGCTGATCTTGTCTAACATTTCCGGGAACTCCCAAATAAATATTATTTGGTTAAATTGTCGCACTAAAAACAATCTATTGCTAGCCCCCTGCAATACCAGAATTAATCCAGAAGAAATCGCTTTACAATCGAATCATCAGCAGTTCGCACAGATTCACGCTCGCCAGCACTCGCCGGTCGAGCGTTTTTTTGTAATGAGCCGCGCCAAAATTTCCTTTCTGAGAGTATTCAATGCAAGCAGCAGCAGCCACCGGTTTCACCCCTTTCGCCGCCCTGCAGGATGAGATCCTGCGCGACCCGATTCCCCTGCGCGCAGCAGTGACGGCAGCCTATCGCCGCGACGAAGTCAGCGCCGTTCAGTGGTTGCTGGAACAGATCAAAAACAACGACGCCGGCACGCTGCAGCAGGCCCAGCAACTGGCCCATAAACTGGTCAGTTCAGTGCGCGAACAGCGCACCCGCGCCTCCGGCGTCGATGCCCTGATGCATGAGTTTTCCTTGTCATCCGAAGAAGGCGTGGCGCTGATGTGCCTGGCCGAAGCACTGTTGCGTATTCCCGACAACGCCACCGCCGACCGCCTGATCGCCGACAAAATCAGCAAGGGCGACTGGCGCAAGCATCTGGGCGAATCGCCGTCGCTGTTCGTCAACGCCGCCACCTGGGGCCTGCTGATCACCGGCAAGCTGGTGTCCACCAGCAGCGAGACCGGCCTGGGTTCGGCGTTGACCAAGCTCATCTCCAAGGGCGGCGAACCGCTGATCCGCAAGGGCGTGGACCTGGCGATGCGCATGCTGGGCAACCAGTTCGTCACCGGCCAGACCATCGCCGAGGCCATCAAGAACGGCCAGTCCAACGAGGCGCGCGGCTACCGTTATTCCTATGACATGCTGGGCGAGGCCGCGCTGACCGAGGCCGACGCCAAGAATTACTACGCCTCCTACGAAACCGCGATCCACGCGATTGGCAAGGCATCGAACGGCCGCGGCATCAAGAACGGCCCCGGCATTTCGGTGAAGCTGTCGGCGCTGCATCCGCGCTACAGCCGCGCCCAGCGCGCCCGCGTGATGGAGGAACTGCTGCCGCGCGTGCGCGAGTTGATGTTGCTGGCCAAGCACTACGACATCGGCCTGAACATCGACGCGGAAGAGGCCGATCGCCTGGAACTGTCGCTGGACCTGATTGAAGCGCTGGCGCACGACCCCGCGCTGGCCGGTTTCGAAGGCATCGGCATCGTTGTGCAGGCCTACCAGAAGCGTTGCCCCTTCGTCATCGACTACCTGATCGACCTGGCCAAGCGCAGCGGCCGCAAGTTCATGGTGCGCCTGGTCAAGGGCGCGTACTGGGATGCCGAGATCAAGCGCGCCCAGGTCGACGGCATGAGCGGCTACCCGGTCTACACGCGCAAGGTCTACACCGACGTCTCCTACCTGGTGTGCGCGCAAAAGCTGCTGGGCTCGACCGGCGTGATCTATCCGCAATTCGCCACCCACAACGCGCAAACCCTGTCGACGATCTACACCTGGGCCAAGCGCGACGGCGTGACCGACTACGAATTCCAGTGCCTGCACGGCATGGGCGAATCGCTGTACGACCAGGTGGTCGGCAAGGACAACCTGGACAAGCCTTGCCGCATCTACGCTCCGGTCGGCACCCATGAAACGCTGCTGGCCTACCTGGTGCGCCGCCTGCTGGAAAACGGCGCCAACTCCTCCTTCGTCAACCAGATCGTCGACGAGGCGATCCCGGTCGATTCGCTGATCAAGGATCCGGTGGCGCTGGCGCGCGAGCAGGGCGGCCTGCCGCACACCGGCATCGCGCTGCCGCTCGACATGTTCGGCGCCGAGCGCAAGAACTCGGCCGGCTTCGACCTCGCCAACGAGGACGTGCTGCGTAAAATTTCGGCAGAGTTGGCCGCGCCGCGCCGCTGGCACGCCGCGCCTTTGCTGGCGGGCGGCCTGAGCGCCGGCCAGCCGGTGCAGGACGTGAGCAACCCGGCGCAACGCAGCGACATCGTCGGCCAGCTGGTGGAAGCCAGCGCCGCCGACGTGGAAACCGCGCTGACCAGCGCCAGCAGTTTCGCCATGGATTGGCAGACCACCGAGCCGTCGCAACGCGCGGCCGCGCTGAACCGCGCCGCCGGCCTGTTCGAAGCCAACGCCATGGAACTGATGACGCTGGCGATCCGCGAAGCCGGCAAATCGCTGCCGAACGCCATCGCCGAACTGCGCGAGGCGGTCGACTTCCTGCGCTACTACGCGGCCGAAGTGCACGGCTCGACCAACACGCTGGCGCTGGGTCCGGTGACCTGCATCAGCCCGTGGAACTTCCCGCTGGCGATCTTCACCGGCCAGGTGGCGGCATCGCTGGCGGCCGGCAACGTGGTGCTGGCCAAGCCGGCCGAGCAGACGCCGCTGATCGCCCACCGCGCCGTCGAGCTGCTGCACGAGGCGGGCGTTCCGCGCGCCGCGCTGCAATTCCTGCCGGGCCGCGGCGAAGTGGTCGGCGCCGCGCTGACCGCCGACGCACGCGTCAAAGGCGTGATCTTCACCGGCTCGACCGAAGTGGCGCAACTGATCAACCGCACCCTGGCCAAGCGCGCCGTCGCGGAAAACGCCGACATCCCGCTGATCGCCGAAACCGGCGGCCAGAACGCCATGATCGTCGATTCGTCGGCGCTGCCGGAGCAGGTGGTGCAGGACGCGATCTCGTCGGCCTTCGACAGCGCCGGCCAGCGTTGCTCGGCGCTGCGCGTGCTGTTCCTGCAGGAAGATATCGCCGACAAGACCATCAAGATGCTCAAGGGCGCGATGCAGGAGCTGAAAGTCGGCTGCCCGGACCGCCTGGCGACCGACATCGGCCCGGTGATCGACGCCGAAGCCCAGCAAAACCTGCTGGCGCACATCAACAAGCTGAAGGCGACCGCGCTGAACTACTTCTCGCTGGACCTGCCGGCCAGCGTGACCACGGCCGGCACCTTCGTGCCGCCGACCGTGCTGGAAATCCGTTCGCTGTCCGAGCTGACGCAGGAAGTGTTCGGCCCGGTGCTGCACGTGATCCGCTACAAGCGCGCCGACCTGCCCAAGCTGATCGAGCAAATCAACGACAGCGGCTACGGCCTGACGCTGGGCGTGCACTCGCGCATCGATGAAACCATCGACTACATCAGCTCGCGCGCGCATGTGGGCAACATCTACATCAATCGCAACATCGTCGGCGCGGTGGTAGGCGTGCAGCCGTTCGGCGGCGAAGGCAAATCCGGCACCGGCCCGAAAGCCGGCGGCCCGCTGTACCTGAAGCGCCTGCAACGCGGCGCCATCATCAGCACGCAACACGAACGCCAGGCGACGCCGGGCCTGGACGCGCTGACCGTCTGGTCGAAAATGCACGGCCACGAACGCATCGCCAACCTGGCGGAGCAATACAGCCGCACCACGATGCTGGGCAGCCTGACGGTATTGCCAGGCCCGACGGGCGAACGCAACACACTGGCGCTGGTCGCGCGCGGCTGCGTGGTCTGCGCGGCCGGCACGCAAGCCGGCCTGCTGAACCAGATCGCGGCGACGCTGGCGACCGGCAATATCGCGCTGTTGACCGCTGAATCGTCCAAATTGTTGCCGGCGGATATGCCCGCGGTGGTCAAGGACCGTATACAGGTCATTGGCAGCCTGGACAGCTTCAATGGCGATTTCCAGATCGCGCTGGTGGAGACGATGCTGGTCGGTGGCCTGCGCGCCTCCCTGGCGGCCCGTAGCGGGGCGCTGGTGGGCTTGATCGACACCAACGAGGATGGCGCCATCCCCCTGTGGCGTTTGCTCGCTGAGCGCGCTCTGTGCGTGAATACGACCGCAGCTGGCGGCAACGCCAGCCTGATGACGCTGGACGCATAAACCTATCACCTGTTGTTGTTTTCGGGCCGGGATAAAACCCGGCCCTTTTTTTGCCTGATCAGGCCAATGGCCGGACAATCCGGAAGCCGAGATCGTCGATGGCGAAGGTGGGATGGCTGCGGCGGCGGTTCGCCGCCAGGCAGCCCCGTTCGGTATCCGCCCAGCCGCCGCCCCGGAATACCCGGTACGGCCCATACACCTCCGGATCGTACTGGTCTTCGCACCATTCCCAGACATTGCCCAGCATGTCGTGCAGACCCCAGCTATTGGGCTGTTTCTGGCCGACGGTGTGCGGGCGGCCGCCTGAATTTTCCCGGTACCAGGCAATCTCATCCAGATCACCGTAGCGCGGGCCGTTGGTGCCGGCCCGGCAGGCATATTCCCACTCGGCTTCGGTGGGCAGGCGATAGCCGTTGGCGCCGGCTATGCGCGAGGCGCCCATGCCATTGTCGTCTGGCTCATAAGCGGCGCGCAGACCGGCGTTGTGCGACAGCAAATTGCAAAACCGGACCGCATCGAGCCAGGAGACGTTCTCCACAGGGCATTGCCCAAAAGTGCGGGAAGAGGGCCAAAGCCCGGTGACGGCGGCATATTGTGCCTGTGTCACCGGATAGCAGCCGATTGCGAACGACGGCAGCTCGACGACCCAGGCCCGGCCGGTTCTATCGTCCCGCATGGCGATGGTTCCGCCGGGGATAACCATCATTTCAGACGGATCGAACATGTTCCCTGCAAAAACGCTCAATCACGTCAAAAGCGTAGCGGGAGGCCACGGTTTTGATGAAATGCATAAAGTCGACGGCCGCATCGTCATTGGCGTTGTCCGAGATCGTGCGGATGACGGCAAACGGAATGCCCAGCTCAAAACACACCTGCGCGACGGCTGCGCCTTCCATTTCCACTGCCAACAAATCAGGCAAAGCAGCCTTCAACGCCTGAATCTGGGCCAATTTGCCTATAAATTGATCACCGCTGGCGATCATTCCACGGTGTACGCGCGTGGTTTGCGCAGCTGCGGCAGCCAATTGTTCGGTTAAGGCAGTGTCAGTCGCGAAGCGCGACAAGCCCGTCAAAGGGATTTCAAACTGTGGAAAAAGCGGGCTGGCATCGAAATCATGTTGAACCAGTTCCTCGGCGACAACGATATCCCCGACTTTTACATTTTTATCCCCGCTTCCGGCGACGCCGGTGAAGACGATGTGGGTAACTCCGAACTTTTCCACAAGGATGGAGGCTGTCATGGCCGCTGCAACCTTGCCAATACGCGACAGAACGCACACAGCGTCGATTTCCCAGAGCTTCCCTCCCGTGTACTCGCGCATGCCGTGGACGAGCTTGTAGGGGCTCTCAAGGGCTTCTATCAGCCCATGCTGTTCTTCAGCTAATGCACTGATGATGCCTAAACGCATACTTTTCCTTGGTTTTCAGAGGTGGAGGCTGTGGATTTCAAGCGGTTTTTCCACAGAGGTTTACGAAAAACGGTCGATTTTAAGGCGTTTTTTGTGCTCTGGGGTCTTTTCAGAACGCGAGCAGGCGTTCAGATTCGGTTTACTTGTTTACAAAGGATTTATATAAAAATAGTAGTAATAGTAAACGAGCAAAAGCCTGTGGATAAGTCATGTATACGTTTACAAATCATTTGTTTACGCGAAAGATAAGCACTTGCATAAGCGCTGTACCAGTTCAGGAGCAATTCTGTATAAAATGTCGGCCTTTGGACAACTTCGTCCTTACTCACAAGTCGTCCTGTGGATATCCAGCGAGTTATTCACAGGTGGAAGCTCGTTTTTGATCTGTTTTTCCAATTCTTCGGCCGAAATCGGCTTGGAAAACAGGTATCCCTGCCCTAAATCGCATCCGGCGGCCGTCAAAGCGGCAAGCTGTTGAGGTGTTTCGATGCCTTCGGCGATGACTTTGATGTCCAGCTTGTGCGCCATGGCGATAATCGCCTCGCAAAGTACGATGCCGTCGGTCCCGTTCGACAGATTGGACACAAAAGTCGGGTCGATTTTGATGTAATCGATATCGAAGCGCCTTAAAAAGGCTACCGAGCAATAGCCGGTACCGAAATCGTCCAACGAAATCTGCATATGGGCATGTTGAAGCGCCAACATCCGCTCCGAAACCGAGTTCGCCGTATCCAGCAACAAGTTTTCCGTCACTTCGATGATGATGCTGTTCGCGTCCAGATGCAGTTCTTGGAGAAAATCCAGCCATTGTTCGTAATTGCTGCCGTTATCGCGGAACTGCCACGCCGATTTGTTCACGCTGATCTGAAAATCAGGCAATCCCAGGGCCTGCAGCTTCTGCACTTCCCGCGCCGCCTGCTTGAAAACCCAGTCGCCGATGCCGACGATCATGCCGCTGCTTTCCGCGATGCTGATAAATTCGGCAGGATTTAGCAGTCCGCGCACTGGATGTTGCCAACGCACCAGCGCTTCCGCCTTGCAGATCTTGCCGCTGGCCAGGTCGATAATCGGCTGGAACAAGATCCGCAACTCATCGTGATTGACCGCTTCGCGCAATTCGTTGACCAAGGTCATGCGTACGCGCGTCGCCTCCTGCATGAACGGGGCGAAATAATTGAAGCGGTTCCGGCCCTGCTGCTTGGCCGCGTACATGGCCTGGTCGGCGTTTTTGATTAAAGTTTCAGCATCGGCGCCGTCCTCGGGATACAGCGTGATGCCGATGCTGCTGGAAATATGGGCAATGTGCTTGTCCCCGGCATTGCCCAAGTTGAACGGCGTGCTCATTTGCTTGAGGATTTCCTGCGCCGTGCGGACCACGTCGCTGGCGTTGTGCAGCTCGCTCAAGATGACGGTGAACTCGTCGCCGCCCAGGCGCGCGACCGTATCCGTCCCGCGCACGGCGGCGGACAGGCGGATTGCCACTTCTTTGAGCAGCAGATCGCCTTTGTCGTGGCCCAAGGTGTCGTTGATTTCCTTGAAGTGGTCGAGATCGATAAACACCAGCGCCATCGGCAGATGAGAGCGGTCGGTCTTTTTCATTTCCTGGCGTAGATGTTCATGGAACATGCGCCGGTTTGGCAGTCCGGTCAGCGCATCGAAATTGGCCTGGCGCCAGACCAGTTCTTCCGATGCCTTCCTTTTGGTGATGTCGCTCAACAATGCAACGTAGCGGAATGGATTGCCCAATTCGTCATAAACGGTGTTGAAGCGCATCGCCACCAGGTACTCTTCGCCGTCCTTATGCTGATGCCAGAGTTCACCTTCCCACTGGCCGGTATGGGCGATCGACTCGAACATGCGCGTGTAGAAGTTGATGTCCTGGCGGGTGGTCGTCAACTCATAGCCCCGGTGGCCGATGACTTCCTTTTCCGTATAGCCGCTCAGCAGGGAAAAGGCAGGATTCACGGTCAGGATCCGGCCATCCGCGTCGGTGACCATCATGCCTTCGCCGCTGTTCTGGAAAAGCAAGGCCGCCAACTTCATGGATTCCTCGTTTTTCTTGCGTTCTTCCTCGTTGGCCAGCAGCTTTTGTTCCATTTCCCGGCTCGCGGAGTAGAGCGCGCGGAAGCGCAGTTCGCGTTCCTCCTGCCTGGTGTAGGTGCGCAGTGAAAAATGACCGGCGCCTGCGATCAGGATCAGCAACAAGATCAAACCAGCGCCAGCAATCAAGGAGTTTTGCTGAAGCAATCTGGCCGACTCGGAATCGCTGCTGCCGACAACGACGATCAATGGAAGTTTTTCAAAAACGCGATAGCTGAATACGCGCGTGAGCTTGTCGGCGTTGCCGATGGTTTTGTAGGTGCCGGAGTTGGCGCGACGAACATTGTCGAACAGGTCGGTCGATCCCAAGTCGCGGCCAAACGAAGTTTCAAAATTCGGCACGGCAGCGATCACCTTGCCGCGGGCATGGACCAGCGCGATCGAGATGTCCGAATTGAAGCGCGAATTTTCAAATACGGTGACATAGCGGCTGACATTGAGCGGAGCAACGATCACTCCCAGAAATTCTCCCTTGGCGCTTTCCACCCGGCGGCTGAGAAAAAACAACCTCTGGCTGCTGCGCAGGCCGAGTGCGGGTTCCCCAACGAACAATTTGCCGCGCATTGCGATATCCAGGTGGGCTTTGAAATAATCGCGATCGGCGTAGCGGGAACCGTTGATGTTGTTGCCGGTCGAAGTGGCGATTGCAACGCCCTTGGTGTCGAGAAAAGTGATCCAGTATTCGCCGTTGAACGTGGAGCCGCGCGAGGACAACAGTTCCGACATCATTTCCGGTGAGTTCCGTTGTTGCGCGTTCAAAACCTTGATGGCGTTCGCGAAGCCGATCAAGGACAGGTCGACCGATTGAAGCGAGTACAGCACATGCGCTTCCATCGCCTTGACGTGATGTTCGGTCTGGGTCTTGACCGCGAGTTCGCGTTCAACGTAGGTGGTGCGGAATTGGGAAACAACGACGGCAATGGCCAGGGTAGCCATCAGGAAAAGGCCTGTGATCAGACGTCGCCGAAAGCGCAGATAAGCCGGCGACCGCAGATGTTTGCGCTGAGAGGACAAAATGTCTCCGCCTGAGGCTGGTTGTTTGCGAATTCAGTATAGGGGAAAGCAGATGTTGGCGAAATCTTATTTCCGTTTCAGTGGGGTATCAGGCTGTCCAGGCGCTTGCGCCTGTGGTTTTTGGGTTTATGGTTTACTCTAAAGATGTATATATAAAAATAGTAGTAGTTGTTAACGCAGACACTTTTCTGTGGATAAGTGTTCATTTTGGATTAAAATCAGGCGTTTACGAACTGCATAAGCGGGCGAGAAAGCCGTGTATGAGCAAAGAACTGTTTTGGGATAAGAAAAAGCGTCCCCAGAAATTTTTTGTTTACACACATTTCGTGCCTGTGGATATCCATAGACTTATCCACATGTCGTAAACGCCATTTTTAGTGAGAAATCCGATGAATTTGGCATCAATTTTTCCTCATCCCATCATTCAGGGACCGACCGCCGGCGGCAACAACAATCCCGCGCAGGTGGCTGCTGTCTCCAATGCCGGCGCGCTGGGTTCGCTGGCCTGCTCCCTGCTTTCGCCGGACGTCATCCGTAGCCAGACCGAGCAAATCCGCGCCCTGACCGACAAGCCGTTTTGCCTGAATTTCTTCGTCTTGGAGACGCCTAAGCCGGCCCCGGAAGAAGTGGCCCGTGCCAAGGAATGGCTGAAGCCGTTCGCCTCGACGCTGGGCTGGACCGAGGTGCCGACCCCGGCGAAATGGTGCGAAGACTTCGCCGCCCAGTTCGAAACGCTGATCGAATTGCGGCCCGCCGTGGCCAGTTTTACCTTCGGCATCCTCAGCGCGGAGCAGATCCGGCGCTTGCATGAAGCAGGCATTTTCGTCATCGGCACGATCACCCATGCCGACGAAGCGCTGGCCTGGCAAAGCAGGGGCGCCGATGCGGTGATCGCTTCCGGCACCGAGTCCGGCGGCCATCGCGGCACCTTCATCGGCGCGCAGGAAGACGCCAAGCTGACCACTTTCGAGCTGCTGCCGACCATCGTCGAGGCGGTGCATATTCCGGTGATCGCCGCCGGTGGCATCATGGACGGCGCCGATATCAAGCGGGCACTGGACGGCGGCGCCCAAGCGGTGCAGATGGGCACGGCGTTCCTGGTGTGCGATGAATCGTCCATCAATCCGCATTACAAGCAACGTCTGCTGACGGCGGGCGATCATCCGACCCGGCTGACGCGCACGTTTTCCGGCCGTTATGCGCGCGGATTGGAGAACCGCTTCATGCTTGAAATGGCCGCAGTGGAAAAACAAATTCCACCTTATCCGATACAGAACGCATTGACCGGCGCCATCCGCGCGGAAGCGGGCAAGTGCGGCGAGACCGAACTGATGTCGCTGTGGTGCGGAACCGGTGTCGCGCGGGCGCGGCCTATGCCGGCGGCGCAGCTGGTAAAAACCTTGTTGGCGGAGATAGCTGCCGCCTGACTGAAGCACCGCTCTTGGAGGAGAAGTTTTTGGAATCAGCAGGCATTTACGATTACATCATCATTGGTGCAGGCTCGGCTGGCTGCGTATTGGCAAACCGCTTGAGCGCGAACAGAAACGCGAATGTCCTGCTGATCGAGGCAGGTGGCAAAGACGATTATGTGTGGATCCATATCCCCGTTGGTTATCTGCATTGCATAGATAATCCGCGGACCGATTGGATGTTCCGCACCGAGGCCGATCCCGGCTTGGGCGGACGCAGCCTGCTTTACCCGCGCGGCAAAGTGCTGGGCGGCAGTTCCTCCATCAACGGCATGATCTACATGCGGGGCCAGGCCGGAGATTACGACCGCTGGGCCGAGCTGACAGGCGACGACAGCTGGCGCTGGTCGTCGGTGCTGCCGCTGTTCAAAAAGAGCGAGGACTATCACGGCGGCGCATCCGAATTGCACGGCGCGGGCGGTCCGTGGCGCGTGGAAAAGCAGCGCCTGTCGTGGAAAATCCTCGACGCGTTCCGCGACGCGGCGGAGCAGACCGGCATTCAGAAAGTGGACGATTTCAATCGCGGCGACAACGCCGGCTGCGGCTATTTCGACGTCAATCAAAAACGCGGCATCCGCTGGAATACGGCGAAGGCGTTTTTGAAACCGGTGTCGATGCGGCCCAACCTGACCATTATGACCGGCTGCCACGTGGAACGTTTGCAGATCGAAATGAGCGATCGCGGGCCGGTGTGCAAAGGTGTGATTTTCACCGGCGGCGGCACGCAGTTCACCGCCACCGCCGACAAAGAAACCCTGCTGGCGGCTGGGGCCGTTGGTTCTCCACAGATTTTGCAATGCTCGGGTATCGGCGCGGCCGACCGTTTGCGCCAGCATGGAATCGAGCCGCTTGCCGACCTGCCTGGCGTCGGCGAAAACCTGCAGGACCATCTGCAACTGCGCATGATCTACAAGCTCGGCGGCGGCGCCCGCACGTTGAACACGATGGCATCCAGTTGGTACGGCAAGATGAAAATCGGCCTTGAGTACGCGATGTTCCAGAGCGGGCCGATGTCGATGGCGCCTTCGCAGCTGGGTGCTTTTGCGCGTTCCGATTCCACGCAAACCACGCCGAATCTGCAGTACCACGTCCAGCCGCTGTCGCTGGAAAAATTCGGCGAACCCTTGCACGCCTTCCCCGCGTTCACTGCCAGCGTTTGCAATCTGCGGCCGACCTCGCGCGGCCATGTACGTATCGCCAGCGCGGATTCGTACGCGCCGCCGAAGATTTCGCCGATGTATCTGAGTACGCCGGAAGACCGCAAAGTCGCCGCCGACGCGTTGACGTTGACGCGCCAGATCGTCGCGGCGCCGGCGTTGAAACGCTACGCGCCGGAGGAGTACAAGCCAGGCGTTCACTACCGCACGGAGGAAGAACTGGCTGCGGCGGCGGGCGCGATTGGCACCACGATTTTCCATCCGGTAGGCACCTGCAAAATGGGCCCCGTCGATGACCGGAGCGCCGTCGTCGACAGCGCTTTGCGTGTAATTGGCATACAAGGATTGCGCGTGATTGACGCTTCCGTCATGCCGTTTATCACCTCGGGAAATACCAATTCACCGACGATTATGATTGCGGAGAAAGCTTCAGAGCTGATTCGTTCAGAGTGGAAATGAAACCCTGTGTTCGCTAGGTCTAGATCAAAAGTAGACCGTAGTTATACTGTATTGTTAGCCAATTTGTTACTGTGTATGATCTAAAAAAAATTTAGTAGTTTGAAAAGAATAACAAGGAGACAGGATGTCCGGCGTTATCTTGGAAACAAAGCACTTGACCAAGGAATTCAAAGGTTTTACCGCGGTCAATGATGTGAATTTGAAAGTACAGCGCGGCCACATCCACGCGCTGATCGGCCCCAATGGCGCCGGTAAAACCACATGCTTCAATTTGCTCACCAAGTTTCTGGTGCCCACCTCGGGTCAGATTCTTTTCAACGACAAGGACATCACCTTCGCCAAGCCGGCGCAGATCGCCCGCATGGGCGTGATCCGTTCCTTCCAGATTTCCGCAGTCTTTCCGCACCTGACGGTGCTGCAAAATGTTCGCATCGGATTGCAGCGCCAGCTCGGCACCAGCTTCAATTTCTGGCAGAGCGAACGGTCGCTGAACAAGCTCAACGACCGCGCGATGCAGTTGCTGGCGGAGGTCGACCTGACCGAGTTCGCGGACACCATCACCGTCGATATGCCTTATGGCCGCAAGCGCGCTTTGGAAATCGCCACCACGCTGGCGATGGAACCGGAGCTGATGCTGCTGGACGAACCGACCCAGGGCATGGGCCACGAGGACGTGCACCGCGTGACGGAACTGATCAAAAAAGTTTCGGCAGGCCGCACCATTCTGATGGTCGAACACAATATGAAAGTGGTCTCCGGCATCTGCGACAAGATCTCCGTCTTGCAGCGCGGCGCGATGCTGGCGGAAGGCACATACGCCGAAGTTTCAAGTAATCCACAAGTGATGGAAGCCTATATGGGCACCGAAGCCGCAGTGCTGGAAGGAGCCCACTGATGGCCGCCGCTCTGGAAATCTCCAACCTGCAAACCTGGTACGGCGAATCGCATATTTTGCACGACGTGAACCTGACGGTGCAGCCCGGCGAAGTGGTGACGCTGCTGGGCCGCAACGGCGCCGGCCGCACCACCACGCTGCGCGCCATCATGGGCCTGACTGGTGCGCGCAAGGGGTCGATCAAGGTCAACGGCGTGGAGGCGATCGGTTTCCCGACGCATAAAATCGCCCACCTCGGCATCGGCTATTGCCCGGAAGAGCGCGGCATTTTCTCGTCGCTGTCGACCGAGGAAAACCTGATGCTGCCGCCGCAACTGGCCACCGGCGAGAAGGGCATGTCGGTCGAGGAAATCTACGCGATGTTCCCCAACCTGGAGGAGCGCAAGCACAGCCAGGGCACGCGGCTGTCCGGCGGCGAGCAGCAGATGCTGGCGGTGGCGCGCATCCTGCGCACCGGCGCGCGCCTGCTGCTGCTCGATGAAATCTCCGAAGGCCTGGCGCCGGTCATCGTGCAGGGCCTGGCGCGGATGATCACCACGCTCAAGGCCAAGGGCTACACCATCGTCATGGTGGAACAGAATTTCCGGTTTGCCGCCCCGCTGGCGGACCGGTTTTATGTGATGGAACATGGTCAGATCGTCGAGACCTTTGTTGCATCGGAATTGAGCGCCAAGATGCCGGTCCTGACCGAGCTTCTGGGTGTCTGAGTAAGTGTACAAAAAATAGACCAGCACTACTTCTTGAACGAACGGAGACAAAATGAAACTCAAAGCCATCACCATCGCAGCCACCGCCGTGTGCGCACTCGGCCTGTCCTTTGCTGCCCAAGCCCAGGTTTCCGGCGACACCATCAAGATCGGCATGATCACCGACATGTCCGGCCTCTACACGGACATCGACGGCGCCGGCGGTGCCGAGGCCATCAAGATGGCGATTGCCGACGCCGGCGTGGTCATCGCCGGTAAAAAGGTCGAGTTCATCTCCGCCGACCACCAGAACAAGGCCGACATCGCCGCCTCCAAGGCGCGCGAATGGTTCGACCAGCAGGGCGTCGACATGCTGATCGGCGGCACCAACTCGGGCGCCAACCTGGCCATGGCCAAGGTCGCGGCCGAGAAGAAAAAAGTGTTCATCTCGATCGGCGCCGGCTCGGCCCGTTTGACCAATGAGGAATGCACGCCGTACACGATCCACTACGCCTACGACACCATCGCGCTGGCGCGCGGCACCGGCGGCGCCATCGTCAAGCAGGGCGGCAAGAGCTGGTACTTCCTGACCGCCGACTATGCTTTCGGCCAGTCGCTGGAAAAAGACACGGCGGACGTGGTGAAAGCCAACGGCGGCAAGGTGCTGGGTGCGGTCAAGCATCCGCTGTCGGCGTCGGACTTCTCGTCCTTCCTGCTGCAGGCGCAATCGTCGGGCGCGCAGATCCTGGGCCTGGCCAACGCCGGCGGCGACGCGATCAACTCGATCAAGGCCGCCAACGAGTTCGGCATCACCAAGAAGATGAAACTGGCCGGCTTGCTGATCTTCATCAACGACGTGCACTCGCTGGGCCTGAACCTGACCCAGGGCATGTACCTGACCGACGGCTGGTACTGGGATGCGAATGCCGACACCCGCGCCTGGTCGCAGCGCTACTTCGCCAAAATGAAGAAGGAACCGTCGATGCTGCAGGCGGCCGACTACTCGGCGGCGGCCAACTACCTGAAGGCGGTCAAGGCAGTGGGCAGCGACGACACCGACAAGGTCATGGCCTACCTGAAGGCCAACAAGATCAACGACATGTTCGCCAAGAACGGCGTGATCCGTCCGGACGGCCGCATGGTCCACGATATGTACCTGATGGAAGTGAAGAAGCCGTCGGAATCGAAATATCCATGGGACTACTACAAGGTCATCGCCACCATTCCGGGCGACCAGGCTTACGCCACCAAGGCGGAAACCAAGTGCTCCCTGTGGAAATAAGCTGAGTTGCACACAGGCCGGGCGCCCTTGCCCGGCCTTTTTCTGGTGTCACGCCGTCCCGTCCGGGAGGGCGATCTTTATATTGTGATCTCATGGAAATATTCGGCTACCCCTTGCCCATGATTATGAGCCAGCTGATGCTGGGCCTGGTCAACGGCTCCTTCTATGCCATGCTGTCGCTCGGCCTGGCGGTGATCTTCGGCCTGCTGAACGTGATTAATTTCTCGCACGGCGCGCTGTACATGATGGGCGCGTTTGTCGCCTGGATGGGCATGGCCTACCTCGGCCTGAACTACTGGGTGATGCTGGTGCTGGCGCCGCTGATCGTCGGCGTGTTCGGCATCGTCATCGAAAAAACCATGCTGCGCTGGCTCTACAAGCTGGACCATCTTTACGGCCTGCTGCTGACCTTCGGCATCACGCTGCTGGTGGAAGGCGTGTTCCGCTCGTTCTACGGCGTGTCCGGCCAGCCTTTCCAAGTGCCCGAGGCGTTGGCGGGCGCGACCGACCTCGGCTTCATGGTGTTGCCGAACTACCGCGCCTGGGTGGTGGTGGCGTCGCTGGCGGTGTGCCTGTCGACCTGGTTCGTCATCGAAAAGACCAAACTGGGCGCCTACTTGCGCGCCGGCACCGAGAATCCCAAGCTGGTCGAGGCGTTCGGCATCAACGTTCCGCTGATGGTCACGCTTACCTACGGCTTCGGCGTCGCTTTGGCGGGCTTTGCAGGGGTGCTGGCGGCCCCGGTGATCCAGGTGCAGCCCCTGATGGGGCAGAACCTGATTATCGTCGTATTCGCCGTTGTGGTGATCGGTGGCATGGGTTCGATCATGGGCTCCATCCTGACCGGTCTCGGCCTGGGCGTGATCGAGGGCCTGACCAAGGTGTTCTACCCGGAATTTTCGTCGACGGTGGTGTTCCTGGTGATGGTCGTCGTGTTGTTGATCCGTCCCGCCGGCTTGTTCGGTAAAGAAAAATAAGAGGCCGCAGATGAATAAAAACATAGGTTATCTCGTCGCCTTCGCGATTGCGCTGGCGGCGCCGTTTGTCGGCTATCCGGTGTTCCTGGCCAAGCTGCTGTGCTTTGCGTTGTTCGCCAGCGCCTTCAATTTGCTGATCGGCTTCACCGGCTTGCTGTCGTTCGGCCACGCGGCCTTCTTCGGCGCCGCCGGCTACGTGGCCGGCAACGCCATGAAGGTGTGGGGCTGGCCGGTCGAGCTGGGCCTGCTGGCCGGCGTCGTGGCCGGCGCCTTCATCGGCCTGGTGATGGGCGCGCTGGCGATCCGCCGCCAGGGCATCTATTTCTCGATGATCACGCTGGCGCTGGCCCAGATGGTGTACTTCGGCGCGCTGCGCGCCGGCGAGTTCACCGGCGGCGAGGATGGGCTGCAGGGCGTTCCACGTGGAAAACTGCTGGGCCTGGTCGACCTGAGCAACGACACCGCGCTGTACTTCTTCGTGCTGGGCATCGCCGTGCTGGCCTTCATGCTGATCGTTCGCACCGTGCATTCGCCGTTCGGCCAGGTGCTGAAGGCGATCAAGGAAAACGAGCCGCGCGCTATTTCGCTCGGCTACGATGTGGACAAGTACAAGCTGCTGGCCTTCGTGCTGTCGGCCGCGCTGGCCGGCCTGGCGGGCGCGTCCAACATGCTGGTGCAGGGTTTTGAAACGCTGACCGACGTCCACTGGAGCATGTCCGGCCTGGTGATCTTGATGACCCTGGTGGGCGGCATGGGCACGCTGGCCGGCCCGATGCTGGGCGCCATCCTCATCATCGCGCTGGAAAACAAGCTGGGCGATTTCGGCATCTTCATGGTTTCGCACACCGGCATCGAATGGTTCAACACCATCGGCGAAGCGGTCAACATGGTGATCGGTTTCATCTTCATCGTTTGCGTGCTGCTGTTCCGGCGCGGCATAGTCGGCGAGATCGTCGCCAAGTTCGGCCTCGGCGGCGCCAAAAAAGCAGCTTGATGCAGCACACACGCCGGACGTTCTGTCCGGCGTTTTTATTTCACCGGTAGTACATTTCGTCTGGCCGCAGGCCGGAGTGGGAGTAGTCCGTCCGTAACTTTTTATCGACATAGAGGATGACATGCACATCAAGAAAATCACGCTGGCGCTGGCCGGCATTGCGCTGACCGCCTGCGGTGCCAATGAGCACGACACGGCCGAGGACTTAAACGTGCTGCCCGCGTATCTGGGCACCATCAGCAGCAAGACCTACGACGGCACCACCGACGACCTGCTGACCGCCGGCCTGGGCGCGACCGGCCTGGCCGCCACCACGGCGCCGGCGTATGCCGATCCGTCCAATCCCACCGCCGCCGAGCTGCGGCGCAACGCCATCTACGCCAACTACCGTGCCGTGCTCGACATCAACGTCAACAGCGGCTATGGCACGCTGTACGGCCCGAACGTGGACGCCAGGGGCGTGGCCGGAACAGGGCAGGGCATGATCGCCGGCACCGAGTACATCGCCTACTCCGACGACGGCACCGGCAACCAGAACGTGACCCTGATGGTGCAGATCCCGAACGGCTTCGACGTCAACAACCCCTGCATCGTCACCGGCACATCGAGCGGATCGCGCGGCGTGTACGGCGCCATCGGCAGCGCCGGCGAGTGGGGCCTGAAGAACAACTGCGCGGTGGCGTACGCCGACAAGGGCAGCGGTACCGGCCTCTACACCTTCGACGACGACAGCGTGAACCTGCAAAGCGGCGTGCGCTCCACCCGCGCCGCGGCCGGCAAGAACGCCATGTTCGCTCCGGCGCTAAGCGATGCCGACCGCGCCGCGTTCGCCTCGTCGTCGCCCGGGCGCATCGCCTTCAAGCACGCGCACTCGCAGCAGAACCCGGAAAAGGACTGGGGCAAGGTCACCCTGCAATCGCTGGAATTCGCCTTCTACGTGCTCAACGAAAAGTACGGCGTGCTGGCCAAGGACAACAAAAGCCACATCGTGCGCCTGACGCCGAAGAACACGGTGACGATCGCCTCCAGCATCTCCAACGGCGCCGGCTCGGCCCTGCTGGCTGCGGAACAGGACACCAAGGGCCTGATCGGCGGCGTGGCGGCCACCGAGCCGCAGGTTCAGCCCAAGACCGCCACCGGCTACACGGTGCGCCAGGGCGGCGTCAACGTGACAGGGCAGGGCAAGGCGCTGTTCGACTACTCGACGTATGCGGCGCTGTACCAGCCCTGCATCGCCTCCACCGCCGCCGCGCCGGGCCGTTGCACGGCGCTGGCCGCCAAGGGCTTGTTGACCGGCACCGACCTGGCGTCGCAGCAGGCGGACGCCAAGGCGCGTCTGAAGGCCTACGGCTGGCTGGTCGATTCCGACATCCTGCAGGCGGCGCACGCCGGCACCAACATCCTGGTGGCGGTGACGTATGCGAACGCCTATGGCAAGTTCTCGGTGACGGACAAGGTGTGCGGATTCTCGTTCGCCCCGACCGACGCGACCGGCTCGCCGGTGGCGTTCACTGCCGCGCAAAAGGCCAGCAGCTTCGCCACGCAAAACGGCATCGTCGGCAGCGTGGTGTACGAGAATTCGGTGGGTGGCGCCAAGGCCTACAACTTTGGCGTGTCGCCGAGCAGCAGCCTGGCGGACCAGTCGCTGGACGGCTTCCTGTGCCTGCGTTCGCTCGGGACGGGTATCGATCCTGTCACCGGCGGTGCGCTGAGCGGCACGCTGGCGGCGCAGAGCGCGCGCGTGAAGGCGGGCATGGCCGAGGTGGCGGCTACCGGCAATCTGCACGGCAAGCCTGCCATCATCGTGCAGGGACGCAGCGATACGCTGATTCCGGTGAACTTCGCTTCACGCGCCTACCTGGGCCTGAACGCGTCGGTGGAAGGCTCTGCCAGCAAGCTGCGCTACATCGAGGTGACCAACGCCAACCACTTCGATTCCTTCACCAACGCGCTGCCGGCCAACATCGTGCCGTTGCACGTCTACCTGTTCCGCGCGCTGGATGCGATGCTGGCCAATCTGCGCAGTTCGGCGACGCCGCTGCCATCGTCGCAGCTGGTACGCACGGTGCCGCGGGCCGACAACACCACGCCGATCACCGTGGTCAACGTGCCGCCCATCGCCGCCACGCCCGGCGCCAACGCGATCACGGTCAGCGGCACCACGGTCGATGTGCCCAACTAAGGTCTACAAGGCCGCCGCGTAGATCGCCCTCGCATCGTCGCGCGTGACGGTGCGGGGGTTATTCCCCAACAAGCGGGTCTGGAGCATGGCGTCATCCGCCAGCCGGTCCAGATCCGTTTCCCTGATTCCCACCTGCTGCAAAGTCCGCTCTATCCCCGTGATGATGGCTATTTGCTGCATCGCAACAACCAACGCCTCCGCCCTCGCCTCGATGCTGCCGCTGGCCTGAGGCACGACGATCTCCGCCAGTTCCGCGTACAGCCCTGCCGCCTCCGGCGCATTGAAGCGCAGCACGTGCGGCAGCACCAGCGAGTTCGACAGCCCATGCGGCACGTGGAAGATCCCGCCTATCGGATACGCCAGCGCATGCACCGCCGCCACCGGTGCGTTCGAGAACGCCTGCCCGGCCAGCATCGCACCCAGCAGCATGGCCTGGCGCGCCGCCAGGTCGCTGCCGTTTTCGCAGGCGCGGATCAGGTTGGCGGACAGCAGGCTGAGCGCCTTGCGCGCAAAGATGTCGGACAGCGGATTCTTTTTATGGCGGCTGGTGTAGGCCTCGATGGCGTGCACCATTGCGTCGATGCCGGTCGCGGCGGTGACCATGGGCGGCAGGCCGAGCGTCAGTTCTGCATCCAGCAATGCAAGATCGGCATAGAGTTGCGGCGCGACGACGCCCATTTTTGTGGTGGCCCCGGTGGTGACGATGGCGATGTTGGTCACCTCCGAACCGGTGCCGGCGGTGGTCGGAATCTGCACCAGCGGCAGCCGCGAGCCCTTCACATTGCCGATGCCGTAGATCGCGTGGAGCGGCTGGTCATTGCCGGCCAGCACGGCGATCAGCTTGGCGACGTCCATCGAACTGCCGCCGCCGAGACCGATGACGATGTCGGCCCGGTGCTCGCGGGCGGCTGCAACCGCCTCAAGCACCACCGCCTCCGGCGGGTCCGCCACCACGTTGGAATAGATCGCCACCGCCAGGCCCGCCGCGCGCAGGCTGGCGGCCGGTGCATCGACCAGGCCGGTTTTCAGGAAGCCGGGATCGGTGACGAGGAGGGCGCGCTTGGCCGCCGGGAAGCGTTGGGCGATGTGCTCGCCGAGCCGGCCGGCGGCGCCGAGCTCGGAAACGATGTGGGCGACGGTGCTGAAGGCGAACGCTGGGAAGTCGGTCATGGCGGTTCCAGGGTGGTGGATTTCACGTGAAGCTTACCTGATTTGCGCCCGCCCTGGGCCATGCAGGATGTGCATGAGCCGCTTTGAATTTCTTCCGTACAATGTAGCCTTTGCATGGTTGAGGATGGCAAGGCGATGGTCGATTATCTGGTGTTGGGTGTGGCGGCGTTCGGTGCGGGTCTGGTGGATGCGGTGGTTGGGGGCGGGGGGCTGATACAACTCCCTGCCATGTTCTCGGTGTTTCCCAACATGGCGCCCGCCACGCTGATCGGCACCAACAAGCTGGCCAGCATCTTCGGCACCGGCGTCGCGGCGGTGAGCTACGCGCGCCGGGTCGCGATCGCCTGGTCGGTGGCGACGCCGGCCGCACTCGCCGCGCTGGTCTTCGCCTTCCTCGGCGCCTACACCGTGACCAAGGTCTCGGCCGATTTCATGCGCCTGCTGCTGCCGGTGGTACTGGTGGCGGTCGCGATCTACACCTTCGCCAAGAAAGACTTCGGGAGCGTCCACGCGCCCGTGCACTCGGGCGCCAGGGAACAGACGCTGGCGCTGCTGATCGGCGCCGGCATCGGCTTCTACGACGGGTTCTTCGGCCCCGGCACCGGCAGCTTCCTGGTGTTCCTGTTCGTACGCATCTTCGGCTTCGACTTCCTCGGCGCGTCGGCCGTGGCCAAGGTCGTCAATGTGGCGTGCAACTTTGCCGCGCTGGTCTGGTTCGGCTACAGCGGCCACCTGATCTGGCAACTGGGCGCGACCATGGCGGTGGCTCAGATCGCCGGCTCCATCATCGGCTCACGCATGGCGATGAAGCATGGTAGCGGATTCGTGCGCAAGCTGTTCCTGGTCGTGGTCATCGTTTTGATCGTAAAAACTGGCTACGATGCATGGTTGCGGTGGTGACACTGTTTCACGTGGAACAAAGTTTAAGGGCTCTTCGGAGCCCTTTTTCAATGTTTCACGTGGAACAATCCACCGATATTTTTTTTGCTTAAAAAAGTCGCAGCAGCAAAAAGACTCTATAATCTGACCTTGATCCCTTCGCTTTAACCAATTCCAACATGCTATTTCCTACAAAATTCGACGTCATCGTCGTCGGTGGTGGTCACGCCGGCACCGAAGCCGCCCTCGCTTCGGCCCGCATGGGCCAGAAGACTCTGCTGCTCACGCATAACATTGAGACGCTGGGCCAGATGTCGTGCAATCCCTCCATCGGCGGTATCGGCAAAGGCCATCTGGTCAAGGAAGTCGACGCCATGGGCGGCGCCATGGCCATCGCCACCGATGAGTCGGGCATCCAGTTCCGTATCCTGAATTCGTCCAAGGGCCCGGCTGTGCGCGCCACCCGCGCCCAGGCCGACCGCATCCTGTACAAGCAAGCCATCCGTTCGCGCCTGGAAAACCAGCCCAACCTGTGGCTGTTCCAGCAGGCCGTGGACGACCTGATGGTGGAGGGCGAACGCGTGATTGGCGCCGTCACCCAGATCGGCCTGCAGTTCCTGGCGCCGGCCGTGGTGCTGACCGCCGGCACTTTCCTCGATGGGAAGATCCACGTCGGCCTGCAGAACTACTCGGCCGGCCGCGCCGGCGATCCGCCGGCCATCTCGCTGTCGGCCCGCCTGAAGGAACTGAAGCTGCCGCAAGGCCGCCTGAAGACCGGCACGCCGCCGCGCATCGACGGCCGCAGTATCGACTTCTCGCTGATGACCGAACAGCCCGGCGACCTCGATCCGGTGCCGGTGTTCTCGGTGATGGGCAACGCCGCCATGCACCCCGAGCAAATGCCGTGCTGGGTCACGCACACCAACACCCAGACCCACGACATCATCCGCGCCGGCCTGGACCGCAGCCCGATGTACACCGGCGTCATCGAAGGCGTCGGCCCGCGCTACTGCCCGTCGATCGAGGACAAGATCCACCGCTTCTCGGCCAAGGAATCGCACCAGATTTTCCTGGAACCGGAAGGCCTGACCACCAACGAATTCTATCCAAACGGCATCTCCACCAGCCTGCCGTTCGACGTGCAAATCAACCTGGTGCGCTCGATGAAGGGCATGGAAAACGCCCATATCCTGCGTCCCGGCTACGCCATCGAATACGATTATTTCGACCCGCGCGGCCTCAAGGCCTCGCTGGAAACCAAGGCCATCGGCGGCCTGTACTTCGCCGGCCAGATCAACGGCACCACCGGCTACGAGGAAGCGGCGGCGCAGGGCATGCTGGCCGGCATCAACGCCGCGCTGCAAACCCAGGGCCGCGAAGCCTGGACGCCGGCCCGTTCCGAAGCCTACCTGGGCGTGATGGTCGACGATCTGGTCACGCAGGGTGTGATGGAACCGTACCGCATGTTCACCAGCCGCGCCGAGTATCGCCTGAGCCTGCGCGAAGACAACGCCGACATGCGCCTGACCGAGATCGGCCGCAAGCTGGGCTGCGTCGGCGACGCGCAGTGGGAAGCCTTTGAGACCAAGCGCGAAGCCGTCGCGCGCGAGCTGGAGCGCCTGCGTTCCACGTGGGTGAATCCGCGCATCCTGGAAGCGGCCGAATCCGAGCGCGTCATCGGCCAGGCGATCGAGCGCGAGTACTCGCTGGCCAACCTGCTGGCCCGTCCCGGCGTCGAATACGACAAGCTGATGAGCCTGTCCGGCATCGACGGCCGCGAGCTGGCCGGCCCCGGCGTGAGCGACGAAGCGGTGCGCGAACAGGTGGAAATCCAGCTCAAATATTCGGGCTATATCGACCGCCAGACCAAGGAAGTCGAGCGCCACGAGCACTACGAAAACCTGAAATTGCCGGAAGGTTTCAGCTACCTGGACATCACCGCGCTGTCGGTGGAAGTGCGCCAGAAGCTGCACGCGCAGCGTCCGGAAACGCTGGGCCAGGCATCGCGCATCTCCGGCGTGACGCCCGCGGCGATCTCGCTGCTGCTGGTGCACCTGAAGAAAGCCGGTTTCGGCGGATTTGTTAATCAAGATAACGCGCAAAAAGATGAGGCTGTTCAATGAAGGTGTTTGACCGTGTAGCCATTGCGGATGTTTTAAAACAAGGTATCAACAGTCTGAAGCTGGACCTCGGCGACGACCAGGTGGAGAAATTGCTGGACTACCTGGCGCTGCTGAACAAGTGGAACGCGGTGTACAACCTGACCTCGGTGCGCGATCCGATGCAGATGGTCACCCTGCACGTGCTCGATTCGCTGGCGGCGGTGCCCGCCTTCGCCGGCGCGCAGAATGTGCTGGACGTGGGGGCAGGGGGCGGCCTGCCGGGCATGGTGCTGGCGATCAGCCGTCCGGACATGAAGGTGTCGATGATCGACACGGTGCACAAGAAGACCGCCTTCCTGAACCAGGTGAAGGCGGAGCTGGGCCTGGCCAACGTGACGGTGTACACCAAGCGCGTGGAGCAGCTGGAAGTGAAGACCAAGTTCGATGTCATCACCTCGCGGGCGTTTGCCGACCTGTCCGACTTCGTCAACTGGTCCGGGCACCTGCTGCAGGAGGGCGGGCGATTCATCGCCTTGAAAGGGACGGCGCCGGCAGAGGAGCGCGAGCGGCTGCCGGAGCCATGGAAAGTGCAGAAACTGGAACCTTTGGAAGTGCCGGGGCTGGACGCGGAGCGCCACCTGGTATTTATCCAGGCCGAAACCAAGTAAATGATTTATACGATATAAACGGTTTATATGGTTCATACCGTATAAACAGTATAAATCGTTTATATCGTTTTAATAGTATAAATAATTAAGAAGTACAACACAAAGAAATACATGGCGAAAATTTTTTGCGTAGCGAATCAAAAGGGTGGTGTGGGGAAAACCACCACGACGGTAAACTTGGCCGCCGGATTGGCAAAGCTGGGCCAGCGGGTATTGCTGGTCGACCTGGACCCGCAAGGCAACGCGACGATGGGCGCGGGCATCAACAAGGCGGGCCTGCCTGCGTCGACCTATGAGGTGATGCTGGGCGAGTCCGACGTCGCCACCGCGCGCCAGCGTTCGGAGCCGGGACAGTTCGACGTCCTGCCGTCCAACCGCGAGCTGGCCGGCGCCGAAGTCGAGATGGTCTCGCTGGACAACCGCGAGCGCCGCCTGAAGGATGCGCTGGCCGTGGTCGACAAGGAGTACGACTTCATCCTGATCGACTGCCCGCCCGCGCTGTCGATGCTGACCTTGAACGGCCTGTGCGCCGCGCACGGCGTCATCATCCCGATGCAGTGCGAGTACTACGCGCTGGAAGGGCTGTCCGACCTGGTCAACACCATCAAGAAGGTGCACGCCAACCTGAATCCGGACCTGAAGATCATCGGCCTGCTGCGCGTGATGTTCGATCCGCGCATGACGCTATCGCAGCAAGTGTCGGCCCAGCTGGAGCAGCACTTCGGCGACAAGGTCTTCAAAACCATCATCCCCCGCAACGTGCGGCTGGCCGAAGCGCCGTCGTACGGCCTGCCGGGCGTCACCTTCGATCCATCCTCCAAGGGAGCGCAGGCGTATATCGCCTTCGGCGCCGAGATGGTCAAGCGCATCAAGAAAATGTAAGGCAATAAAATGGCAACCAAAAAACTCAAAGGCCTGGGTCGCGGCCTGGAAGCGCTGCTCGGCGGCGACGGCGACATCACCACCCCGGACGCGAACACGCCGTCCGAACTGCCGGTCACGCAGATGCAGGCCGGTAAGTACCAGCCGCGCACGCGCATGGACGAGGGCGGCCTGCAGGAGCTGGCCGCGTCGATCAAGACCCAGGGCATCATGCAACCGATCCTGGTCCGCCCGGTCGGCACCGACAAGCTGACCGGCGCAACCAAGTACGAGATCATCGCCGGCGAACGCCGATTCCGCGCCGCGCAAATCGCCGGCCTGGAAGTGCTCCCTGTTTTGGTGCGCGACGTCGACGACCAGGCCGCCGCCGCGATGGCCCTGATCGAGAACATGCAGCGCGAGGACCTGAATCCGCTGGAAGAAGCGCAGGGCATCCATCGCCTGATCACCGACTTCAGTTTCACGCACGAGCAGGCGGCCACGGCCGTGGGCCGTTCGCGCAGCGCCGTCTCCAACCTGCTGCGCCTGATGAACCTGGCCAATGCGGTCCAGACCATGCTGATGGCCGGCGACATCGACATGGGCCACGCCCGCGCCTTGCTGTCGGTCGACGCCGCGACGCAGATCAACCTGGCCAACATGGTCATCGCCAAACGGTTATCCGTGCGTGAAACCGAAAAGTTGGTGGCAAAAACGCTGGAAGATCAAAAAGCGCCGCCGGCCGAAGCACGTCAAAAAGAGAAATCCGGCGACATCGTCCGCCTGGAAGAAGAATTGTCGGACAAGCTGGCCACCCCGGTCGTCTTCAAGATGGGCAGCAAGGGCCGCGGCCAGATGATCATCGACTTCGCCGACCTGGACATCCTCGACGGCGTCCTCGCCCGCCTGCGCGCCTAACAAAATTGGGGTCAAGTCTGACATTCGGACACGAACTCGGCCGTAGACCGCCGTTACGGCAGAGGCCGTGTCCGAATGTCAGACTTGACCCCAAAAATGCTCCCGAAAAACGAAAACGCTTAACTGGTTCCAACTTGGTGCAACCGGCGCGGAATTGTTTATAAAAGCGTCGCTTTCGTGCACCAATTGCTCTGCTGCGGTGCAGCAATGTTTGACGTGATACAGTAAAGACACATATAATCCCGTGTCTTTGGGTTTTATCGGCTTTTCGGGAGCTCGCCAGATGAATGATTCGACGAGTATTTCCAAGCCGATTTTTAAAGTCGTCGCCCTCCAGTTGGCCATCGCCACTGGATTCGCCTTGCTCGCCTGGAACTTGGGCGGAGTGCTCAAAGCTTGGTCGGCCGCCTATGGCGGAGCAATCGCAGTCATCGGGAGTCTGATGTACGCGATGATTGTTGCGGGCGGAACAAATGACGCCAAAAAAGCTTTCCGGTCGCATGTACGCGCCGAAGTTGTAAAAATATTTATCACGGTAGTGCTGTTTATTTTGGCACTGGCGCTGTTTCAGTCGGCCTCTTGGTTATGGCTGATCTTGGGTTTCGCGGTGGCAACCTTAGCTTATTGGTTTTCACTGCTCGCAATTTAATCACCAAAATCTACTACTTTTATGACCACAGAAAACGCTGTAGGGGCACACGAAGCGCCCACCTCCATCGAGTACATTCAGCATCACCTGTCGCATCTGAAGTCTGCGGATGGCGCCTTTAACCTGGACACGTTCTGGGTTTCGGCCATTCTGGGCTTGATTTTCCTCGGTGTGTTCTACATGGCCTCGCGCCGCGCGACCGCCGGCGTGCCGGGCAAGCTGCAAAACTTCGTCGAAGCCGTCATGGAGCTGGTGAACGAAGTCGTCAATTCCGCATTCCACGCCAAGAGCAAGGTTATCGCGCCGCTGGCCATCACGATCTTCTGCTGGGTTTGGCTGATGAACGCGATGGACTTCCTGCCGGTCGACCTGCTGCCTAAGCTGCTTGGCTACGCTGGCGTCCACAAGCTGCGAGTCGTGCCGACCGCGGACGTCAACCACACTTTCGGCATGTCGTTCGGCGTCATGCTGTGCATTATTGGTTTCTCGATCAAAGCCAAAGGTCTCGGCGGCTGGGGTAAAGAGTTGCTGACCGCGCCGTTCCACGCCCATGGCTTCATGGCTGTCGTGCTGGCCCCGGTCAACTTCATCTTCCAGATGATCGAGTTGCTGGCCAAGCCACTGTCGCTGTCGCTGCGACTCTTCGGCAATATGTATGCCGGCGAGCTGCTGTTCATTCTGATCGCTCTGCTGCCATGGTGGGCGCAGTGGCTGCTGGGTGGTCCTTGGGTTATCTTCCACATCCTGGTGGTGACCCTGCAAGCGTTTGTGTTTATGGCGTTGACTGTCGTGTACCTGAGCCTCGCGGTTGAGAAGCACTAAGCAACAAAATCGTTTTTAACTTTTCAGTATCGTAGTCTTTTTTAAAATCTTAGGAGAAATTCAATGCAAGCTCTGATCGCACAAGTACAAAGCATGACCGTTCTGGCCGCAGCAATCATCATCGGCCTGGCCGCTATCGGCACCGCACTCGGTTTCGCAATTCTGGGCGGCAAATTCCTGGAAGCTTCGGCTCGTCAACCAGAACTGATGCCACAACTGCAAACCAAACTGTTCGTTATCGCCGGTCTGCTGGATGCGATCTCGATGATCGGCGTCGGCGTTGCTCTGCTGTACACCTTCAGCAACCCATTCCTGGCAGCTGTTCTGGCGGCACATTAATTCGCTCCCTTCTAGGAGAAACTTTTAGTTAGGAGCAAAGGTATGGACATCAATATGTCTCTCATCGGTC
Source organism: Duganella sp. BJB1802 (assembly GCF_013369445.1). Taxonomy (NCBI): domain Bacteria; kingdom Pseudomonadati; phylum Pseudomonadota; class Betaproteobacteria; order Burkholderiales; family Oxalobacteraceae; genus Duganella; species Duganella sp. BJB1802. The sequence goes on along the minus strand of NZ_JABWEF010000004.1, from coordinate 326,468 downwards.
AGATGATCACCTTCGCGGTGTTGGTCTGGGTTTCGATGAAGTTCGTATTTCCATCGCTGAATGCAGCGTTGGATGAGCGTGCCAAGCGTATCGCTGATGGTCTGGCTGCGGCCGACCAAGGCCAGCAAGCGATGGTAGTGGCTGAGAAGCGCGCCAGCGAAGCGCTGGCAGGTGCACGCGAAGAAGCTTCGCAACGCGTTGCCGACGCTGAAAAGCGCGCGCAACTGGTGGCAGAAGAAATCAAAGCTAATGCACAAGCCGAAGCGGACCGCATCATTGCGCAAGCCAAGGCCGACGCCGATCAGCAACTGGCCAAGGCGCGCGAAGCGCTGCGCGCTCAGGTGGCTGACCTGGCTGTGAAGGGCGCCGAGCAAATCCTCAAGCGCGAAGTCAACGCCTCGGCCCACGCCGATCTGTTGTCGCGCCTGTCTGTCGAGCTGTAATCATGGCAGAAAACGCAACCGTCGCCCGTCCCTACGCGGAAGCTTTGTTCCGCGTAGCCCAAGCAGGTAAGGAATCGTTCAACCTCGCGGCGTGGTCCGAACTGGTGGCCGAACTGGCCCAGATCGGTGCCCACCCCGAGGTGCAAGCATTCGCCCGCAACCCGAAAGCTTCGGCTAGCGATGTGAGCGCCGCCATTACGGCACTGGTCAAGTCGCCGCTCAACACGGAAGCGAAAAACTTCCTGGCGATGCTGGTCGAAAACGGCCGCATCAGTCTGCTGCCGGAAATCGGCGCGCAATTCCAGGCGTTGAAAAACGCCGTGGAAGGTGCGGCAGACGCCGACATCACCAGCGCCTTCGACCTGAGCTCGGCTCAAGTGAGCGAGCTGGTCGCCACGCTGGAGAAGAAATTCAGCCGCAAGCTGAACCCGGTCGTGACCGTGGATCCCGCGTTGATCGGTGGCGTGCGCGTCGTCGTTGGCGACCAGGTGCTGGACACGTCGGTCCGCGCCAAGTTGCAGCAAATGCGTGTTGCGCTGGTCGCGTAAGCGCCGCTTAGAACAGATTCTTCATCTCGCGCAAGCTGAGAGAAACACTTTTAGGAGTTAGTATGCAACTCAACCCATCTGAAATCAGCGAGCTGATCAAGAGCCGTATCCAAGGCCTTGATGGCGGCGCTGAAGTACGCAACCAAGGCACGGTTATTTCCGTGGCCGACGGTATCGTCCGCATCCACGGCCTGTCGGACGTGATGCAGGGCGAAATGCTGGAATTCCCTGGTAACACCTTTGGTCTGGCGATGAACCTGGAGCGTGACTCCGTCGGCGCCGTGATTCTGGGTGCTTACGAGCACATCTCCGAAGGCGACACGGTCAAGTGCACCGGCCGCATCCTGGAAGTGCCGGTCGGTCCTGAACTGCGTGGCCGCGTGGTCAACGCCCTGGGCCAGCCGATCGACGGCAAAGGCGCTGTCGATGCCAAACTGACCGCACCAATCGAAAAGATCGCGCCGGGCGTTATCGCCCGCGAGTCCGTCTCGCAGCCTATGCAGACCGGCCTGAAATCGATCGACGCGATGGTACCAATTGGCCGTGGCCAGCGCGAGCTGATCATCGGCGACCGTCAAACCGGTAAGTCCGCCGTGGCCGTTGATGCGATCATCAACCAAAAAGGCCAGGGCATGACCTGCATCTACGTGGCTATCGGTCAGAAAGCCTCGACGATCAAGAACATCGTGCGTTCGCTGGAACAGCACGGCGCGATGGAGTACACCATCGTTGTGGCCGCATCGGCCGCCGAATCGGCAGCGATGCAGTACATCTCGGCCTACTCGGGCTGCACCATGGGCGAGTACTTCCGCGACCGCGGCGAAGACGCGCTGATCGTGTACGACGACCTGTCCAAGCAAGCCGTGGCCTACCGTCAGATCTCCCTGCTGCTGCGCCGCCCACCAGGCCGCGAAGCCTACCCAGGCGACGTGTTCTACCTGCACTCCCGTCTGCTGGAACGCGCAGCACGCGTCAACGCCGACTACGTCGAAGCCTTCACCGGCGGCGCAGTCAAAGGCAAGACCGGCTCGCTGACCGCACTGCCGATCATTGAAACCCAGGCTGGCGACGTTTCGGCGTTCGTTCCAACCAACGTGATTTCGATTACCGACGGCCAGATCTTCCTGGAAACCTCGCTGTTCAACTCGGGCATCCGTCCTGCGATCAACGCCGGTATCTCGGTGTCGCGCGTTGGTGGCGCCGCTCAGACCAAGGTCATCAAAAACCTGTCCGGCGGTATCCGTACCGACTTGGCGCAGTACCGTGAACTGGCTGCGTTCGCGCAGTTCGCTTCCGACCTGGACGAATCGACCCGCAAGCAGCTGGACCGCGGCGCCCGCGTGACCGAACTGCTGAAGCAGGCTCAGTACTCGCCACTGTCGATCTCCATGATGGCCGCTTCGCTGTTCGCAGTGAACAAGGGCTACCTGGACGACGTGCCTGTCAAGAAAGTTCTGCCGTTCGAAGCTGGCCTGCACGCCTACCTGAAGACCAAGCAAGCTGACCTGATGTCCAAGATTGAATCGTCGAAGCAACTGGACAAGGACGGCGAAGCAACGCTGTCGGCCGCCATTGCTGACTTCAAGAAATCCGGCGCATATTAATCGGCACGGCGATCCAGACTGAACCCTGGATCGCCTTCAGCGCAGAAGGAGTAAGGACTCATGGCAGTAGGCAAAGAGATACGTGGCAAGATCAAGAGCGTAGAGAATACGAAGAAGATCACCAAGGCGATGGAAATGGTCGCCGCATCGAAAATGCGCAAAGCGCAGGATCGCATGCGCGCCGCCCGTCCCTACAGTGAAAAGATTCGCAATATCGCCGCTAATCTGGCTACCGCAAATCCGGAATACACCCACCCGTTCCTGGCTGAAGAGCAAAAGGACACGGCGAAGGCAGTTGGCTTCGTGATCGTCACCACCGACAAAGGTCTGTGCGGCGGCATGAACACCAACATCCTGCGCATGGTGACGGCGAAAACCCGTGAGCTGGAAACAGCCGGCAACAAGATTGCCGCGGTAGCTATCGGTAACAAAGGTTTGGGTTTTTTGAATCGCGTGGGCATCCCTGTCGTTGCGCAAGTAACGCAGATCGGCGACACGCCGCACCTGGAAAAACTGATCGGACCGGTCAAGGTCATGCTGGAAAAGTTCCAGAATGGCGAGATCGACGCAGTCTACCTGTGCTACACCAAGTTCATTAACACGATGAAGCAAGAGCCGGTAGTGGAGCAGTTGCTGCCACTGCCAGCGGCCAAGACGCAGGCTGACGCAGGTAATCACAACTGGGATTACATCTACGAGCCAGACGCGGCGACCGTGATTGATGAGCTGCTGGAGCGCTATGTGGAAGCGCTGGTGTACCAGTCGGTGGCGGAAAACCTGGCGTCCGAGCAATCGGCGCGTATGGTGGCGATGAAATCGGCAAGCGACAACGCCGGTAACGTGATCGGCGAATTGAAGCTGATTTACAACAAGACCCGTCAAGCTGCGATTACCAAAGAACTCTCCGAAATCGTCGCCGGTGCGGCTGCGGTTTAAACGAATTTAACTATATTTGAAGGAACGAACATGGCTGATGGCAAAATCGTTCAGTGTATCGGCGCTGTGGTGGACGTAGAGTTTCCACGCAACGCGATGCCTAAGGTATTTGATGCCTTGAAGATGGCTGGCTCCGAGCTGACCCTGGAAGTACAACAACAGCTGGGCGACGGCGTGGTCCGTACCATTGCTCTGGGTTCGTCCGACGGCCTGCGCCGCGGCATGATGATCCAGAACACCGGCAAGCCGATCATGGTGCCAGTGGGTAAAGCTACCCTGGGTCGCATCATGGACGTGCTGGGCAACCCGATCGACGAATGCGGCCCGGTCGCTCACGACCAGATCGCCTCGATCCACCGCACGCCTCCTGCATACGACGAACTGTCGCCATCGCAGGACCTGCTGGAAACCGGCATCAAAGTTATCGACCTGGTCTGCCCGTTCGCAAAAGGCGGTAAGGTCGGTCTGTTCGGCGGTGCAGGTGTGGGCAAGACCGTGAACATGATGGAACTGATCAACAACATCGCCAAAGCGCACTCGGGTCTGTCCGTGTTCGCCGGCGTTGGTGAGCGTACCCGCGAAGGTAACGACTTCTACCACGAAATGGCTGACGCCAAAGTGGTCGACCTGGAAAACCCGGCCAACTCGAAAGTGGCGATGGTCTACGGTCAGATGAACGAACCACCTGGCAACCGTCTGCGCGTCGCGCTGACCGGCCTGACCATGGCGGAAGCGTTCCGTGACGAAGGCAAGGACGTTCTGTTCTTCGTCGATAACATCTACCGCTTCACGCTGGCCGGTACCGAAGTTTCCGCACTGCTGGGCCGTATGCCTTCCGCAGTGGGTTACCAGCCTACCCTGGCCGAAGAAATGGGCCGTCTGCAAGAGCGCATCACCTCGACCAAGACCGGTTCGATCACCTCGATCCAGGCCGTCTACGTTCCAGCGGATGACTTGACCGACCCATCGCCAGCGACCACCTTCGGTCACCTGGATTCGACCGTCGTTCTGTCGCGTGACATCGCCTCGCTGGGTATCTACCCTGCGGTGGACCCGCTGGATTCGACCTCGCGTCAGCTGGATCCGCTGGTCGTCGGCCAAGAGCACTACGACACCGCGCGCGCTGTTCAGGGCACCCTGCAGCGTTACAAGGAACTGCGCGACATCATCGCGATTCTGGGCATGGACGAACTGGCGCCGGAAGACAAGCTGCTGGTATCGCGCGCACGTAAGATGCAGCGTTTCCTGTCGCAGCCATTCCACGTTGCTGAAGTGTTTACCGGTTCGCCAGGTAAATACGTTTCGCTGAAAGACACGATCAAGGGCTTCAAAATGATCGCTTCCGGCGAACTCGATCACCTGCCAGAACAAGCGTTCTACATGGTTGGCACGATCGACGAAGCAATCGAAAAAGCCAAGAAACTCAACTAATCGTTGAGCTTTGAGCGCGGCCCTGTGCAAGCGGGGCCGCATCACACCGACAGGACACACATGGCAAACACTATTCACGTTGACGTGGTTTCCGCCGAGGAGTTGATCTACTCGGGCGAAGCCGAATTCGTCGCGTTGCCGGGCGAGCAGGGCGAGCTGGGGATCTATCCCAAGCACACGCCGCTGATCACCCGCATCCGTCCGGGCGCGGTGCGCATCCAGGTACCAGGTCAAGCCGAGGAAGAATTTGTCTTCGTCGCTGGCGGCCTGCTGGAAGTGCAGCCGGGCGCCGTGACGGTGCTGGCGGATACCGCGATTCGCGGCAAGGATCTGGACGAGGCCAAAGCGGCAGCGGCCAAGAAACGCGCCGAAGAAGCGCTGGCGAACAACACCTCCGGGATCGACTACGCGAAAGCGCAAGCCGAACTGGCGGCGGCCATCGGCCAGCTGGCGGCGATCGCCAAACTGCGCGCCAAGCACTAAGCAACGCAAAGCATCACAGCAAAAAGGCAGCCTCGGCTGCCTTTTTTATTGCGCGGCGTTGGTCAGTTCGCAGCAGGGGATGCGTCAGGATTGCCAAGATGACGAATGGGATACGCGGGATTGCCCGGAGCGACCCGGCTGACCACAACACGGACTTCGTCGTTCGGAAAAAAGTGCATGTAGATGCTGCCCGGCGCTTCGTACTTCTCGACTTCCACCGTTTTTTCTCTCACTACGTGTTGATGTCCTTCAGGCATATCCCATCGCACTAAAACCTGCATGCCGGGATACCACACACGCGGGATGGAAGTGCAGCAGATATTGGCGAAGCCTTCCCCCCAGCGCGCCATATTCCCGCCACCGGCGCCATCAACCGATGCGGAATCAATGTAATTGCCGGTGTGGTTAACAATTCCGATCTGAGCATTGGCTCGGTCATTCGGCCGCGCCCGCGATTGATGCAACGCGCATCCCGAGATGGCCACCGCCGAGGCGATGGCGAATAAGTGTATAAATCGTTTCATTTCGTGATTTCTTCACTCTGCCTGTGGTCGTTTTGAAGCTGGGCGCGCGTCAGGATTGCCAAGATGGCGAATGGGATATTCGGGACTACCTGGTATAACCGGGCTAACCACCACGCGGACCTCGTCGTTCGGGAAAAAGTGCATGTAGATGCTGCCTGTTTCTTCATATTTCTCCACTTCGACTATTTTCTCTTTCACGATGTGTTTATGCCCCTCTGGCATATCCCATCGGACCAAAACCTTCATACCTGGATACCATGCACGCGGAATGGAAGTGCAACAGATATTGGCGTATCCCTCTCCCCAACTTTCCATATGCCCGCCCCCGGCGCCATCTACCGAGGCCGAATAAATATAATTGCCGGTATGGTTGACGATCCCGACCTGGGCCGTGGCCCTGTCGCGCGGCTGCGCCTGCGGTTGATGCAGCGCGCAACCCGAGACAGCTACCGCCGAGGCGACGGTGAATAAGTGTATAAATCGTTTCATCTCGTGATTCTTCGCCTGTCAGTTTGAAGCCGGTGGCGTGTCAGGATTGCCAAGATGACGAATGGGATATGCGGGATTGCCCGGAGCGACCCGGCTGACCACAACACGGACTTCGTCGTTCGGAAAAAAGTGCATGTAGATGCTGCCCGGCGCTTCGTACTTCTCGACTTCCACCGTTTTTTCTTTCACTATGTGTTGCAGTCCTTCAGGCATATCCCATCGCACTAAAACCTGCATGCCGGGATACCACACACGCGGGATGGAAGTGCAGCAGATATTGGCGAAGCCTTCCCCCCAACTTTCCATATTGCCGCCACCGGCGCCATCTACCGAGGCGGAATAAATATAGCTGCCAGTATGGTTAACAATCCCGATCTGAGCGTTGGCCCTGTCGCTCGGCTGCACCCGCGATTGATGCAATGCACATCCCGAGATAGCTAACGCCGAGGCGACGGCGAGTAAGTGTATAAATCGTTTCATCTCATGATTTCTTCGCGTGTGGTCAGTTTGAAGCCGGGGGCGCGTCAGGATTGCCGAGATGGCGAATGGGATATTCGGGACTACCTGGTATAACCGGGCTAACCACCACGCGGACCTCGTCGTTCGGGAAGAAGTGCATGTAGATGCTGCCCGGCTTGTCGTACTTCTCGACTTCCACCGTTTTTTCTTTGATGACATCTTGAATGCCAATCGGCATATTCCAACGCACCAGCACCTTCATACCGGGATACCACACACGCGGTATGGAAGTGCAGCAGATATTGGCGAAGCCTTGTCCCCAGCGTGCCATATTCCCGCCGCCGGCGCCATCTACCGAGGCCGAATAAATATAATTGCCGGTATGGTTGACGATCCCGACCTGGGCAGTGGCCCTGTCGCTCGGCTGCGCCTGCGGTTGATGCGATGCGCATCCCGAGATAGCCAACGCCGAGGCCAGCGCGAATAAGTGTATAAATCGTTTCATTTTTTCAGCCCAACCTGTTGCGCTGGCGCGGCGTGAAGCCCGTTGGCGATGGCCACCCGCGGATGCCGCTCCACACGTGGTGATATGAGTGATTTTTCATAGTGCGACCATGGCCGCCAGCAGCTCGGCGAAGGCGATCGCCGCCGCGCTTTGGTAAGCGCCTTTCCGGCTCAGCAGCGCAACGCCGCGGTGGGCGAAGGCCGGCGTCAGGGCGATGGCCCGCAGCCCCTCGTGCTCGCGCGCGATGGCGTCCGGCAGTATCGTCGCGATGCTGCCCCGGCGAACAATCTCGACTATCCCGCTGATCGTGTTGGCCTCGACGGCTATCCTCGGGCGCATGCCCTGCGCCTGGAAGTACGCGTCCACATGCACGCGGGTGGCGAAATCTGCGGTCAGCAGCGCCAGCGGCATGGCCGCCAGGTCGGCCGGAGCGATGCCATCCTCGCGCGCGGTGAACGGATGGCCGGCGCCCACCACCACGCTGAGCTGCTCGACAAATAGCGCGCGGCAATCGAGCTCCGCCGACCGCACCGCGCTGAAGGCGATGGCGAGATCGACCTCGTCTTCCGCCAGCGCGGATTCGATCGCGTCCAGCGCCATCTCGCGGATGTTGATGGCGATGCCGGGATAGCGGGCGTTGAAGCGCTCGATCGCCGGCCCCACCAGATAGGCGGTGAAGGTCGGCGTCATCGCCAGGCGCAGCGCGCCGCGCGACAGGTCGCGGACGTCGTGGATGGCGCGCTGTCCCGCTTGAAGTTCCCTCAATGCCCTGCGCGCGTATTCGATATAAGCCGTTCCGGCGTCGGTCGGCCGCACCGTCCGTCCGCTCCGGTCCAGCAGCTGGGCACCCAGCGTGTCCTCCAGCTGGCGGATCTGCTGCGACAACGTCGGCTGCGACACATGCAGCACCTCGGCGGCGCGGGTGAAATTCTGGTGCTCCACGACGGCGAGCAGGTAGCGGATATGGCGTAGTTGCATGTCTTAAAACTATAGGTATTGCTTATGGACTTCATTGTATATGAGTCTTGGACGTAATAGCTCCACCGCCTCATCATGACGTCACTGCCTCATCACACAAGGAGAAACGCCATGAAGTCCATCGTCGACGGAGTGATCAAATTTCAGCAGCATGCCTTCCCGGCGCTGTCGTCGCTGTTCAAGGAGCTGGCCACCACCCAAAGCCCGAGCGCGTTGTTCATCACCTGTTCGGACAGCCGCGTCGTGCCCGAACTGCTGACCCAGCAGGATCCCGGCGACATCTTCGTCATCCGCAACGCCGGCAATATCGTGCCGTCCTACAGCTCCGAGCCCGGCGGCGTGACCGCCACGGTCGAGTACGCAGTCGCGGTGCTGGGCGTGACCGACATCGTCGTCTGCGGCCACTCGGACTGCGGCGCGATGACCGCCATCTCCAGCTGCAAGTGCCTGGATCACTTGCCGGCCGTGGCCAGCTGGCTGCGCCACGCGGATTCGGCCAAGGTCGTCAACGCCGCCCGCACCCACGCCTCGCCGGCCGCGCGGCTCAACTCCATGGTGCGCGAAAACGTCATCGCGCAGCTGGTCAACATTCGCACCCATCCCTCGGTGGCGCTGGCGCTGGAGCAGGGCCGCCTGAACCTGCACGGCTGGGTCTACGACATCGAAACCGGCGCCATCGTGGCGCTGGACGGCGAGACCAACAGCTTCGTTCCGCTGGCCGACCATCCCCACACCCAGGCGACGCCACCGAAACACAGCGCCCTGGCCGCCTGACCATCCACCCACCCCGTTAATAAAGGAAATCACCATGCAACAGTCGAATGTATTTCAAGATCCCCGCCTCGAAGTCACCTATCGCGTGCTGGCCGCCAAGGCGCTGAAAGACCTGTCCTGGAAAGAGATCGCCGCCGGCAGCGGCCTGAGCGTCCCGTACGTGACCGCCGCGCTGCTGGGCCAGCACACGCTGAACAAGGAAGCGGCCGAGCTGGTGTGCCAGCGCCTCGGCCTGGACCAGGCCGACGCCGCGCAACTGCAAGCCATCCCCCTGCGCGGCAGCATCCCCGGCGGCATCCCCACTGATCCGACGATCTATCGTTTCTATGAAATGGTGCAGATCTATGGCACGACCCTGAAGGCGCTGGTGCACGAAGAGCTCGGCGACGGCATCATCAGCGCGATCAACTTCAAGCTGGACTTCAAGACCGAGGACGATCCCGAAGGCGGCAAGCGCGCCGTGATCACCCTGAACGGCAAGTTCCTGCCGAACAAGCCGTACTGACGCCAGCCCGGCCCACGCCAGCGCAGGCGTGGGCCACTCATCCGAAAGGCGCCCGACCGTGGCAACCATCCCGTCCAACAAGCTCGGCACAGGCCTCGTCGTCCTGATGTCCGCGGCCACCGGCGTCGCCGTGGCCAGCAACTACTACGCGCAACCGCTGCTGCACACCATCGCCGCCCGGCTGGGCATCTCCAACGCCGGCGCCGGATGCATCGTCACCGCCGCCCAGCTCGGCTATGCCCTGGGCCTGATGCTGCTGGTGCCGCTGGCCGACCTGTTCGAGCGCAAGCGGCTCATTGTCGTGATGGCCCTGCTGTCCGCGGCGGGGCTGATGCTGACGGCGCTCGCCGACAGCCTGGTGCTGGTGCTGGCCGGTACGCTGGTCACCGGCCTGTTCTCGGTGCTGGCGCAAATCCTGGTGCCGTTCGCGGCCACGCTGGCCGCGCCGGAAGAGCGCGGCCGGGTCGTCGGCAACGTCATGAGCGGCCTGCTGCTCGGCATTCTGCTGGCGCGGACCGTCGCCGGCTATTTGTCCGCCGCCGCCGGCTGGCAGGCGGTGTACTGGTTCGGCGCCGCCATGATGGTCGCGACGGCGATCGCGCTTGGCCGGGCGCTGCCCCGGCATCACCAGTCGGCGGGGCTGAGTTATCCGCGCCTGCTGGCCTCGACCCTGTCCCTGTTCGCGGAAGAACCGGTGCTGCGCATCCGTGCCTTCCTGGGTGCGGTGGTGTTTTGCGTGTTCAGCGTGCTGTGGACTTCGCTGTCCTTCCTGCTGGCGGCCGAACCCTACCGCTACGACGACGGCACGATCGGCCTGTTCGGGCTGGTCGGCGCGGCGGGCGCGCTGGCCGCTTCGCCGGTCGGGCGCTGGGCGGATCGCGGCAAGGCCGGCCTGGTCACCAGCGTGGGACTGAGCCTGCTGCTGCTGTCCTGGCTGCCGCTGGCCGCCGCCAGGACGTCCGTCGCCGCACTCGTGGCCGGCATCCTGGTGCTCGACCTGACGGCGCAGGCGGTCCACGTGATGAACCTCAGCGTCATCAACCAGCTGCGTCCCGACGCCGGAAGCCGCCTCACGGCCTGCTACATGACCTGTTATTTCATCGGCGGCGCCACCGGCTCCTTGCTGTCCACCTACGTCTACGCCCGCGCCGGGTGGAGCGGCGTGTCGCTGGCCGGCGCCGCGCTGAGCCTCGTCGCGCTGGCCGCCTGGCGCGTTCAGCCGGCGCGGATCGCGTCCGCCGAGGCAAGCAAATTGTGACCACCGGCGGCGCCTCGGCGGCCGCCCGGGATGGACGCCGGCGCTACCAAAGATGCTTGCCGTCGATGACCTCGATGTGGGCGGTGGCGGCGTCGAAGTCATCGAACAGGCGGGCGTTGACGCCGAGCCGGCGGGTATGCTGGTCCCAACTGCCGTCCGGCTCGAACGCCGGACTATCGGAGTAGGTGGCGCAGCCGCAGCTGGCGCAGAAATGATGCGCCACCAGCTTGGTATGCCAGCGATACACCGCATCGTCGGCCGCCGCCGACGTCACGTGAAACTGGGCAACCGGGTAGTACGCCAGCAGTGCGCCGCGCTTGGCGCAAAACGAGCATGTGCAGCGGGTCAAGGCGACGGGAATCTCGCCGTCGATACGAAACGTGGTCTTCCCGCAGTGGCAGCTTCCTGTGATCGTCATATCGTTCTCCTTTTTCCCAGCCTACCATTTGCGCGTCATTGGTGGAGCAAGGCTGGTGGTTTGTGACAGCGGGCACAGCACTGCGGACTTGGCCGCCGTACAATCGGCGGCTACTTCCTGAAAAGAGCCAGATGAACCGAGCGCTGCTGACCATCCTTGCCACCGTTGTCCTGAGCGCCGTCGGCATCGGGCTGACCATGCCCATCATTCCGCAACTGATGCGCGACGTCGGCCATACGTCCGAGCTGGGCTGGCGCTTCGGCGCCTTCACCGGACTGTATGCGCTGATGCAGTTCATCTTCTCGCCCATCCTCGGCGTGCTGAGCGACCGCATCGGCCGCCGGCCGGTGCTGCTGCTGTCGCTGGCCGGCGCCGTGGTCGACTACCTGTTCATGGCGATGGCGCCGACGCTGGCCTTGCTGTTCGTGGGCCGCGCGATCGCCGGCATCACCGGAGCCAGCATGGCCGTGACGTCGGCCTACATCGCCGACGTCACGCCGGAAGACCAGCGCTCGCGCCGCTATGGCCAGCTGGGCGCCTGCTTCGGCATCGGCTTCATCATCGGTCCGGTGATCGGCGGCCTGCTGGGCGAATGGTGGGTGAGGGCGCCTTTCCTGGCGGCCGCGGCGATGAATGCCGTCAACCTGGTGCTGACCTTGCTGGTGGTGCGTGAATCGCACGCGGCGCGCGCCAGCGACGCGGGGGCCACGGGGCGCATGTCCTTCAATCCGCTGACCAACCTGCGCTGGGCGGCCGGCTTCAAATCGTTGTTGCCGTTGATCGGGGCGTCCGGCCTGCTGGTGGTGATCGGTGAAATCGGCGGCACCGTGTGGGTGCTGTACGGCGAGGACAAGTTCGCCTGGGACTCGCTGACCATCGGCATTTCGCTGGCCTGCTTCGGCGCGTTTCACGCGCTGGCGCAAGCGTTCATCGTGGGGCCGATTGCGGAGCGCTGGGGCGAACGCCGCGCGCTGATGGTGGGCATCGCGGCCGACAGCTGCGCCTATGTCCTGATCGCATTGGCCAACCAGGGCTGGATGGCCTTCGCGCTGATGCCCTTGTTCTGCCTGGGCGGCATCGGCGCGCCGGCCCTGCAATCGCTGGTGTCGGCCAGCGTCGGCCCGGACCAGCAGGGCAAACTGCAAGGCGTGCTGGCCAGCACCGCCAGCCTGGCGACCGTGATCGGCCCGGTGGCGATCAGCACGATCTACTTCATGTCGCGCGGCAGCTTCCCCGGCCTGGTGTGGCTGATCGGCGCAGGCCTGTATGTGTTCTGCCTGCCGGTGTTGATGCGCAAGCCGGAGGTGCCGTCGGCCGCATCGTAGCCGGCGGCACTTCAGCAGCGCAGCCGGTATTCCGTGGGGCTCATCCCTTCGGTGCGCCGGAACGCGGCGGCGAAGGCGGACGGGGTCTGGTAGCCGACCGCCATCGCGACCTGGGTCAGCGGTATCGAAGGATCGGCCACCAATGCGCGGGCGCGCGCCATGCGCTGGCTCAGCAGCCATTGATGCGGCGTCAGGCCGGTGCTGCGGCGGAAGGCGGCGCAGAAGTAGAAGCGGGATAAGCCGGCCAGCTTCGCCAAATCATCCAGCCGCACTTCCTCATCGAGCCGCTCCCGCAGATAGTCCGTCACGCGGCGCACCTGCCAGTTCGCCAGGCAGCCGCTGGCGCGCTTGCCCTGGTCGTGGCAGGTGGTCGAGTGGGCGCGCACCAGTTGCATGCACAGCAGGTCGACCGCCTGCTCGACAAACAGGCCGTTGCCGGCATCGTCGCGGCAGGCTTCGGAAGATAGGATCTCCAGCAAGGCACTGGCGGTGGGATCGGGCAGCGCCACCCGGTCCAGCAGCTGGACCGCCGGACCGCGATGGCCGGTCGCCTCGGCGCAGGTTTGCAGGCGCGCGTCCGAAAAATAAACATGCGAAACCTCGATCGCGCCGGCGATCATCCAGGCCGCCTCATGACCGCTGGGGATCACCGTGATCGCCTTCTGCCGCGTGACGCCTTGCTGGTAGCGGCTGCCGTCGCGCCATTCGATTCTTTGCGGCGCGCCGTAATAGGTCATGACCACATGGTCCGCCATCGGCTCGACGTGGGATGTGAAGCCACTGTGGGCCCAACGCTCGGTGATGGATGCGCCACGGCCGCACACGTCGGGCCGCAGGCGCGGCGCGACATCGAGTACGCGATTCATCTCCTGCATGGCGCTGCGGTCCAGCATGACTTGATATCTCCATTGGCGACAACCTTGTAAGGATATCACTGCTTTACCCCGATCCAGCGCATGCGTGACATGGCACAAGGTTCCAGCAGCAGCAACTCGGCATGGGTGTCGAGCGCCGCCTCGGTCGCGCGCAAGGCAGGGTGCAGGGCGGCCAGCGCCTGCATGTCTTGCACGATGGCTATCCAGACCACGCAATCGGTATCGACCGCCTCCAGTAGGCCCGCCTCCACCACGCCGACGCCGCGGTAGCGGTCCACGAGCTCGTCGACGCGTTCGAAGCAGGCGCCGTGGAACAGGTGGACCAGCACCACGCCGCGCTTGCAGCGAGGTTCGCGCAGCGGATCGGCGGGTGGCAGAAGCGGGAGGGCGTGCATGTGATTCGGGGCCTGCAACAGCATTGTGTGTTCTGTTAGCGGTGTTGCAGCCTGCGCTGCGCGCGCGCTTTCTGTGCTTGGATAAGCCCGCAGCGAAAGATGATTGCCGCGCCGGCCCGCCTCGGTGAAGCAGCCGTACGCGGTGCCGTCGTGACAGGGCTGCAACCGTGGCGGGCCACGGTGCAGCAGGATGATGGCAGGCGGCTGTTGGTCCATGCGGCGGCTCCTGACGAGGGGGAAGTATGGGTTACGTGGAGATTTTCACGTTAGCCGGGCTTCCCTGCTGTTCCGGAGTTGTTGGAACTATTCCGAAATTGCCGCCGTGGTCGCGCTGTAAGCAGCGGCCAAGGGCCGTTAGAGCGTAAGTTCAATCAACTTACGAGGTTGCAGGTTCGTAAGTGCACTGAGTAACTTTGGTACCAGCTTGCGCAATGAGTCGAGGTGATTATCTGTCGTGGCGAGGACGATCACTGCTATAGGCAGCGTGCTGAGATTTTGTTGATACTGCATGTTCCTGTCGCCGGTTATCAGAACATCAAAAGCAGTCGCTGCAAGTGCCAGTACTTGACCGTTCTTTGCGCCTCCCCAGCCGCAGGAAACGACAGTCCTGACTTGATGGCCAGACAGTTCCGCAGCGAATCGGCGTCGCAAGGACTCATCTAACAGGATCTGCATTGTCGGTCCGCACATTGTTCAGCGATCACTAGTGCCGCGATCGCTGCGCTTTTTGATACCGATGGAAAGTCGGAAAGAAAACCTTGAAGGGACTCTCCGGCTTTCAAGTAATCAAAGAGTGCCGAAAGTGGCACGCGAGTCCCCACAAACACCGTGGCGCCGCTATAAATCTCCGGATCACGATGGATGACTTGCTGGCTCATATGTCCTCCTGCTCTGTCGATCGACTATACCTAAAGGCAGTATAGTCGATCTGGTGCAGCATCAAATGCCGGTTATCGCTTGCCGAACTTGTCCTTCGAGCGGGCCACGGCGGCGCGTTGCATCACCTTCCACTTGGCGACTTCGGCGATGCGGTCCAGCGGCGTCTGCTGGCTGCGGCGCGCTTCGCGCAGCAGCTTGTGGTAGTTCAGCAGACGGTCCTCGTCCACCGCGCCGCGCACCGCGCAGCCGGGCTCGCCCGCGTGGCGGCAGTCGCGGAACTGGCATTGCGCCGCCAATGCGTCGATGTCGTCGAAGGCGGCCGTCAGGCTGGCCTCGTCGGCGTCGGGCTGCCAGCTGCGCAGGCCCGGCGTGTCGATGATGCAGGCGCCGCCGGCGCAGCGGTGCAGCGAGCGCGACGTGGTCGTGTGCCGGCCGCGCCCATCCCCCTTGCGCACGCCGCCGGTCTGCTGGCCGGCCTGCGTCAGCGTGTTGGTCAGCGTGGACTTGCCGGCGCCCGAGGAGCCCAGCAACACCAGCGTCTGGCCCGCACCCAGCCACGGCGCCAGCTGCCGCGCCGCGTCGTCGCTGAGCGTGTTCACGGCCAGCAGCGGAATGCTGGCGGGCAGGCGCTGGCGCAGCAGCTCCATGCGCTGGTCCACCTCGTCGCCGATGTCGGCCTTGCTCATCACCACCACCGGCTCCACGCCGGCCGTCTTGACGATGGCGAGGTAGCGTTCCAGCCGGCGCGGATTGAAGTCGTGGTCCAGCCCCATCACCAGCAGCGCCGTGTCGACATTGCTGACCAGGCTGTGATGTCGGCCGTCGTTGCCGCGTCGGGCGATGTGGGTGGTGGGCGGCAGCAGCGCGCTGAGCCAGCGCTCGTCGTGGGCCAGCGTGGTGCTGAGCACCCAGTCGCCGACGGCCAGCGCGGCGTCGTGCAGCGCCGGCAGTACGCGGGCGCGGAACTCCTCGCGGCCGTCGTGGACGGTGAGCCAGTCGCGCTGGATTTCCGTGATGCGCGCCAGCCGGGCGTTGGCCGGTGCGTCGTGCAAGAGGTAAAGCTGGTTGGCGATGGTTTGCGTTAAGCCGATAAGGCGCAGCGATTCAAAATCGATGTCGATCATGGTGTGTGTGTTTCCTGATTCCGGTAAGACGAGCAATACCCTTCGCGACTGGACGAATGGGTGGCGAATACGGGAAGTCAGCTGCGCGAGAACGCGTGGATCAACACACTACAGAGGGGAGTCCCGACGTAATCAGGCAGCCGACAGGAGGGCAGTATCTACTTGGCGCATCTTATGGTCTCCTGTGGGTGGATAAGGCGCTCAGTGTCTCATCGGATGATGGCGCCGTCAATTGTCTTCGCACATTCTGACGCCTGTTGATTACAGGTGGTCGACTTCGATCACGGCCTGGGCGAAGGCGCGCGGCGCTTCCTGCGGCAGGTTGTGGCCGATGCCGCCGATGATCGTTTCATGCTTGTACTTGCCGGTGAAGCGCTTGGCGTACGCGACCGGCTCGGGGTGTGGCGCGCCGTTGGCGTCGCCCTCCAGCGTGATGGTGGGCACCGTGATGGCGGGGAATTGCGCGAGGCGCGCTTCCAGGCCGGCATACTGCGCTTCTCCGGACACCAGGCCGAGCCGCCAGCGGTAGTTGTGCACCGTGATGGCCACGTGGTCCGGGTTGTCCAGCGAGGCGGCGCTGCGGTCGAAGGTGGCGTTGTCGAAGCGCCATTGCGGCGAAGCGGTTTGCCAGATCAGTTTGGCGAAATCGTGGCGGTTCTTTTCGTAGCCGGCCTGGCCGCGTTCGGTGGCGAAGTAGAACTGGTACCACCATTGCAGTTCGGCGCCTGGCGGCAGCGGCTGCTTGCCGGCCTCCTGGCTGCCGATCAGGTAGCCGCTCACCGACACCAGTCCCTTGACCCGTTGCGGCCACAGCGCCGCCACGATGTCGGCGGTGCGCGCGCCCCAGTCGTAGCCGGCCAGCACGGCCTTGTCGATCTTCAAGGCATCCATCAGCGCCACCACGTCGGCGGCCAGCGCGGCCGGTTCGCCGTTGCGGACCGCCTTGGCATCCAGGAAGCGCGTGCTGCCGTAGCCGCGCAGGTGCGGCACGATCACGCGGTAGCCGGCCTTGGTCAGCAGGGGAACGACGTCGACGTAGCTGTGGATGTCATACGGCCAGCCGTGCAGCAGGATCACCACCGGGCCGTTGGCCGGCCCCTCATCCGCGTAGCCTACGTTGAGCACGCCGGCGTCGATCTGCTTGATCGCTGCAAAGGGCTGCTGCTCCTGTGCCATGGCTGGCAGGGCAAATTGCGTGGCGATGGCGGCTGCTACGGCGAGGATGCGGATGTTCTTCATGGTTCACTCCTGGGTTGGCGGATCGTTTGGGATGAATTACTTATTGCGATAATCATTATGAACGTAAATATATACCGGGATTCCGCACTTTTCAAGTACGATAATGATTATCTCGATAAATAAATTTTGGAGTTCATATGAGCAATGACCACCATGCCCGCAAGAACGTCGCGAAACTGGGCGATTTCATGTGCTTCGCGATCTATTCGACCAACCTGGCCTACTCGCGCGTCTACAAGCCCGTGCTCGAGCAGCTCGGCCTGACTTACACGCAGTACGTCACCATCATTTGCCTGTGGGAGGAGGACCGGCAGACGGTCAAGGGGCTCAGTGAAAAGTTGTTCCTGGAGCCGAGCACGCTCACGCCGATGCTCAAGCGCCTGGAAGCCATGGGTTATGTGCGCCGCGAGCGCGACACGGAAGACGAGCGCAGCGTGCGCGTGTCGCTGACCGACGCCGGGCGCGCGCTGCGTGAAAAAGCCTTCGATTACCGGGAGATCACGGCCAAGGCGGCGGGCCTGGCGCCCGAAGAATTCCGCGCTTTGCAGAAAGCGGTGGTCAATCTACGCACCAACCTGATGGACGCGGCAGACCCGGCGCCGTGATCCGCCCTCACGCCGATTCCCTGCAACCGCGGCGATAGTCGGCCGGCGGCTTGCCGACCAGTTTTTCGAAATCGGTGGTGAAGTGGGCCTGGTCGTAGTAACCCAGCGCCTGCGCCAGCGCGGCCAGGTCGACCTCGCTGCCGTGCGACAGCTGATCGGCCGCGTCCAGCAGGCGGTTGCGGCGTATCACCCATTTCGGCGTGGCGCCCACGTATTCCTTGAACAGCATCTGCAGGCTGCGCACGCCGATGCCCGCGTGGTCGGCCAGCTGCCGCACCTGGGTGATGTCGGGATGCTGCCGGACCGCGTCCAGTATCTGCGCGATGCGCGCGGTCTGCGGATCGGGCGCGGGCAGGGTGCGGCGCAGGATGGCGCTGGCCGCCTCCACCATGCCGTCGTCGTCGGGCGCCGCCAGCACGCTGCGTTCGGCCTCGGCGTCGTCGCAATCGAACAGCGCCGACAGCGGCAATTCGCGGTTGGTCGCGGTCTGCACCGGCTGCTTGAGGAAACTACGGAACGCCCCCGGCAGAAAGCGCACGCCGAGGATGCGGCCGCTGCCCTTGAGCGTGTATTCGAAAGCCCCCGTCATCACGCCGAACACCGCCGTGCGGCCGGCGTCGAACACCAGGTGGATGCAGGGCGAGGGCAGGGTGCGCTGCACGTGGACCACGCCGTCCGGCAAGGTCCACGCCACCAGCCAGAAGTACTCGACGAAAGGCGCCAGGTCGGGCGCCGGCAGGTAGCGTTCCAGGCGGAAGGCTTTCTCGGCTGCGGCGGGATAGACCACGCCTTTGGGCCGGCTCGTCACGGTTTGCATGATCGGGTTCGCGTTTTTACAAGACCGTCATCATAGCAAGAGATAACGTGGCGTTTCTTCACCATCGACAGGAGAAACACCATGGCACCCCAACTGACCTTGTACCACTGCCCGTATTCGCGCTCCAGCGGCGTGATGGCCTTGCTGGAAGCGCTGCACGCCCCCTACGCGCTGCATGTGATGAACATGAAAAAGGGCGAGAACCGCGAAGCCGCCTACCTGGCCGTCAACCCGATGGGCAAGGTGCCGGCGATCCGCCACGGCGACGCCATCGTCACTGAGCAGGTGGCGATCTACCTGTACCTGGCCGACCTTTTCCCGGACGCCAAACTGGCGCCGCCGCCGGGCGATCCGCTGCGCGGGCCTTACCTGCGCTGGATGGCGTTCTACGGCAGCTGCTTCGAGCCGGCCATCGTCGACAAGTGGATGAAGAACACGCCGGCCGACAAGGCGTCCTGCCACTACGGCGATTTCGACACCATGTTCAACACCTTCATCGAACAGTTGTCGAAGGGGCCGTACATGCTGGGCGAGCAATTCAGCGCGCTCGACGTGCTGTGGGCCACGTCGCTGGGCTGGATGGGCGCCTTCGACCTGCTGCCCAAGCTGCCCGTGATCGAGCAGTACGTGGCGCGCGTCATCAGCCGGCCCGCTTTTGCCGCAGCCAACGCCAAGGATGGCGAACTGGCCGCCGCCCAAGCCGCCTGAGCACACGGCGCAACAAACACGCCGCGCACAATAGCAGTTGCATATTGTCATCGTCTATTTCCTGAGTGATAATTTGGTTGGCACTTAGTCCACCCAGGGGGAAATACATGAAGACAATGCTCGTGCTGTTGGCCGTCGTGGCGATGACCGGTTGCGCATCGGTGGTGGCAGGCAAAGCGCAACCGCTGGCGGCGATGATGCAGCCGCTGGCAGCGCCTGCCATGAGCGTCAACGAACCGGTCGTCGATGTGCCGCTCAAGCTGATGTCGCCCAGCCAGAGCGCCGCCAGGGTCAACTGATCGCGGGAGGCGCGCGCCGCACCGTGTTGACCTGGCAGGCGGCCGGCTGCAGGGCCGCTTCGATGATGGCGAGCGCCACATCAGGCTGCGCGCTGCCGCACATGAAGATGTCGGCGGCGGCGAAGCCGCATTCGGGCCAGGTGTGGATCGAGATGTGCGATTCCGCCAGCAGCACCACGCCGGTCACGCCCAAGCCTTCCCCGAAGCCGTGGAAATGGCTGAACAGCACGCGCGCGTGCGCGGCCCCGGCGGCCGCGCGCAACAACGCCTCCAGCGCGGCGCAATCGCTCAATTTTTCGGCGGCGATGCCGCTCAGGTCCGCCAGTAGATGCGTGCCGGCCGGCTGATGCACGGCCGCCCGGTCCGGGAGCGCCTCGCGTTTCACTTGTGGCCCCCGCCGCCGGAGCCGCCGCCGTAGCTGCCGCCGCCACCGCCGGTGTTCGAGCTCCAGGTGCTGCCCCGGTAGCCGCTGCTGTAGTTGCTGTTGCCGCTCACGGCGCGCATCCAGCTGCTGCCCGAGGTGACCACGGAAACGATGACCGCGTAGATGAAGAATTTGCTCATGATTTGTCTTCGTTATCCATAAACCAGGCGGGCAGGTAGATCGCCGCCGCGCCGAGCAGGCTGAGGAACCAGGTGCCGGAGAAGTTCATCAGCAGCGGTATCGCGTTAATCGCCAGCATGAACCAGATGATGAACTTGGCGGTATCGCGGTAGCGGCGCTTGCCGCCCTTGCTTGCCGCCGGCGCGCCCACGCGGCCCTTGAACTTGTCGCCGAACCAGGCCTTGAGCTGGTCGGCCGACACCGGCGACGAGCGCGACCAGGTCATTTCCTGGTCCGTGCTTTCGGCGGCCAGGCGGATCTGGCCGGCGGAGAATTCCTCCACCCGCGTGCGGTCGCCCGCCGCCACGCGCCAGTTGAAGGCGCCGGCGGCGAAGGTCACCACCGAGCCGTAGTCGTACAGGCGGGAGAACCGCGACCTGTCCACCGTCACCTCCGGCGCGCCGGGCGCGTACGCCACCGGCCACTCGGCCATCACGTTCGAGCCGGACCAGCCTTCGTCCGTCTCCACCAGCCACGAGAAGCCGGCGCGGGTGCCGTACATCAGGTACTCGTTCCACTGCGTGCCCTCGTCGTCGGCGCGGCGCATCATGCCGATGATGGTGAAGTCCTGATTGTTGATCCTGGCGGTCGCGCCCAGTTCTATCGTCATCGGCACGGCGGCCACGCGCTCGCCGGCGGCCAGCACTTCGGCCTTCGGGCTGGCGGCGTCGATCTGCGCGTGGCAGGCCGGGCACACCAGCGTGGCCGTCACGCCGGGGATGTACTTGATGCCGCTGCCGCACGACGGGCAGTCGAGCGCATCGAGCTTGCCGCGATAGCGTCCGGCCGCGCGCTGGATGGTGTCGTCGTCGCGCAGCAGCTGGCACTTCATGCTCTCCAGCGTGACGGCCAGGCCGGTGTAGACCACCGGGCGCGGCGAATCCGAATAATCGAGCGTGATGAATTCCCCGCCACGGCGGAAGTCCGCCACCCTGGCCTGGTAGCCTTCGCCCACCTTGAACGGCAGCTCGCCCTGGCCGCCGATGCAATCGGCGGTGCGGATTTCGGCGGCGGTGTACAGCGCGCCGTTGATCGGGAAATTCTGGCCGGGCTGCAGATGCTCGAACACCGGCAGCTGCGTCGCGGCCACGGGATCGATCTTGAATTCGGCGGTGACGGTGTACATGCCGGACGAATCGCCCAGCCACGAGGTCACGCCGTCGTCGAACAGCAGGTACCACTCGTTCCACATGCCGGCCGAGTAGCGCAGCTGGATGCGGCCGACCACCGTGAACTGGCGCTTGCCCAGCACACCGGAGGTGCCGATCTGGATCGGCGAGTAGTCCTCCAGCACGGACGACATCTTGCCCAAGTCCTTGACCGAGTCGGCGTCCTTGAGCACGCTGGTGCTGCAATATTCGCAGACAGCCATAACCGAGGCATGCGAGCGGAATTTGACTTCCGCGCCGCAGCTGGGACAGGAAACGATTTGCATTAGCCGAGCAGTTTTTTCAGCAGTTCGGCCTTGGTGCTGTCGTAGTCGGTAGCCGTGATCAAGCCCTTGTCGAGCAGACCCTTAAGTTTTTCCAGCCGCGCCTCGATCGAGTCCTCGGCCGGTGCCGCAGGAGCCGCGGCCGCCGGCGCGGCCTGCGGCGCCAGCGACGCGCCCAGCGCCTGGCCCATCACCTGGCCCAGTTGCACGCCCGCTCCCAGGCCGACGCCGATGCCGGCCATGCCGCCCTCGTTCTGCGCCGCCAGCGGGATCGCGGTGGCCGCCTGGTACTTGGTGAAGCCGGCCATCTTGTCGGCGCTCATGCCGCCCTTCATGCCGGCGGAGATGCGCTCGTCCAGCGCGGCCTGCAGTTCCTCCGGCAGGCTGACGCTGGCGACGTTGAATTCATCGAGGCCGATGCCGTAGCGCCCGAACGCCGTGGCCAGGTCGCCCTTGACCTGCTGCGCCATCAGCGCCTGGTTGGCCGCCATGTCGAGGAAGGGCACTTGCGCGCTGCCCAGCGAGCTGGCCATGGTCGCCATCAGGATGCCGCGCAGCTGTTCTTCCACCTCGTCGCGGGTGTAGGCCTCGCGGGTGCCGCTGATCTCCTTGAAGAACAAACGCGGATCGGCCACGCGGTACGAGTACATGCCGAAGGCGCGCACGCGCACCATGTCGAAGTCCTTGTCGCGGATGGTGATCGGCTGCGGCGTGCCCCATTTGCGGCCGGTCTGCACGCGGGTGCTGAAGTAGTAGACGTCCGACTTGAACGGCGAGTCGAACAGCTTGTCCCAGTTTTTCAGGTTGGTCAGCACCGGCAGGGTCTGCGTGGTCAGCTTGTGGGTGCCGGGGCCGAACACGTCGGCGATCTGGCCCTCGTTGACGAACACCGCCATCTGCGATTCGCGCACCACCAGCACGCCGCCGTTCTGGATCTCCTGGTCCTGCATCGGATAACGCCACGCGAGGACGCCGTCGACTTCCTCGTTCCACTGCAGTACGTCGATAAACTGCTTCTTGATAAAGCTGCCTAAGCCCATGATGGTCCTCGCTTGATTAGGAAATGCAGGCGCCGTTGATGGCGCCGATGGAAATGGAGATCGCGCCCAGCAAGCCGCCGAAGGCCGCGTTGTTGCCTTCGATCTGGTCCTTCGACATGTTCAGCGCGCGCGTGGTGATGGCGTAGGCCAGCATCTGCACCACCATCGCGCCGAGCGCCCAGGCGGAGAACTCGCGGTAATCGGCAGTATGCACCAGCGCCGAGGCGATGGTGATGGAAAAACCTATCAAGGCCCCGCCCAGCGATAGCGCCGCGGCGAAATTCCCCTGCCGTATCAGCAGCACCTCGTCGAAAGGCGTCATCCACGTGTAGGCTTTGAAAAAGACCGCCAGCAGCACTGCAGCCAGTAAAAGATGAATCAGGTAGTTTTGGATGGCGGGCACGGCGCACCTTGGGTTAAAGTGGTTAACTTGCTAACGCTCAAACATATTAGTGCAAAAATAGCTAAATGACCAAAAAGATTCTCATCCTGTCCGTCTTCGTCGTCGCTTCCTGCGGCCTTGCCTACGAATTAATCGCCGGCGCCTTGTCCAGCTACCTGCTGGGCGACTCGATCCTGCAATTTTCCACCATTATCGGCTGCTACTTGTTCGCCATGGGCGTGGGCGCGCACTTTTCCAAGTATGTCAGGGATGAGGATGTGCTGGCGCGCTTTGTGGACATCGAACTGGCGGTCGGCCTGGTGGGCGGCCTGTCGGCGGCGGTGTTGTTCCTGACCTTCTCGTGGATGGCGGCGCCGTTCCGCACGCTGCTGTACGTGATGGTGTTCCTGATCGGCGCCTTCGTCGGCATGGAGGTGCCGCTGGTGATGCGCGCCCTGAACGAGCGCAAGACCGAATTCAATGAGCTGGTCAGCCGCGTGCTGACCTTCGACTACCTGGGCGCGCTGGCCGTGTCGCTGCTGTTCCCGCTGGTGCTGGCGCCGTATCTGGGGCTGGTGCGGACCGGATTCTTGTTCGGCATGCTGAACGTGGGCGTGGCCCTGTGGACCATCACCGCGTTTCGCACGGAGCTGAAGAACGTCACCGGCCGCATGCTGCGCGCCGCCAGCGTGATGTGCGTGCTGGTGTTCGGCTTCGCCTTCGCCGACAAGATGACCTACTGGGGCGAGCATGGCCTGTTCGGCGACGAGATCGTGTACGCCACCACCACGCCCTACCAGCGGCTGGTGATCACGCGCTGGAAGGACGACCTGCGCCTGTACATCAACGGCAACCTGCAATTCTCCTCGCGCGACGAGTACCGCTACCACGAGGCGCTGGTGCATCCGGTGCTGCAACCGCTGCCCTGGGCGCGGCGCGTGCTGGTGCTGGGCGGCGGCGACGGCCTGGCGCTGCGCGAGATCCTGCGCTATCCGAACATCGAGCAGGTCACGCTGGTGGACCTCGACCCGGCCATGACCGGGGCCTTCACCAAGCGCGAGGAGCTGGTCAAGTTGAACCACGGTTCCTTCAGCGACAAGCGCGTGCGCGTCATCAACGCCGACGCCGCGATCTGGCTGCAGCACAACGACGACATGTTCGACGCCGTCATCGTCGATTTCCCCGATCCGTCCAGTTTCGCGCTGGGCAAGCTGTATTCGGTGCCGTTCTACGGCATGGTGAAGAAGCATTTGGCCGCCAACGGCTTGATGGTGGTGCAATCGACGTCGCCGTTCTTCGCGCCGCACGCCTACTGGACCATCGACGCCACGCTGCGCGAGGTCGGCCTGAAGACCTATCCGTACCACGCCTACGTGCCGTCGTTCGGCGAATGGGGCTTCATTCTCGCCACGCCGCAGGCGGACTATAAGCCGCCCACCGAATACCGCCTGCCGATGCGCTACCTGAACGCCGACACCACGCGCGAGATGTTCATCTTCCCGCCGGATATGAAGGCCTTGCCGATGGAGCCGAACCGCCTCAACACGCAATCGCTGGTGCACGAGTTCGAGCAGGACTGGCGCCGGGTGATACGCTGATGCTGCGCCGTTCCTTCCTGGTATGGGCCGGTGCCAGCGGCGTGGTGGCGGCGGGCAGCGTGGCGGGATTTCACCGCTGGCAGGAGATCACGCCAGCGGTGCATTATCCGGGCCGCGCCGAGGGCCACTTCCTGCGCGAGCGCCGCCCCTTGCCGCCGCCATCGAAAGTTATCCACACCGATATCGCCATCCTCGGCTCCGGCGTGGCCGGCCTGACCGCCGCGTGGAAGCTGAAAAAGCTCGGCAAGACCGACGTGCTGATGATCGACGGCCCTCAGCCGCACGGCAACGCCGCCGGCGGCGCCTTCGGCGACCTCGAATATCCGACCGGCGCGCACTACCTGCCGCTGCCGTCGCCGGAATCGGTGCACGTGCGCGAGATCCTGGCCGACCTGGGCATCATCCAGAAGGATGCGATGGCGGAGAAGCCCTACTACGACGAGCGCTACATCCTGCACGGGCCGGAGGAGCGGCTGCTGTTCAACGGCCACTGGCAGGACGGCTTCATTCCCACCGACGGCGTGCCGCAGTGGGAGCGCGACGAACACACGCGTTTCTTCGCCGAGGTGACGCGGCTGCGCCAGACGCATGGAGCGGACGGCCGCCGCGTGTTCGTGTTCCCCACCGTGCTGTCGTCGGAAGATCCGCAGTGGCAGGCGCTGGACCGCATCACGCTCAAGCAATGGCTGGAGCAGAACGGCTACAAGTCGCCGACGCTGCACTGGTACCTGAACTACTGCTGCCGCGACGACTACGGCACGCGCTACGACCAGGTCTCGGCCTGGGCCGGGCTGCACTACTACTGCAGCCGCTGGGGACAGGCCGCCAACGCCGGCAACGGCGCCTGGCTCACGTGGCCGGGAGGCTTGCAGCCGCTGGCCTCCGGCATCGAGCGCGCGTCCGGCGTGCAGCGCATGGCCGGCACCGCCGTGTCGCTGAAGACGACGGCGGACGGCGTCGAAGCGCTGTGCTTCAAGCTGGAAAACGGCCAGCCGTCGAGCTACATCGTCCGCGCCCGCAAGGCCATCTGCGCGATGCCGACCTACGTGGCGGCGCGGGTGGTGGAGAACATCGCCGCCTACGGCTTCGATCCGGCCCAACACGTGCCGCAATACGCGCCGTGGATGGTGGCGAACTTCCTGCTCAAGCGCTTCCCGGACGAGCGACCCAGCCAGCCGCTGTCCTGGGACAACGTGGTGTACAGCGAGCCGGGACTGGGCTTCGTCGTTTCCACCCACCAGGACATCCGCGTGCAGCCGCCGGAGAAGACCGTGTTCAGCGCCTACGTCGCGCTGTCGGACCGCAAGCCCGGCGCCGCGCGCCGCTGGATGGAGGCCGCCACGCCGGAGGAGCTGCTGGCGCTGGCCAGCGCCGATTTGAAGGAGGCCTACGGATCGCAGTTCGCCTCCTGCGTCGAGCGGGTCGACATCACGCTGCGCGGCCACGCCATGGCCTCGCCGGGGCCCAACTTCCGCAGCAACGCCGGCATGAAGGCGCTGCGCGAGGTGGATGGCCCCATCCTGTTCGCGCACGCCGACCTGTCGGGCTTCTCGGTATTCGAGGAAGCCGCGTGGTGGGGCTGCCGTGCCGCCACTCTTGCCGCAAAGTGATAAGCTAGTCCCATGACACATAACGCCCGCCAGCGCTTCGGCGCCCCCGCCAAACTGAAACTGCGTGAAAGCGACGCAGACGACGCGGCATTTTCCAGCCGCTCCGCCAACCCGGAACTGAGCAAGGCCAAGGCCAAGACGCTGGACCTGAAGCGCACCGCCGCGCTGATAGACCGCATCGGCGCCCTGCAGGACAAGCTGTATGCGCAGCGCCGGCAGAAGGTGCTGCTGATCCTGCAGGGCATGGACACCGCCGGCAAGGACGGCACGATACGCGTCATGTTCAACGGAATCAGCCCGATGGGCGTGCGCGCGGCGGCCTTCAAGCAGCCGACCGACAACGAACTGGCCCACGACTACCTGTGGCGCGTGCACCAGCAGGTGCCGGTCAAGGGCGAGATCGCGATCTTCAACCGCAGCCACTACGAAGACGTGTTGATCACCAAGGTGCAGGGCATGATCGACGGCGACGAATGCAAGCGCCGCTACGCGCAGATCCGCGATTTCGAGCGCATGCTGGCGGAGACGGGCACCGTGGTCGTCAAGGTGTTCCTGCACATCTCGAAGGAAGAACAGCGCCAGCGGCTGCAGGAGCGGCTGGACGATCCCGACAAACAATGGAAGTTCAACCCGGCCGACGTCGAACAGCGCAAGAAATGGGACGACTACCAGCGCGCCTACGAGCGCGCCATCCGCGAGACCAACATGCCGCACGCGCCATGGTACGTGGTGCCGGCCAATTCCAAGACCCACCGCAATCTGGTGGTCGCCAGCCTGCTGCTGGAGACCCTGGAAGACATGGACCTGGCCTATCCCGACCCGCATCCCGACCTGTCCTCGTTCACCGTCGAGTAAAAGGAGCCTACTCATGCTGAAACTTAAAGATCCCACCCTGCTGCGCCAGCAGGCTTACATCGACGGCGCCTGGAGCGACGCCGACAACGGCGCCACGCTGGCCGTGACCAATCCCGCCACCGGCGAGCAGCTCGGCACCGTGCCGCTGATGGGCGCAGCCGAAACGCGCCGCGCCATCGCCGCCGCCAAAGTCGCCTGGCCGGCCTGGCGCAAGAAGAGCGCCAAGGAGCGCGCCGCCATCCTGCGCAAGTGGAATGACCTGATCCTGGAGAACACCGAAGACCTGGCGCAGCTGATGACGGCCGAACAGGGCAAGCCGCTGGCCGAGTCGCGCGGCGAGGTGGCGTATGGCGCCTCCTTCATCGAGTGGTTCGGCGAGGAGGCCAAGCGCGTGGCCGGCGAGACGCTGGCCTCGCCGTGGCCGGACCGCCGCCTGCTGGTGACCAAGGAGCCGATCGGCGTCTGTGCTGCCATCACGCCGTGGAACTTCCCGATCGCGATGATCACCCGCAAGGCCGGCCCGGCGCTGGCGGCGGGCTGTCCGATGGTGCTCAAGCCGGCCGAATCGACGCCGTACTGCGCGCTGGCGCTGGCCGTGCTGGCCGAGCGCGCCGGGGTGCCGGCCGGCGTGTTCAGCGTGGTGACGGGCACGCCGAAGGAGATCGGCGGCGAGATGACGTCCAACCCCACCGTGCGCAAGCTGACCTTCACCGGCTCCACGGCGGTGGGCCGCCTGCTGATGGAGCAGAGTGCGCCGACCATCAAGAAGCTGTCGCTGGAACTGGGCGGCAACGCGCCGTTCATCGTGTTCGACGACGCCGACCTGGACGCGGCGGTGGAGGGCGCGCTGGCCTCCAAGTACCGCAACGCCGGCCAGACCTGCGTCTGCGCCAACCGCATCTACGTGCAGGACGGCGTGTACGACCGGTTCGCCGAGAAGTTGGTGGCGGCCGTGGCCAAGCTCAAGGTCGGCAACGGCGCGGAGGAGGGCGTCACGCAAGGCCCGCTGATCGACGAGAAGGCCGTGCAGAAGGTGGAGCAGCACGTGGCCGACGCGCTGGCCAAGGGCGGCCGCCTGCTGGCCGGCGGCAAGCGCCACGCGCTGGGCCACAGCTTCTTCCAGCCGACCGTGATCGCCGACGTCACCAGCGACATGATCGTCGCCACCGAGGAGACCTTCGGCCCGCTGGCGCCGCTGTTCCGCTTCACCACCGACGAGGAAGTGGTGGAGCTGGCCAACAGCACCGAGTTCGGCCTGGCCAGCTACTTCTATTCGCGCGACATCGGCCGCATCTGGCGCGTGGCGGAGGGGCTGGAGAGCGGCATGGTCGGCGTCAACAGCGGCCTGATCTCCAACGAGATCGCGCCATTCGGCGGCGTCAAGCAATCGGGCCTGGGGCGCGAGGGTTCGCACTACGGGCTGGACGATTTCCTGGTCATCAAATACATCTGCATGGGCGGGATCTAGCGGCCGTTAGCGCAGCCGCACCAGCATGGTGGCCGGCGCCACGCCGGTCAGCCGGTCCACCATGCGCTTGACGGCGGCCATCTGGTTGCCGGATTTTTGCGCGTAGCGCGCGTCGTCGTAGGCGAACCAGTCCCAGCACGCCTTGGGATTGGTGTACGGGTAGATCGCCGACGCCTGCGGGTACAGCACCACGATCTTGTTGCTGTCGGCCCAGGCGTTGTAGCCGGCGCGCTCGACGAAGGTGGTGCCGATGTCGTCCAGGTCCTGCTCGCAGCCGTGGAAGGCCACATGCAAGCGGCAACCCGCGCCGTTGTTGCCGTCGCAGGCCTTGGGCACGTACAGGTAGCCGGTTTCGGCCATGCCGTGCCAGCCCGGCAGCGGCAAAAATTCCGACTGGTCGAAGGCGATGAAGCGGCCGCTTAGCGTGCCGTTGTTGCGCGGCGTGAGCGGGCCGTAGATCCAGCGCAGCAGCTCGCCCGCCGCGTCGTAGCCGCAGTTGTTGATGTAGGGCGTGCCCAGCGTGGCGCAGCTGTTGCCGTACTGGTCGGTCGGCATCGCGTGCTCGGCCGGCAGGTTGCGGGTGTAGGAGATGTGGTCGGCGTCGATGTAGTGGCGATAGTAGAAGAACAGGTCGTTCATCACCGGCTGCGGCACGACCGTATCGGCGCTGCCGGACAACATCCAGATGTGGTGGCCGGCCAGGGCGGCGGGCGGATCGATGCCGCCGGCGCCGGCGAACCAGTCGGTGAAGGCGATCAGCTCGGCGATGTGGGTGCCGCCGGGGCGCACGCGGCACGGGAACAGCTCGCTGGTGCAGCTGCAGCTGGTGGTCGCGATGAGCACGCTGCCCTGCGAGCAGAAGTACGGCCCGCCCGCGATGATGCCGGCCCCTTGCACCGTCTGCGAGAAGGCCACCTCGAACTGCACCGCCATGTAGGCGCCGGACGACAGGCCGGACACGGTGACCTGGGTGGCCGTCATGTTCGGCAGCGTGACCGTTTGCGCCGGGGCGGGGCCGGCCAACAGCAAACACAGCAGGCAGAGCAGCTTCGTCATGGCATCCTCGCGTCAGGTCAGGCATGCAGTGTGGAGCAGCGGGGCGCATTCCGCTTAATTTCGCTCAATCGTGCGCGGGGCGGGAAGGGGTTATCCACAGCCTCGGCAAGCAGGCCGGCCGAGTTTGGCATAAAATGGTTTTTTCCCTTTTCCGGCCGACCATCATGTCCAAGACCCTTGCCCAGTTATGCCTGTTTTCCGCGCTGACCGTGATGGCCAGCGCCTCCGCTTTTGCGCAAGCCCCCGTGGCCGCACCGGCCGCCGCACCCGCCGCCGCGCCGGCCAGCTGCCCGGCCATCCTCAAGCAGACCTTCAAGCGCCTGCAGGACGAATCGCCGCAGGACCTGTGCCAGTATTCCGGCAAGGTGATTTTGGTGGTCAACACGGCCAGCTACTGCGGCTTCACCAACCAGTACGAAGGGCTGGAGGCGATGTACGCCAAGTACGGCAGCAAGGGCCTGGTGATCCTGGGCTTCCCGTCGAACGACTTCGGCCAGCAGGAACCGGGCAGCAGCAAGGAAATCGCCGACTTCTGCTACAACACCTACGGCGTGAAGTTCCCGATGTTCGCCAAGTCGGTGGTGTCGGGCAAGGAACCGAATCCGCTGTTCGCCAACCTGATCAAGATCACCGGCAAGGCGCCGGCCTGGAACTTCCACAAATACCTGATTGACCGCAACGGCAAGGTGGTGGAGAACTTCGGCAGCAAGGTCACGCCTTCGGACAAGCAGCTGGTCGGCGCGGTGGAAAAAGCGCTGGCGATGTAAGCCGGGCTAGTCCAGCTTGTAGCGCTTTTGCAGGGCCTTGAGCTCGCCCGAGGCTTCCAGCTTGTGCACGCCGTCGGCCAGCGCGCGGACCCAGGTGTCGGCGCGGATATCCTGCGTCGCAAAGCCGATGGTCAGCGGCAGCTCGTTGTCGAGGCAGCCCGCCTGGCGGATGCGGCTGGCCACGTCGAGCCGCTTGCCCAGTTGCGCCATGACGGCGGAATGTTCCAGGATCACGCGATAGCGTCCGCCCAGCAGCTTCTGCACATTGGTGGTGCCGGCCGACGCGCCGAAGGCCAGCGCGATGAGGCCGGGCTGATGGCGGTTTTCCGCGATATAGGCATCCATCGGCCCGTCGTCGTAGCCGTAGTCGTCGATCACGCCCACCACCTGCGTCTTGAGCGACGCGATGGAGTGAAAATTCCAGTCGTCGCCGGCCCGCGTGTAGAAGCAGGCCCGCGACTGCGCCACGGGCGCACTCAGGCGCAGGCGCCGGTCGATGGGCGGGGCGTAGACGCCCTCGATATCGCCATGCACCGTCTGGGTGATGGCGCGGTTGAGCGGCATGAGCACCGGCTCCACCCGATAGCCTTCCGCAGCCATCGCCATCGTCGCCAGTTCCACCAGGTAGCCGCTGGGCGGCTTGCCGTCGAGCGCGCACACGTAGGGACACCAGTCGTCCGAGCCCAGGCGGATCAGCGGGCCGGCCTGCGCCGGGCCCGCCGAGGCCAGCAGGCAAGCGAGCAGCGCGGCGGTGGACATCCGGCCGGCGGTGACGGTCATGGAGCGCTCCAACGGCATCAGGCATTCCAGTATAGCGAAATGCGCCGGCGAGGGAAGCAACGCTGAACTTCGGCGTACGGCGGAGGTCTACCAGTGATGGCTGCTGCGGCGGCTCAACCGGCAGAGCAGGAGGACTTCATGGCGCGTATCGCGAAAAGGGCGGCAGCCGCGGCCAGCGGCCCGATCGATATCTCGTGTGGCGACATCGTCATCCGGACGACCATGCCGACGGCCCGGCAACTGGTGCGGGCGCGCGGCGAGGGCAGGCGGACCGCCATCATGCTGGTCGAGGCCGCAGGCGATATCGCCGTTGAACCCGGCACGCCCGTCTTCAGCCTTGATGCGCTAGACCCCGAGTTGGTGATACGTGAACTCGACGGCAGGGCGGCCAGGGGCTATTTCAAAGCCGGGAGATTTATTGAAGTCTTATAATCGAAGCGGATTGAACTTTTGCATAGGCTAGCGGTCTACCAGTAATGGCCGCCTCTGCGGCTTAACGGCCGGTGCTGGAGGAAGCTATGGCGCGTAACAGAAAAATGCAGATGATAGTTCCGCTGGCGGCGGATGATGTCGATCTGCGTGACAGTCGTCGTGTAACCAAGGCCTTACCTGAGGCAGTCGGCGCATTGCCTGCGGAGCTGAATCTGCGATTCAAGAGCGATACTCCGCTATTTTTCGCTGATCCCTCTGATCCGACGATCGTCATTCGCAAGCTCAGGCGAAAAACCTCTCGTGGCCGCTTTGTTGGCGGTAAGTTTGTCGAGATAAAGTGAGCATGTTGTGCGCGTGGTTCGCACCGTTCGCGGCGCAGTACGCATGGCGCTGCCACAGGAGAACAGGCAACTGGCCATTGTCCTCTGCGGTCCCAATGGATCGGGAAAATCGACTTTATGGTACGAGTTTCTGGCTGATCATTTCAAAATTCCGCTTCTAAATGCCGATCGGCTCTTGCTTTCGCTATTGCCTGAACAGCATGAGAGTCGAGTTTGGTCGGCTTGGGCGCGAAGATTTCGCGATCAAAACGCCTTATGGATGGGTATTTCCCAACATGGTATTGCTTGTTTGATGGACGAGGCCATTGCCAGGCAAGCCACCTTCGCCTTCGAGACCGTGTTTTCGTACTGGGAGCCGATGCCTGACGGGACTGTTCGCAGCAAGATAGAGCTGATAGGGCGACTACGCAACGCCGGTTACTTTGTAGTGCTGCTGTTCGTTGGCCTGGCCGATGTGGGGCTTTCCATCGGACGAGTGCTGACGCGGGTACATGAGGGTGGCCACAAAGTTGCGCACCGCAAGCTAGTTGAGCGCTTCCCACGTACCCAGGCGGCGGTGGCCCAAGCGCTGGACGTTGTGGATGTCGCGATTCTGTTCGATAACAGCGGTGCGCTGCGGCAGGCCTACACTCCCGTCCATGTGCGCGCGAATAAAGAGATTCTGTTCGATATCCGCGAAGCGGGATCTCCTGCAGAGGCCATCACGCGATGGCTTGATCTGGTTGCGCCGCTGTCGTGAGAGCAAAGCCCTCGTCCAGCCAGCCGGTGATCCCTCCCGGCATCAGCTTGACCGGACGGCCCAGCCGCGCCAGGCGCACGGCGGCGCGGGCCGCGCCGTTGCAGTGCGGGCCGGCGCAGTACACGACGAACAGCGTGTCGGCCGGGAACCCGGCCAGCCGGGAACCGATGATCTTGCGGTGCGCCAGGTCCAGCGCGCCCGGCACGTGGCCGGCTGCATATTTCTCCGTGCCGCGCACGTCCAGCAGGACGAAATCCTGCGGACCGTTGGTCAGCGCGTCGTGAACATCCCAGCAGTCGGTTTCATAGCTGAAGCTCGCTTCAAAGCGGGCCAGCGCGTCGGCACTGGCGGCGGCTGGTATGGCGGCGACGAGGGACTTGGCGGACATCGTGATCTCCTTCATTGAGTGGACAGTGACGCCATTGTGCGGCGCCGCCGCCGTCGCCGGCAGTGGCGCATAAGCCATTCTGCGTTAAGATCACGCCATGAAAAAACACCTGGTCGTCGCACTGGCCTACGATCGCCTGTGCACCTTCGAGTTCGGCTGCACGGTCGAACTGTTCGCGCTGGAGCGCCCCGAGCTGGACGTGGACTGGTACGACTTCGTGGTCTGCGCCGTCGAGCCCGGCCCGATCCGCGCGGCCGGCGGCATCACCGTGCAGGCGCCGTACGCGCCCGAGCTGCTGGAGCGGGCCGACACCATTGTCATCCCCGGCTGGCGCGACGCCGACGAGCCGCCGCCGCCGGCTATGCTGGAGGCGATCCGCGCCGCCCACCGGCGCGGCGCCCGCCTGTGCTCGATCTGCTCGGGCGCGTTCGTGCTGGCCGCCGCCGGCGTGCTGGACGGCCAGCGCGCCACCACCCACTGGCGCTACGCCGACCGGCTGGCGCAGCGTTATCCACAGATCCAGGTCCAGCCCGACGACCTGTATGTGGACAACGGCCAGGTCATCACCGCCGCCGGATCGGCCGCCGGCCTCGACATGCTGCTGCATCTGGTGCGGCGGGATTACGGCGCCAAGGTCGGCAACCTGGTGGCGCGGCGGCTGGTGGTGGCGCCGCACCGCGAGGGCGGCCAGGCGCAGTTCCTGCCGCGGCCGATGGCGCGCGGCGAGCAGGGCCGGCTGTCGCGGCTGATGGACTGGCTGCGCAGCCATCCCGCGCAGCCGCACACGGTCGACAGCATGGCCGCGCGCGCCGCGATGAGCCCGCGCACCCTGCAGCGCCAGTTCCAGCAGGCCACCGGCTTCGGACCGGTCGAATGGCTGATCCGCGAGCGCATCGCCCTGGTCAAGGACTTGCTGGAAGAGCCCGACCTGCCGCTGGCGCGCATCGCCGAGCGCGCCGGTTTCGGTTCCGAGGAGTCGCTGCGCCACCACTTCCGCCGCCTGGCCGCGACCACGCCGGCCGCCTACCGCCGCCGCTTCACCCACCCCGCCTGAGCCGCAAAACAGTCCAAATGGACTGTTTTTTTTAGGCAACTTGATCTCTATAATTGACAAGATTGACTTGTCAAATGAGTCACACTGCATTTTTATCCAAGCAAGCCGCGGCAGCCGCCGCGCGCCCTTCACATTTCCTTACTAGGAACCCGATATGGACCCCTACCTGGGCGAAATCAGGATCATGGCTTTCAATTTCGTGCCGCGCGGCTGGGCGAGGTGCGATGGACAGATACTCTCCATCCAGCAGAACCAGGCCCTGTTTTCCCTGCTGGGGACGAATTACGGCGGCGACGGCATACGCACCTTTGCGCTGCCCGACCTGCGCGGCCGCATTCCCTTGCACGCCAACGGCGCCAGCTATTGGCTGGGCCAGGCAGGCGGCGAGGACGCGCATACGCTGACCAACGCGGAAATGCCGGCCCACAGCCACGCGCTGCAGGGCAGTGGTGCGCCGGCCGTCACCGGCGCGCCGGCCAACGCGGTGCTGGGGACCAAGGGCCGCCTTGGCCGCGACCTGATGGGACCGGCCAATTCCACGCTGGCGCCGGCCGCGCTGAGCGTCGCCGGCGGCAACCAGCCGCACGAAAACATGCAGCCCTACCTGCCGCTGACCTTCGCCATTGCGCTGACCGGCATTTTCCCACCTCGAAACTGAGCGACCCCATGAGTGAACCATTTATCGGCG
Organism: Duganella sp. BJB1802; assembly: GCF_013369445.1. Taxonomy (NCBI): domain Bacteria; kingdom Pseudomonadati; phylum Pseudomonadota; class Betaproteobacteria; order Burkholderiales; family Oxalobacteraceae; genus Duganella; species Duganella sp. BJB1802. The sequence goes on along the minus strand of NZ_JABWEF010000004.1, from coordinate 291,613 downwards.
AAATCCGCCTGTTTGCCGGACAGTTCGCCCCGCAGGGCTGGGCGTTCTGCGACGGCAGCGAACTGTCCATCGCGCAGAACGACGTCTTGTTCGCCCTGCTCCAGACCCAGTACGGCGGCGATGGCCAGCAGACCTTCGCGCTGCCGGACTTGCGCGGGCGCGTGCCCCTGCACGCCAACCAGGGCGGGGGGCCGCGCCCCTTTTACCAGGGCCAGCCGGGCGGCGTTGAGACGGTGGCGCTGACCTCGCAGACCATGAGCGCCCACAGCCACGCACTGTCGGCCAGCCAGGACCGCGCCACGCCGGCCTACGCCCAGGGCGGCGCCGGCGCCTTCGCCAACACCGGCGGTGCCCCGGTCTACGGACTGAGCGGCAGCGGCGGCACCGCCGCCATGCGGGCCGACACCATCGTGCGGGTGGGCAGCGGCCAGCCCCACAACAACATGGCGCCGTATCTGGGCCTCAATTTCATCATTGCGCTGACGGGCATCTACCCGTCCTACGGGTGACAGGACAATTCCATGAGCGATCAATTTATCGGCGAAATCCGCATGTTCACGTATAGCTTCGAGCCCGTGGGCTGGCTCCGGTGCGAAGGACAGCGGCTGGCGATACGCCAATATACGGCCCTGTTCGCCGTGCTGGGCACGGTCTATGGCGGCGACGGCGTCAACACGTTTTGCCTGCCCGACCTGGGCGGGCGCATGCCCCTGCATGTGGGCGGCAGCGTTTCGCCCTACCTGAGCCCGCACAGTCTGGGCGAGCAGGGCGGCGAAGCCAGCGTCACCCTGCAACCCAGTCACCTGCCGCCGCATATCCATGCCGTCACCGCGCTGACCGGCGCCGCCACGCAGAGCGCGCCGGGGCCGTCGACGCTGCTGGCCGACGCCGGCGCGGTGCCGGTGTACACCGGCGCCGCCGGCGGCATGGCCGCGCGCGGTACGACCGGCACGGCCGGCGCCAGCCAGCCGCACAACAATATGCCGCCCTACCTGGCGCTGAGCTTCTGCATCGCCACGATGGGCAACTTCCCGCCGCGATAATGCCGCGCGCCGGACACCCCTCTCACCAACGGAGAACCACCATGTTGAAACGTCGCGAACTCTTGAAAATGGGCGGCGGCTCGCTGGCGCTGGCCGGCCTGGGCCTGATGGCGCCGGCGCGCGCCGGCGGCCCGGCGGCCGGCGGCGAGGCGGCCGCCGGCAACGACCACCAGTGGACGGCGGACGGCGCCCGCGCGCTGCTCGGCCAGCGCTTCTGGGTCAACGATCCGGCGCAGGGCGCGGTCGCGCTGACGCTGGAGACGGTGCGCGAACTGCCGGCGCGCGCCGCCGCCGGTGCGCCCGCCATCGCGCAATTTTTGCTGTACTTCGCCGGCCCGGCCGGCGGCGCGCTGGCCGCCGGCAACTACGAAATGGACCACGACCAGATCGGCCGCTTCGCGCTGTACCTGATCCCAGGCGAAAAGCGCACCGGCTCGCGCCTCTACCGCGCCGAATTCAGCCTGCTGCTGGCCTGAGCACCCCTTCCCCCGCACCCCGAACCCGTACGGACACCCCATGCATAAACACGCCTCCGCCAACCGTTTCTACCGACTCGTCTGGAGTCACGTGCACGCCTGCTGGGTAGCCGTCGCCGAGGGCGCGCGCGGGCAGGGCAAGCGCGGCTCGACCCGGCGCGCGGCGCGCCGCCTGGGCGTGCTGCTGGCATTGGGGACGGCCGGCGGCGCGGCGCTGGCGGGGCCGCCCGCCGTCAACGCGCTGCCATCCGGTGCGCAGCTGGTGGCCGGGCAGGCGTCCATCGCCACCAGCGGCAACCAGATGACGGTGACGCAGGGCAGCAACCAGGCCATCCTCAACTGGCAGCGCTTCGACATCGGCGCCAACGCCGGCGTGCGCTTCGACCAGCCCTCGTCGGCGGCGGTGGCGCTGAACCGCGTGATCGGCGGCGACCCGTCGCAGATCTACGGCAAGCTGTCGTCCAACGGCAGCGTGTTCCTGATCAATCCGCAGGGCGTGCTGTTCGGCGCCGGCGCCCAGGTCGACGTCGGCGCGCTCGGCGCCTCGTCGCTGAACCTGTCGGACAGCGCCTTCCTCAGCGGCCGCTACGACTTTGCCGGCAGCAGCGGCGCCGGCGCCGTGCGCAACGACGGCAGCATCCGCGTCGCCGCCGGCGGCTACGTGGCGCTGATCGGGCCGTCCGTGGTCAACCACGGCAGCATCAGCGCGCCGCGGGGCGGCGTGGCGCTGGCGGCCGGGGAGCAGGTCAGCGTCGACCTGCGCGGCGACGGCTTGATCGGCGTGCGTACCACGCGCGGCGCGCTCAAAGCGTTGGTGGAAAACAGCGGCGCGATCAGCGCCGACGCCGGCCGCGTCGTGCTCAGCGCGGCGGCCGCCGATGCGCTGACCCGCTCCACCGTCAACAACACCGGCATCGTGCAGGCGGCGCGGGTTTGGTGGGCGACGGCGGCAGCATCCGCCTGGCTGGCGACGGCGACGTGCACGCCGGCGCGCTCGATTGTCCAGCCGCGCTTTGCGCCGGCGGCGCCATCGCGGTCGGCGGCCAGTTCAGCCGCGCTCGACGGCGCTCAACGCCGACGGCAGCGCGCGGCGGCAGCATCGACGCGCGGGCCGGCGGCAACCTGTCGGTGTCGGCGGCAATAGCGCGGCGGGCGCCAGCGTGCCGGCGGCATCGTCTACGCGCCGCGGCGCCCTGGTGGAAAACAGCAGTGCCGCCAGCCGCGCCGACGGCGCCACCGCCGACGGCGGCAGTGATTTGCTGGCGCCGGCACCGGCCTGGCCTCGTCCGCGCGCACGCGCGCGCGGCGCCGCCGGCGCGGGCGGGCGCATCGACGCCAGCGGCAAGGACGTCAGCCTGTTCAGCGCGGTGCTGGACGCCTCCGGCCAGACCTGGGGCGGGCTGGTGCGCGCGGGCGGCGCCTTCCAGGGCGGCACCCCGCCGCCGGCGCGCCCGACCCGCCCGCTTCGTCACGCGCTGGGGCGGCGCCGCCGCCATCGCCAACGCCGGGCCCACTTTCATCAACGACAGCAGCGCGATCGACGTGTCGGCGCGCGGCGCGGCCGGGCAGGGCGGCACCGCCGTGGTCTGGTCGCAGGACGTCACCACCATGCTGGGCGCGCTCAAGGCGACCGGCGCGGCCGCCGGCGGCGCGGTGGAGATCTCGTCCAAAAACGACTTGCTCGGATCGGCCTGGACAAGGTGACGGTCGGCGCCGGCGGCCAGCTGCTGCTCGATCCGAAGAATCTGATCATCCGCGCCGACGCCGGCCAGTGGACCTACCAGGCCATCCTCGGCGCCGGCCGCAGCGGCGGCGGCAACGTCAATGTCGGCGGGCTGGACTCCGGCGACGCCTATGGCGCCGGCGTGGCGCTGAGCGCCTCCGGCACCCAGCTGGCGGTGGGCGCGCCGTACGACGCCGGCCAGGACAACGCGACCGGCGCCGCCGGTGCGGTGCGCCTGTACACCTTCACCAACGACAGCTTCGGCGGCGCCATGCTGCGCGGGACGCTGGGCGCCGGCTACACCGGCAACGGCAACACCAATGTCAGCCTGCCGGCCAACGCGCTGTTCGGCGCCAGCGTCGCGCTCAGCGGCGACGGCCGCACGCTGGCGGTGGGCGCGCCGGGCCAGCAGGGCGGCGCCGGCCAGGTGTACGAGTATCGCTACAGCGGCGCCAATTTCAGCGGCGCCACCACCACGGCCACCGTGGCCAATCCGCGCGGCGCGTTCGCCGACGCCTTCGGCACGGCGGTCGCGCTCAATAGCGACGGCGGCAAGCTGGCGGTGGGCGCGCTGTACGACGGCACGGCCGGCACCAACGCCGGCGCGGCCCACCTGTACGCCAATGGCGACCTGGCCGCGGTCACCCGCACCGCCACCCTCAACGGCAGCGGCGGCGACGCGCTGTTCGGCACCGCGCTGGCCTACAACGGCGCCGGCGACCGCCTGGCCGTGGGCGCCATCGGCGAGAGCAACGGCAGGGGCGCGGTCTACCTGTACGACACCAGCGCCGCCCCGGCCCTGCTGCGCAAACTGAGCGCGGGCGCCAGCGGCGGCAACAACACCAACGTGGCGCTGCTGGACGGCGAATATTTCGGCTCCGCGCTGGCCTTCAACGCGGCCGGCACCCGGCTGGCCGTGGGCGCGCCATCGTCGCCCGCCAGCGGCGGCGCCACCCTCGGCCCGGGCGCCGTGCGCGTCTACGACTTCGCCGACACCGGCTACGCCACGCCGGTGCTGAGCGCCACGCTGGGCCGCGGCTACGGCGGCGCGCCGAATGTGGACGCCGCTCAACGACTACGACAGCTTTCGGCTACGCGGTGGCGCCTTCACCCGCGGCACCGCATGGTGGTCGGCGCGCCGTACAGCGACGGCGCGGCAGTGGGCCGGCACCGCCGGGCAGCGGCAGCGTCCACGCCTTCGTGCTGGCGCCGGCGCCGGGTCGACAGCCAGTCCTACGCCAACCTGAGCGGCGGCACTCCACCGCGTCAGCTCGGTCGCGCTGGCGGCGCAGCTGGGCCAGCGGCGCCCGTTGACGCTCCAGGCCAGCAACGACTCGATGACGCCCGACAGCGGCAGCGCGATCAACGCCGGCGCCGCGATTCGCTGACGCTGCAGGCCGGCCGCAGCGTGGTCCTCAATTCCGCCATCACGCTGGGCGGCGGCTCGCTGACGGTGGTGGCCAACGACGGCAAGCCGACGCCGTCCACCGGCCCGGTCGACGCCGACCGCGACGCCGGCGCCGCCATGCTGACGGTCAACGGCGCGCTCACCAGCGGCGGCGATGTCAGCCTGGCGATTGCCGACGGCAGCGGCAAGACCAACCGCGACAACGGCGCGCTGCAGGTGAACGCCGCCGTCACGGCGCGCGGCATCAGCCTGAAGAACCAGGGGCCGACCGTCGGCACCGTGGCGCTGGGCGCCGGCGGCGTGCTGTCCGCGTCGGGCAGCGGCACCGCCATCGAAGTGGTGGCCGGACCCGCCGGCGGCGGCCTGTTCACCAACAACTCCGCGCAGGCGACGCCGCTGGGCGCGGGCCTGAACCTGACCGGCGCCGGCCGCTTCCTGGTGTATGCCGCCAATCCGGCCACCAGCGTGGAGGGCGTATCCGCCGCCGCGTACAACAAGCATTACGCGCAAAGCTACGGCGGCGGCACGCCGGCCTACGCGGCGGCCGGCAACTGGTTCCTGTATTCGATCGCGCCGACGCTGACCATCACCGCCTCCAACGCCAGCAAGGTGTATGACGGCCAGGGCGCTGGCGCGCTGGCCTATTCGGTCGGCGGCTATATCGACGGCGACGTCTCCGCCGCGTTGAGCGGCGCGCTAGGCGTGGCCGGCGGCGGCAGGAACGCCGGCAGCTACGCCATCGGCCAAGGCACGCTGGCCAGCGCGATGGGCTACACCATCAACCTGGCCGGCAACGGCGCCACGCTGACGGTGACGCCAAAGGCGTTGACCGTGGCGGCGACCGGCATCGACAAGGTGTATGACGGCACCCGCAACGCGAGCGTCAACTACAGCAGCGACGCCATCGGCGGCGATGCGCTCAGCATCAGCGGCAACGCCAGCTTCGCCGACAAGAACGCGCAAGCCGGCAAGAGCGTGACCGTCAGCGGCATCACGCTGGGCGGCGCCGACGCCGGCAACTACACGCTGAGCAGCAGCACGGCGGCCACCACCGCCAGCATCACGCCGCGCACCCTCAACGCCAGCGCCACCAGCGCCGGCAAGGTCTACGATGGCAACACCATCGCCAGCGTGACGCTGGGCGACGACCGCGTCGCCGGCGACCAGCTGGTGCTGGCCCCGGGCGGCGCCAGCTACGCCGACAAGCAGGCCGGCGCCGCCAAGACCATCACCGTGGGCGGCATCACGCTGTCCGGCGCGGACGCGGCCAACTACACGCTGGGCGCGGCCAGCGTCACCGCGCAGGCCGCCATCACGGCGCGCACGCTGAACGTCAGCGCCACCGGCGCCAGCAAGGTCTACGACGGCAACCGCGACGCCGCCGTCACGCTGGGCGACGACCGCGTCAATGGCGACGCGCTGACCGTGTCCGCCGCCGCCGCGTACGCCGACAAGAACGTCGGCAACGCCAAGACCGTGACCGCGTCCGGGCTGGCGCTGGGCGGCGCCGACGCCGGCAACTACGTGCTGGCCTCGTCCAGCGCCAGCGGCACCGGCAGCATCACGCCGCGCACGCTGAACGCGGTGGCCACCGGCGCCACCAAGGTGTACGACGGCACCACCGCCGCCACCGTGACCTATAGCGACGACCGCGTGGCCGGCGACGCCATCACCTACGGCGGCAGCGCCAGCTACGCCGACAAGAACGCCGGCGCCGGCAAGGCGGTCGCCATCGGCAGCGTGACCATCGGCGGCGCGGACGCCGGCAACTATGTGCTGGCGGCCGGCGGCAACGCCAGCACCACCGGCGTCATCACGCAGCGCGCGTTGACGGTATCCGTCGGCGCGGCCGGCAAGGTCTATGACGGCACCACCGCCGCCAGCGTGACGCTGGGCGACGACCGCGTGGCCGGCGACCAGCTGGCGCTGGCCGGCAGCGCCAATTACGACAGCAAGAACGCCGGCAACCGCAGCGTCATCGTGTCCGGCATCACGCTGGGCGGCGCCGACGCCGGCAACTACCAGGTGGCCTCGGGCAGCGCCACCGGCGCCGGCGTCATCATGCCCAAGGCGCTGGCCTTCAGCGTCAGCGGCGCGGACAAGGTGTACGACGGCACCACCGCCGCCCATGTGGACTTCCATGACGACCGCCTGGCCGGCGACCAGCTGGGCTTTGGCGCCAACGCCAGCTACGGCGACAAGAACGTAGGCGCCGGCAAGGCCGTCACCGTGACCGGCATCGCGCTCAACGGCGCGGACGCGGGCAACTACACGCTGGCCTCCACCAGCGCCGCCACCACCGCCGGCATCACCGCGCGCACGCTGACGGCCACCGCCAGCGGCGTCACGCGCGTCTACGACGGCACCACCGCCGCCGTGGCGACGCTGGGCGACAACCGCGTCCAGGGCGACCAGCTGACGCTGACCGCCAGCGGCGGCGCCGCCTACGCCGACAAGAACGCCGGCAGCGGCAAGGAGCTCAGCGTTACCGGCGTTGCGCTGTCCGGCGCCGATGCCGGCAACTACGTGCTGGCATCAAACATCGCCCACGGCACGGGCACCGTCACGCAAAAGGCGCTGACGGTCGCCGCGACCGGCAGCGACAAGGTGTACGACGGCACCGCCGCCGCCCATGTCAGCTATACCGACAGCGGCCGCATCGCGGGCGACCAGTTCACCGTCAGCGGCAACGCCAGCTACGCCGACAAGAACGTCGGCGCCGGCAAGACCATCAGCGTGACCGGCATCGCCCTGAGCGGCACGGACGCCGGCAACTACGCGGTCGCACCGGCCACCCTGGACGCCAGCGGCAGCATCACGGCGCGTGCGCTCAATGTGGGCATCGCCAGCGCCGGCAAGGTGTACGACGGCACCACCTCGGCCATCGTCGGCATGACCGACGACCGGGTCGGCGGCGATGTGCTCAGCTTCGCCAGCAACGCCGCCAGCTACGCGGACAAGAACGTCGGCAGCGGCAAGACGGTCAGCGTGAGCGGTATCGCGCTGTCCGGCGCCGATGCGGGCAACTACACGCTGTCGAACACCGGCGCCACCACCCGCGCGGACATCACGCCGCGCACGCTGACGGTCACCGGTTCGGGTGTGAGCAAGGTGTACGACGGCACCGCCGCCGCTAGCGTGACCTTCGCCGACAATCGCGTCGGCGGCGACCAGTTGAACGTCACCGTCGGCAGCGCCAGCTATGTGGACAAGAACGTGGATGCCCACAAGGCGTTGACCTTCAGCGGCGTGGCGCTGTCCGGCGCGGACAGCGGCAACTACGTGCTGGACGTGGCGGGCAGCGGCGGCACCGGCGCCATCACGCCGCGCACGCTGAACGCCGGCGCGGCGGGCGTCGACAAGGTTTATGACGGCACCACCGCGGCGACCCTGGCCTGGAACGACGACCGCGTGCGCGGCGATGTCCTGGCCTACAACGCCAGCGCCAGTTTCGCCGACAAGAACGCCGGCGGCGCCAAGACGGTCAACGTGGCCGGCGTGACGCTGGGCGGCGCGGACAGCGGCAACTACGTTCTCGCGCTGGGCAATGCGCCGGTGCGGGCCGCGATCACGCCGCGCGTGCTGGCCGTGACGGCCAACGCCGCCGGCAAGGTCTACGACGGCACCACCGCCGCCAGCGCCACGCTGAGCGACGACCGTATCGGCGGCGACGTGCTGACGGTCACCGGCGGCACGGCGGCCTTCGCCGACAAGAACGCGGGCGCCGCCAAGGCCGTCAGCGTGGGCGGCGTGACGCTGTCCGGCGCCGACGCCGGCAACTACCGGCTGGCGTCGGCCACCGCCAACGGCAGCGGGACGATCACCCAGCGCGACCTGACCTTTACCGCCAGCGGTTACGACAAGGTGTACGACGGCGGCACCAACGCGACGCTCTCGTTCACCGACAACCGCCTCGCCGGCGACAGCTTGAGTTTCGTGTCGTCGGCTGCGTTCAGCGACAAGAACGTCGGCACGGGCAAGACGATCACCGTGTCCGGCCTGTCGTTGAGCGGCGCGGATGCGGCCAACTACAGGCTGACCACCACTACTGGCAGCGCCTCCGCGTCGATCACGCCGCGCGCGCTGGCCGTCAGCGCCAGCGCGGCCGACAAGGTGTACGACGGCACCACGGCCGCCAGCGTCCAGTTCAAGGATGACCGCGTGGCGGGCGATGAGCTGTCGCTGGCCGGTAGCGCCAGTTTCGCCAGCAAGAACGCCGGCGTGCAGCAGGTGCGGCTGGATGGCGTGACGGTGGCGGGCGCCGATGCCGCCAACTACACGATATCGGTGGGTGGCGCGGGCAGCGCGACGATCGCGCAACGCGCGTTGAGCGCCAGCGTGACGGCCTCGGACAAGGTCTACGACGGCGGCACGGCGGCCAGCGTGGCCCTGAGCGTGAACGCGCTGGCCGGCGATGCGGTACGCATCAGCGGCAGCGGCGCGTTCGCGGACAAGAACGCCGGCGCGGGCAAGAACATCGTCCTGAGCGGCGTTGCCTTGTCCGGCGCCGACGCCGGCAACTACAAACTGGACACCGCCAGCCTCAAGGCCAGCGCGGCGATCACGCCGCGCGCGCTGGTCGCCAGCGTGAGCGCGGCCGACAAGGTGTACGACGGCACGGTGGCCGCGCAGTTCTCGGTCGCCGACAACCGTATCGCCGGCGATGTGCTGGAGGTGTTGGGCGGCAGCGCGGCCTTCGCCGACAAGAACGCCGGCGCCGGCAAGACGGTCACGGTCAGCGGCCTGTCGCTGGGCGGCGCCGATGCCCGCAACTACGCACTGGCTTCGTCCAGCGCCACGACCGCCGCCGCCATCGCGCGCAAGGACCTGACCATCACCGCCAATAGCCTGACGCGCACCGCCGGATTCGCCAATCCGGTCCTGGGCTACACGGTCGGCGGGCTGGTGGCCGGCGACGCGGTCGGCGCGGTCACGGCCAGCACCAGCGCCACGGTGCAGTCGCCGGCCGGCGCCTATCCGATCACCCTGGCCGGAACCGATCTGCAGAACTACAAGGTCAGCTACGTTGAGGGCGTGCTGACGGTGACCAGTCCGCGCGTGCCATTGACGGACACCATCGGCTCCATCGTGCGGCCGACGATACCGGCCACGCCAGCCGCTCCGGGCGTCAGCAACTTCGCCGTGCCGACCGCGCCGGACTTGCCGCAGCAGCGCCTGGCGAACGTCGGCGCGGCGCCATCCATTGCCGCCGCGGCCAACCTGAACGTCAACGAAGGCACAGGCGCGAATGCCACCTTCGGCGCGCCGTCCGGCCCCGCCATCGGCACGGCGACACTGCCAGGCGGTACGCAGGTGGCGTCGCGCGATGGCGGCCTGCGGACCCCGGAATAACAATGCAAACGAAACCAAGGAATCACGTGCATCACAATCACACCGCGGGCGCGTTGGCGCTGGCGATACTGCTCACCCCCGCGCTGGTGCTGGCGCAAACCACGCCGGCCCCGGACGCCGGCCGCCTGCTGGAAACCAACCGTCCGCCGGCGCTGATCCTGCCGCCCAAGACCGGCGGCCCCGTGCTCCCGGACAGCAAGGCCCGCAAGGGCGTGCAACTGAGCGGCGCGCAGCGCGTGATGGTGCGCCGCTTCGTGTTCGACGGCGCCGGCGCGGTGCCGGAAGCGACGCTGCGGGAACTGCTCAAGCCCTACACCGGCCGCGAACTGACCTTCGATGAACTGAGCGCCGCCGCCAACGCCGTCACCAGCTGCTACCGCGAGCGCGGCTACCTGCTGGCCACCGCCATGCTGCAGCCGCAGGAGCTGGGCCAGGGCGAGGTGCGTATCACCGTGCTGGAAGGGCGGGTCGGCGAGATCAAGCTGCTGCCCGACGCCACCGTGCGCCTCAAGCCGGAGCAGGCGCGCCGCTATTTCGACGCGCTGACGCCGGTGGGCCAGCCGCTGCGCGACAGCGCGCTGGAACGCGCGCTGCTGCTGACCGACGACTTCCCCGGCCTGACCGCGCGCGCCGAACTGGCGCCCGGCGCGCGCGTGGGCGAAACCGAACTCGATATCGCGCTGAGCGAAGCGCCGCTGGTCAGCGGCACCGTCGGCGTGGACAACTCGTCCAACCGCTACACCGGCCGCGTGCGCGCGCAGGGCGGCATCAACTTCAACGACATCGGCGGCGCGGGCGGCCAGGCCTCGCTGCTCGGTTCGACCACCGGCGCCGATTTCCAGTACCTGCGCGCCGGCTACGTGATGCCGGTGGGCGACCACGGCACCCGCGTCGGCGCCGCCTACTCGGCGCTGCGCTACCAGCTGGGCGCGGAGTTCGCGTCGCTGAACGGCTTCGGTGGCGCCAAGGTGGCGCAGCTGCTGGTGACGCATCCGCTGCTGCGCAGCGGCGACACCAACATCCAGCTGCGCGCCGGCTACGACAACAAGCGCTACACCAACGACGCCAACGGCGCGCGCACCAGCGACAAGCGGGTCGACACGCTGGCGCTGGGGATCGGCTACACCAGCCAGTATCGCTGGCTGGGCGGCTACACCAGCGCCTCGCTGGATGTCACGCCGGGCAAGGTCGACCTGTCGGCCAACCCGGCTTCGCTGGCGGCCGATGCCGCCGGCACCCAGGGCCATTTCGTCCGCGCCAACTACCAGGCCAGCCAATACCAGCGGCTGCGCGACGGCGTGATGGTGTCGGCCAGCGTCAGCGGACAGCTGGCCACGGCCAACCTCGAATCTGGCGAGAAGATGTCGCTCGGCGGGCCGGGGCGGGTGCGCGCCTATCCGGCCGGGGAGGCCAGCGGCGACGAGGGTTATGTGATGACGCTCGAAGGCCACTACGAGCTGCCGGCGCTGAAGTCCGACATCGCGGCCTTCTTCGATTACGGCCACATCACGCTGAACCACAAGGTGTACGAGGGCGCGCTGGCGGCCGGCGGGCCGGGCAACAGCTACAGCCTCAAAGGCGTGGGGCTGGGCTGGAGCTGGCGTCCGCTGGAGCGCACCGTGGTGCAGATCCAGGTCGCGGCCAAGGTGGGCAGCAATCCGGCCCGCAGCAGCAAGGGCGCCGACGCCGACGGCAGCTCATCCCGCGTGCGCGCCTGGTTCAACGTCTCGACCTACTTCTGAAGCGTGGCAAGCGGTGCGCCGCTTGTCATGCGGGCCGGATTTGGCTACCCTGAATCTCCCACTGAAAAGGAGACGGCCATGTCCTACGTAGATGGTTTTGTGATTCCGGTCCCGAAGGAAAACGTCGAGGCGTACAAGAAAATGTCGATGGAGTGCGGCAAGGTCTGGAAGGAATACGGCGCGCTCGAATTCCGCGAGTGCATAGGCGACGATGTCCCGCCCGGCAAGGTGACGTCCTTCCCGCTCAGCGTCGATTTGAAGGAGGGCGAGGCCGTGGTGTTCTCGTGGATCGTCTACGCCTCGCGCGCCGCGCGCGACGAGATCAACGACAAGGTGATGAAGGACCCGCGCGTCGCCCACCACATGGATCCGAAGAACATGCCCTTCGACGGCAAGCGCATGATCTGGGGCGGCTTCGAGATGATGATCGACCTGTGATGCTGGAACGCCGACCCAGCCAGCCCGACGACGAGGCCTTCCTGCGCGGCGTGTACGCCTCCACCCGCGCCGGCGAAATCAGCCTGTTCGGCTGGCACTCCAGCCAGGCCGAGATCTTCCTGCGCATGCAGTTCGACGCGCAGGACCGCCACTACCGCGCGGCCTATCCCGATGCGCGCTTCGATATCGTCGAACTGGATGGCGTGGCGATCGGCCGCTTCTATGTCGCGCGGCTGCCGGGGATGATCCACGTGATCGACATCTCGCTGCTGCCGCCTTGGCAGGGGCAGGGCCACGGCACGCAGCTGCTGCGCGGCCTGCAGCAGGACGCCGCGCGCGACGGCGGCGGCATCAGCATGCAGGTGGAGGGCAGCAATCCGGCGCAGCGTTTGTATGAGCGCCTGGGCTTCCGCGTGACCGGCGACTCCGGTCCGTACAAGATGCTGGAGTGGCGTGCCTAGCTTGCCAGCACGGCGCGCATGGCGCCGCGCAGCGCGTTGCAGACCACGATTTCATCGGCCGCCTCCAGCATCGCGCGTGTGACGACGGCTTCGCTGGCCTGCCACTGTGGATCGTCCAGCATCACGCCGCGCATCACGCCGGGCAGCAGGCCGCAGCTCAACGGCGGCGTGAGCCAGCGGCCGTCCACGTGCACGAACACATTGGTGCGGCCGCCTTCGGTCAGCTCGCCGCGTTCGTTGAAGAACAGCGTATCGAAAGCGCCTTGCGCCTCGGCGTCGCGCCAGGCGGCATCGTAGCGGCTGCGGACGCTGGTCTTGTGGCGCAGGAACAGGTCGCCCGATTCGGTGGCGTCCGGCGCCAGCAGCACGCGCACCGGCTCGGTCAACGGCGACAGCGGCGCATGCTGCACCGAGAACGCGCCCGCCGCGCTCAGGGCCAACCGCAGCCGGTAGTCGACGTCCGCGTCCAGCATGGCGCAGGCGGTGTCCAGGTAGGCGTTGGCCGCCGCCTCGTCCCACGCGTAGCCGAAGCAGGCCGCCGATGCCGCCAGCCGCTTCAGATGGCGCGCGCGGTGGCGCACGCCGCCGGCCCGCGTGGCGCGCATGGTTTCGAAAATCTCGAATTCGTTTTTCAGGCCGGTGAGGAAGCGCGCCTTGAGCTGGCATTCGGCGTATTCCTCCTGCGCGTCGCTGTCGAAGACGATGCCGGCGCCCACGCCCATCTCGCCGTGGCGGATGCCGTTAGGGCTGTCCGCCGGCTGCAGCATCAGCGTGCGGATCGGCACCGACATGCAGAAGTCGCCCACCTTGCCGTCGCTGCGCGGATCGAACCAGCCGATGGCGCCGGTGTAGATGCCGCGCGGGTCCGGCTCCAGTTCGCGGATGATCTCCATGGTGCGCCGCTTGGGCGCGCCGGTGATTGAGCCGCACGGGTACAGCGCGTTGAAGATATCGGCCAGCGTGGCGTCGTCGCGCAGCTTGGCGGTGATGGTGGAGGTCATCTGCAGCACGCTGCTGTAGCGGTGCACCTCGAACAGCGCCGGCACTTCGACGCTGCCGGTCTGCGCGACGCGGGCGATGTCGTTGCGCAGCAGGTCGACGATCATCAGGTTCTCGGCGCGGTTCTTGGGATCGGCGGCCAGCGTGGTGGCGCGCAGGATGTTCTCGGCGGCCTGCGACGGCGGCGCGGCGGGCGCCGTGCCTTTCATCGGCCGCGCGGTCAGCACGCCGTCCTCGTGGCGCACGAACAGTTCCGGCGACAGCGACAGGATGGCGCCGCCGTCCTCCAGGCCCACCAGCGCGCCGTAGGGCACCGGCTGGCGTCCGCGGAGGCGGGCGTACAGCGCGTGCACGCTGCCAAACGCGTCAAAACGCAGCCTGTACGTGTAATTGACCTGGTAGGTGTCGCCGGCCTCGATGTAGTCGTGGATGCGCGCCAGCGCCCCGCTGAAGGCTTCCTGGCCGATGTTCGGACGGATGTTGGCGATGCCGGACGGGCGGTCGATCGGGAAGGAGCGCGCCGCCAGCCAGTCGCCCACCTCGGCGGGGGACAGCAGCGTGCATTGCGAGAACAGCAGGATCTGCGCAAGCGGCGGCTGTGCTGCCTCGGTGGCTGGCGCGTGTCCGCCCAGTTGCAGCAGTTCGGCGCCCAGCTCGTAGCTGCAGATGGTGACGGCGTATTCGCCGCGCGTCAGCGCCGCCCGCATCCGCTCCAGCACTTGCGGCCACTGGCCGATGTCGTCGCAGCGCAGGGTGGCGGTGTGGCCGGTGTACAGGCGCGAACGCGCTCCCGGCGCTTGCGTGCCTTCCGGGCTGGCGTCGTCCAGCAGCGCGAATACTTCAGCGTTCATCTTCAACGTACGGAAGCAGCAGGGCGATTTGCAGCGGCGCGTCCTGCGCAGGGTTGTTCTTGAATCCACTCTTGGCGTAACGGTGCCAGCGGCCGATGACGAAACTCACCAGCATGCCGGCGCGCGCCTGCACGTCCGCCTCGTGCGCCTGGCCTTCGGTCACGGCCAGCCGCAAGGCCTGCTTGAGCGCCAGTTCCACGCGGTCGTAGAACTGGTTCATGCGCAGCTGCAGGCGCTCGTCCTCGTTCACCAGCGCGTCGCCGGTCAGCACCCGCGTCATGCCCGGATTCTGGCTGGCGAAGTTGAGCAGCATGCCGACGATGTCGCGCGCCTGCGCCAGGCCGTCGCTCTGGCGTTCGGCGATGCGGTTGATCAGGCCGAACACCGAGGACTCGATGAACTCGATCAGCCCCTCGAACATCTGCGCCTTGCTGGCGAAGTGCCGGTACAGCGCGGCCTCGGAGAACTCCAGCTTGCGCGCCAGCGCGGCGGTGGTGATCTTCTCGCCCTTGGGTTGTTCCAGCATCTCCGCCAGCGCCTGCAGGATCTGCATGCGGCGCTGGCCCGGCGGTGTGCTTGCCATGTGATCTCGCGGATAAGTGAATGGGTATGTCTTTTTGACCTGGCTTCAGCGCAGATGGTGCAGCCGCGCCGGCAAATTCCTGACAGATTTTACTTTGACATCGACATAAGCGGGGCGAATTAACCTTTTTTGCGGATGCGCCAGGCCGACCGCGTCGCCCACCTTCAGGTATTGCGTGACCCATGCGGTACGTATGCCCAGGGCGTGCGCGCTGCGCAGGTTGGCCAGCGTGTCTTCGACCAGCACGCAGCGGCCGGGCGCGAGTCCGTGGCGGCGCATCAGTTTGCGCAGCAGCAGCTTGGATGGCTTGGGCCGCATCTGCCGGTGCACCGTCATCGACTCGACCGAGATGTGGTGGTTGAAGTGGCGCTGCAATCCCAGGTGGCGCAGCACCTGCGTCGAGTAGCGGTGCGGCGCGTTGGTCAGCAGGATTTTGCGGCCGGGCAGGCGGCGCAGCAGCTGGCGCAGGCCGCGTTCGGCGCGGATCATGTCGGTGAGCCGTTCGAAGCGGTGGGTCACGTCGAGAAAATGCGCGGGCTGCACGCCGTGGTGCTTCACCAGTCCCAGCATGGTGGCGCCGTAGCGCCGCCAGTACAGCGTGCGTGCGGCGTTGACGGCGTCCGCGCCGGCCGGCGTGACGCCGTCGCCCAGCACATTGGCGATGTAGACGTTCATGTTGGCCATGAGCGCCGGGAAGATCGCGTGCGAGGCGTTGTGCAGCGTGTTATCCAGATCGAATAGCCACACCGGGGATTTGCGGGTAATAATGTTCACTTCAAGTCAGTCATTCAAGGAAGCCATGCGGGAAGCCATACAGCGCCAGATTATAGTGATGTTCTGGACTTTGTTCTGTTTTGTGTCGATGCCGGCATGGGCCGCGGACAAAGCCCAGGCGCCCAACCACGGCGCCCTGTTCAAGGTGCAGCAGGGCGGCCATACGCTGTACCTGTTCGGCACCATCCACGTCGGCGCGCCCGATTTCTATCCGCTGGAGCCGCGCATTACGGCGGCGCTGAAGAAGGCGCCGGTGCTGGCGCTGGAGATCGATCCGCTGGGCGACCAGCAGAACCTGATGCGCGCGGTGCAGCGCCACGGCATGCTGGCCAAGGGCGGCCCGGCCGGACCGGAGCTGTCGGCCGACTGGCGCCTGCGGCTGGACCGCCTGCTCAAGCAGTACAACATCGAGCCGGAGACGGTGGCGGCGATGAAGCCCTGGTTGCTGGCCAGCCTGCTGACGGTGAGCGAGTTCTCGGCCCAAGGCTACGAGGCGGCGCTGGCGGTGGACAGCCATTTGTCGAAGCAGGCGCACCAGCGCGGCCAGAAGGTGGTCGAGCTGGAGTCGGCCGAGAGCCAGATGGCGCTGTTCGACCAGATGAGCGCCGAGGAGCAGCTGGTCTTCCTGCAGGAGGCCATCGCCGGCATCGAGGACAAGGAACAAGCCAACCAGGCGCGCGAGATCGCCGACGCCTGGCGCAAGGCCGACGTGGTGGCGCTGGACGCGCTGGCCCTCAAGGCGGAGATGGACGACACCTACTCCGGCCGCTTCGTGCAGAAGGTGCTGCTGGACAGCCGCAATCCCACGCTGGCTGACGGCATGGTCAAGCTGATGGCGCGCGAGAACAATTGCGTGGCGGCGATCGGCGTGCTGCATTTGATCGGCAAGGGAAGCGTACCGGAACTGCTGCGCAAACGCGGGCTGTCGGTGGAACGGATTTACTGAGCGGGGGAGGGTACTGCAGAAATGGTGCCCTTGACGTGGATTGAACACGTGGCCTCTCCCTTACCAAGGGAGTGCTCTACCACTGAGCTACAAGGGCATACAAATGTGGCGGTTTCACCGATTCGGCGAGACCGCCGTTTTTTCAGTGAGACCGGATCATAGTGCCAAAAGCCTGTTCGGTCAACACCTCGAGCAATAAACTGTGTTCAATTCGCCCGTCGATGATGTGAACCGTGTTGACGCCGGACTTGGCGGCATCCAAAGCTGATGAAATTTTAGGCAGCATGCCGCCCGAAATCGTCCCGTCGGCGAACATCTCGTCGATCTCGCGCGCCGACAAATCGGTCACCAGGTTGCCCTGCTTGTCCTGCACGCCGGCGATATTGGTCATCATGATCAGCTTTTCAGCCTTCAGGATCTCGGCGATCTTGCCGGCGACGACGTCGGCGTTGATGTTGTACGCCTGGCCGTCCTGGCCGAAGCCGATCGGCGAAATGATGGGGATGAAGGCGTCGTCCTGCAGCGCCTTGACCACCGCCGGGTTGATCGCGTCGATCTCGCCGACGAAGCCGATGTCGAGGAACTGGCCCGGATTGTCCTTGTCCGGCATGGCCATCTTCTTGGCGCGAATCAGGCCGCCGTCCTTGCCGGTCAGGCCCACGGCCTGGCCGCCGTAGTGATTAATCAGCATCACGATGTCCTGCTGGACTTCGCCGCCCAGCACCCACTCCACCACTTCCATGGTCTCTTCGTCGGTGATACGCATGCCCTGCACGAAGGTGCCCTGCTTGCCGATTTTTTTCAGTGCGTTGTCGATCTGCGGACCGCCGCCGTGCACCACGACCGGGTTCATGCCCACCAGTTTGAGCAAAATGACATCGCGGGCGAAGCCGTGTTTCAGGCGCTCGTCGGTCATCGCATTGCCACCGTATTTGATGACGATGGTCTTGCCGTGGAAGTTGCGGATGTAGGGCAGGGCCTCAGCCAGGATCTGCGCCTTGATCTGCGGCGCCACCGCGGTCAAGTCGTCATTCATGCCTAAGTTAAGGTTAGTCAGTTGGGTCATGGCGAGTCCGGTTAGAAAATTCTGTGCAATTTTACAGCCTCAAGCTGCAATCAACCATGCATTATAGGGCTATCC
Organism: Duganella sp. BJB1802; assembly: GCF_013369445.1. NCBI lineage: Bacteria > Pseudomonadati > Pseudomonadota > Betaproteobacteria > Burkholderiales > Oxalobacteraceae > Duganella > Duganella sp. BJB1802. Next base: position 273,676 of record NZ_JABWEF010000004.1, on the reverse strand, counting down.
GGTTGTATTTTCCCGGATCATCCGATACGCTGGCCGTCATATGAGCCCTACCGATACCCTTCACCGCCAGCTGGAAGTCATGCGCCCCCTGCTTGTCCGATTTGCACAGTTGCAAATTCGGAACCAGGCCCTGGCCGAGGACGCGGTCCAGGACGCGCTGATCGCCGTGCTGGAAAAGCCCGACCGCTTCAACGGCCAGTCCTCGCTGCGCACCTATGTGACCGGCATCCTGAAGTTCAAGATCATCGACTGCCTGCGCGCCAGCTCGCGCGAGCGCCAGATCGACACCGCCGAGGACCAGTCCGAGGACGACGCCATCGACGCGCTGTTCAAGCCGGACGGCCACACCGTCGAACAGCCGATGGCCTGGGGCGACCCGGATGCGACGCTGGAGCAGAAGGATTTCTTCAAGGTGCTGGAGATTTGCCTGGAAAAGCTGCCCGCCAAGACCGCCCGCATTTTCATGATGCGCGAGTGGCTGGAGCTGGAAACCGACGAAATTTGTAAGGAACTGGCGATTACAACGTCTAATGCCTGGGTGCTCCTGTATCGTGCGCGCATGCGTTTGCGCGAGTGCCTGGACTTGAACTGGTTTGGCAACCGCCAGGCCACGTGACGGCGCCACTTACTGCTTCACCTACTGTCTGCGACCATGGAACCACATAAAACCGGCTTGAAGCCGACCTGCCGCGAAGTGCACCGGCTGGTGTCGGAAGGGATGGACCGCGATTTGTCCTTCGTCGAGCGCACCCGCATGCGGCTGCACTTGATGGTGTGCGACGCCTGCACCCGGTTCAACGGCCAGATGTCGCTGCTGCGCACGGCCATGCGGCGCTTCCCGCTCGACCTGCCGGAAGACGGCGCGCCGCTGGACGACGACCCCGAACACCACCACCCATAGGCGCGCCATGAGCACCTGCTCGCGCTGCGGCGCCCAATTCAGCTGCGCCATGGCCGATGCCGATCCCTCGGCGCCGGCGCAGCCCTGCTGGTGCACGTATCTTCCGGCCTCGCTGCCGGTGCCGTCCGCGCCGGGGGCCAGCTGCTGGTGTCCGGATTGTCTGAAAAAGCACATCGCCGACCATCCCAAGCCGGCCGGCTAGCCTGAAGGAAGCACGCATGCGCCGTTTTAGCGACATGGGTATCCGCGCGCGCATCAGCAGCGGCTACATCATCCTGATCCTGTTGATGATCGGCGTGATCCTGGTCGGCGTGAGCCGCATCTACGCCATCCGCGCCGAGAGCGACCATATCCTGCACCAGGACTGGGCCGCCAGCGCCGCCATCAACGCCATCGACACGCAGTCGCGCGAGGCGGCCACCCGCATCGTCACGCTGATCATCCAGAAGGACCAGAAGCACCGCATCGACAGCTACAGCCGCATCGACCGCATCAAGCTCGAAATCGACGCCCAGCTGGAGCTGCTGGCCAAACTGGACACCGCGCCGGAAGCGCGGGCGCAGATCGAGAAGGTCAAGCAGGCGCGCGCCGCCTACTACGACAGCTTCATCGCCGTGGCGGACATGGTGGAGGCCGAGGACCGCGACCAGGCCGAGGAAAGGATGAACGCGGCGGCGCTGCCGGCGCTGGACCATCTGCTGGAGCAGATCAAGCTGCTGGACCAGCTGCAGCAAAGCCAGGTGATGGCCAGCGCCGATCGAGCGCGCGCCGACATCAATTTTTCGCTGGTGCTGATTTCGCTGATGGGCGGCGCGGCGGTGCTGGTGGGGATAGTCTTCGGCATTTCGGTGCGCTCGATCACGCGGCCGCTGGAGGCGGCGATCGAGATCGCCAAGCGGGTCGGGCAGGGCGACCTCAGTTCGGTGATCGAGGTGACCTCGCAGGACGAGACGGGCGAATTGCTGCACGCGCTCAAGCTGATGACGGCCAGCCTGGCCGCCGAACAGCAGCTGCGCCACGCGGTGATGGTGGCCGAGGATGCGACCAAGATGAAGTCCGACTTCCTGGCCAATATGTCGCACGAGATCCGCACGCCGATGAACGGCATCATCGGCATGACGCACCTGGCGCTGCAGACCGACCTCACACCCAAGCAGCGCAACTACCTGGAGAAGGTGGAGGGCGCGGCCAAGAACCTGCTGGGCATCATCAACGACATCCTGGACTTCTCGAAGATCGAGGCCGGCAAGCTGGCCTTCGAGCAGGTCGATTTCTACGTCGAGGACGTGATGGCGAACATCGCCGACCTGTCCGTGATGCGGGCGCAGGACAAGGGCCTGGAGCTGCTGTTCGATGTCGGGCCGGACGTGCCGCAGGCGCTGGTGGGCGATCCGCTGCGCTTCGGCCAGGTGATGATCAACCTGACCAACAACGCCATCAAGTTCACGCAGCAGGGCGAGATCGTGGTGACCATCCACGTGCAGGAGCGCCTGCCGGACCAGCGCGTGCGCCTGCGGGTGGACGTGCGCGACACCGGCCCGGGCCTGACGCCGGAGCAGCAGGCGCGCCTGTTCCAGGCCTTCTCGCAGGCCGACACCTCCACCACCCGCCACCACGGCGGCACGGGCCTGGGCCTGACCATCAGCAAGCGCTTGGTGGAGCTGATGGACGGCGAGATCGGCCTGGAAAGCCGGCCCGGCGTCGGCAGCACCTTTTACTTCACGGCGGTATTCGGCGTGGCCGCCGTCGAGGCGCCGCTGCCGCTGCCGGACATCTCCGGCCTGCGCGTGCTGGTGGTGGACGACAATGCCAGCGCCCGGGAAATCTTCATGGGCATGCTGTCGTCGATGCAGTTCGCCGCCGCCTGCGCCGACGGCGGCCCGCGCGCCCTCGACCTGGCCGCGCAGGCGCGCAGCGAGGGACGGCCCTTCAATGTGGTGCTGCTGGACTGGCAGATGCCCGGCATGAACGGCCTGGAGACGCTGCAGGCGCTGCGCGCCCAGGCGGAGGAGGCGGGCGCGGAATCGCCGGCCTTCATCATGGTCACCGCCTACAACCGCGACGTGCTGATGGAAGAGGCGCGCGGCATCGCCATCGACGCCATGCTGAACAAGCCGGTCAGCTCCTCGACGCTGCTCGATTCGATATCCACCGTGTTCGGCAAGGACTTGAGCCGCTGCCGCAGCACGCGCCGCCGCGCCGACTACATGGCGGCCGAGGAGGCCATGCGCGGCGCCTACCTGCTGCTGGTGGAGGACAACGAGGTCAATCAGGAAGTGGCGCAGCAGATCCTCAGCGACGCCGGCATCCGGGTCGACATCGCCGTCAACGGCGCGATGGCGCTGGCGAAGATCGCCGTGGCGGACTACGACGGCGTGCTGATGGACTGCCAGATGCCGGTGATGGACGGCTACGACGCCACCCGCAAGCTGCGCGAGGATGCACGCAACGCCGGCCTGCCGGTGATCGCCATGACAGCCAACGCCATGGTCGGCGACAAGGAGAAGTGCCTGGCCGCCGGCATGAACGACTTTATCGCCAAGCCTATCGACGTGGCGCAGCTGTTCACGACGCTGGCGCGCTGGGTCACGGTGAAGAATCCGCTGGCGCTTGAAACGGCGGCCGAAACGCCGGCCGGCGCGGGCCGCGACGAGGTGCTGCCGGTGGTCGCCGGCCTGCGCATGGAAGCCGCGCTACAGCGTGTGGGCGGTAATGTTAAGCTGATGCGCAAACTGCTGTCGCGCTTTGTCGAAACCCAGTTCGACGCCATGCAGCGTATCGCCACCGCCATCGAAAACAACGACCTGGCCGGCGCCACGCGCGAGGCGCATACTGTGAAGGGCCTGGCCGGCAATATCGGCGCGGGCGGCATGGCCGATGCGGCCGGCAAGGTAGAGCAGATGCTGGCGATGGGCGCGACCAAGGGCCGCGACGAAGCCATCGCCGACATGGCGAACGAATTGAACGACCTGGTGGCGCGCATCGCGATGGCGATGGACGACAAGCCGGCCGTAGTGGAGGCAACGCCGGCGCCGCAGGCGGTGGACAAGGACGAACTGGCGGCGGTGGCGCACGAGATGGCGCGCCTGCTGGCACAGGACGACGGCGCCGCCGTCAAGCTGCTGGACCGCCTGTGCGGCGCGCTGGCCGCGGCCGGCCAGGCCGAGCATGCGCGCCAGCTGCGGCGCATGCTGGGTCAGTACGATTTTGAAGGCGCGCTGGATGAACTGAAGGCCGCCGCCGATGCACTGGGTATCGCTTTGTGAAGAGAGAACGCCGATGAACGCTAAACCAACGATCCTCGTGGTCGACGACATCCCGGACAATATCGATCTGCTGTGCGCCGTGCTGGAAGACGACTACCGCACCAAGATCGCCGTCAACGGCGAGCGCGCCCTGAAGATCGCCAACGGCGAATCCAAGCCGGACCTGATCCTGCTGGACGTGATGATGCCGGGGATGAGTGGCTACGACGTGTGCAAGGCGCTCAAGGCCAATCCCGCCACGCGCGACATTCCGATCATCTTCGTCACCGCCATGAGCGAGACGGTGGACGAGCAGCTCGGCCTGAGCCTGGGCGCGGCGGACTACATCACCAAGCCGATCTCCGCGCCCATCGTGCAGGCGCGCATCAAGACCCAGTTGTCGATGAAGCGGGTGCACGACTTCCTGCGCGACCAGAACAACTTCCTCGAAACCGAAATCGAAAAGCGCACGCGCGAAATCGTCGCGCTGCAGGACGTGACCATCCACACCATGGCCTCGCTGGCCGAAACGCGCGACAGCGAAACCGGCAACCATATCCGCCGCACCGCGCATTACGTGAAGACGCTGGCGGAAAAGCTGCGCACCAATCCGCGCTTCAGTGCCTTCCTGACCGATAAGAACATCGAGCTGTTGTTCAAGTCCGCGCCGCTGCACGACATCGGCAAGGTCGGCATCCCGGACCGCATCCTGCTCAAGCCCGGCCGCTTCGAGGGCAACGAGTTCGAGATCATGAAAACCCACACCACGCTGGGCCGCGACGCGATCCGCCAGGCCGAGCGCGAGCTGGGGCTGGAGGTGGACTTCCTCAAGTTCGCCAAGGAGATCGCCTACGGCCACCAGGAGAAATGGGACGGCAGCGGCTATCCCGAGGGCCTGAGCGGCGACGACATCCCGATCTCCGCGCGCTTGATGGCGGTGGCCGACGTGTACGACGCGCTGATCAGCCGCCGCGTCTACAAGGCCGGCATGTCGCACGAGGCGGCGGTGGCCATCATCGCCGAGGGACGCGGCAAGCACTTCGATCCCGACATGGTCGACGCCTTCATGGAGCTGCAGCAGGACTTCATCGATATCGCCAAGCGCTACGCGGACTCCGACCACGACATGGAAAAGAACCGCGAGAAGATCGAGCGCTTTACCGGTTGACCGTCAAGCGGCCAGCAGGGCCAGGCCCTCGGCGGTGTGGTTAGGGTCGACGTCGATGATCTCGGCCTTGACGATGTCGTGGACCACGAACGGGTCCTGGTCGATGCGCGCTTGCAGCGCCTCGGGCGACGGCCCGGCGGCCAGGATGGCGCCGCCCAATCCGGGCCGGATGCTGCCGGCCAGCAGGAAGACGCCGTCGGCTATCCCTTTTTGCAGCCATTCGCGATGGCCCGCCATGTGCGCTGGCGCCTGGCTTTTGTTGGCAGAGAAGCGAAGCAGGACGATGTACATAGGTTTCTCCTTTTGGTTAGGTGTCGAGTGACATGAGCCGGGTCTTCAGTCGTTCCACTTCGCGCTTCACGTAACCGCGCTCGCCGAAAGCGTTCGACAAGGTCGCGACGCCCTGGCTGAACGCCAGTACCTGCAGCGCGAGATCGTCCGCGTTGGTCGCGTGGCCGAGTTCCGTGAACTGCTCCCGCAGCCAATCGCGGAAGACGCGGAAGATATCCACGGCCTGCGCCCGCGAAGGATGGTCCAGCTTCGCGAGCTCGCTGGTCATGGTGCCGACCGGGCAGCCGTAATGCTCGATGTCCGCGCGGTTGGCCACCACGATCTCGACGAAGCGGAACACGCGCTCCAGCGGCGTGGCCGCGCCTTCGGTCCAGCGGGCCAGCATGGCGCGGGTATCCGCCAGGCGTGCCTGGAGGACCGCTTCCAGGATCTCGTCCTTGGTCTTGAAGTGATAGTAGAAATTGCCGCGGGAGATACCCACGGTTTCGGCGATGGAGGCGAACGACGTCCGTTCATACCCCTGTTGGTAGAACAGCCGGTTCGCGGCCTCCACGATTTGTTCGCGCGTCCCCATTCCTGCCCACGTCTCCCGTTGGTTAAGTTGCAGGGAGATTTTAGGACGGTTGTCCTAATGTGCGCAAGATGGATGTTGTAAAAAAGCTTAGCTGACGGTGCGGAAGAAGCGCAGCATCTCGCGGCTGGCGTCCGGGCCTTTGGCGTCGGTGTAGGTGCCGCTGGCGTTACCGCCGAACCAGGCGTGGCCGGCGCCGTGCACCACCCAATGTTCGCCCAGCGGCGTACCGTCCGCCTTGGTGTGCGTGGTTTGCGTGTAGCGGTGGCCGTTCGGCACACTGCCCGACTGCACCGACGGTTTGCCCCGGTGACCGTTCAGGCGCTGTTCGATCACCTGTTCGCCGTTGCGCGGATGGACGGTGGTGTCGCTGTCGCCGTGGAAGACGATGATGGGTTGCGCGCCGTTGCCGGCCTTGTGCGGCGAGTTGACGCCGCGCTTCATGGCCGACAGCGCCGACGGCAGGTCCTGCGCCGAGGCGAACGGCAGCCCCGAATGCACCCCCACCGCCGCGAACAATTCCGGATACAGCGTGCCGACGATCACCGCCATCGCACCGCCCGCCGACAGGCCGGCCACGTACACCTGGCGCTCGTTGACCGGGTATTCGTCGATGATCTGCCGCGCGATGCCGGCGATGATGGATGGTTCGCCCTGGCCGTGCTGCTGGTCGATGGCGTTGAACCAGTTCCAGCAGCGCTGCTGGTTGGCGTTGGGCGTCTGCTCCGGGTAGACCACGAAGCATTCCTTTTCCTCGGCCAGCGCATTCATTTGCGTGCCGACGGCGAAATCGTCCGGGTTCTGGGTGCAGCCGTGCAGCATCACCAGCAGCGGCATGGCCTGGCCGTGATAGCTGGCCGGGATGTACAGCTTGTAGTTGCGGGTGCCGGCGTGGTTGGTGTAGCTGCCCTTGATGAACCGCGCGCCTTCCGGCAGCGCCACTTCCGGCGCCGGATGCATGAAGGCGCCGGCGTCCATGGCGCGGTCGATGTTGGCTTGCAGGTCGATCTGGATGCCCATGCGGTTCAGCATGTCCTGCGCGTATTCGGCGGGATGCGTGGCCGGATTCGGCGTGGCCGGCGCGGACGCCGTCCGCGCGGCGGCTTCGGGCGCGGCTTCCGCCGCTGGCCCGGACGGCGGCGGATTAATGTCGCGCATCGGCGGTTGCGCCGGTGCGGCCGGCCGCAGGGACGGATGTCCGCGCAGGCTGTCCAGCGCCTGTTGAATGGCGGCCGACGCGCTTCGGTTCATCAGCTTTTGCGCGGCCTCGCGCATATGTGAAAACAACGGTAGTTTCATGATGATCCTTTAATGGATGCGTTGGGCCAGCGCGGTTTTGAGCACGGCGCTGGCATGCAGCGATCCCAATACGAAGATAGAGTCGATCGTCGCCAGCGCCAGTTCGACCGAAACGTCGCTGGCGATGCTGGCCAACCCCAGTACCTGGATCTGCAGCCGTTCGCCGGCCGCCTGGATGGCTTCCAGGTCGGCGCGCGAATAGTGCTGCATCCCGAGTACCAGGCTTTTGCGCGCCACCGTCTGTTTGACGACGTCGGCGTGCTGGTTCAACTGATTGCGGATCGCCGTGCGTATCAAATCGGTGCGGTTCGAGTAAAACCCCTCCTGCACCAGCAGATCGATCTGCCCCAGGTCGATGGGACCGAGATTGATCGTGATCTTTTCCGATTCGGCGGTCTTCAGTTTTAATTCTTGCTTTGCCATGAGTCTCCATCCGGTTACCATCTACATGGATGGTAGTATAGACCTGAAAATCACCAAGTCAAGCGTGTTCGCGTCATAATGGCGGCATGAGTGAACCTGCCAACCTGATCCCTCCCGGCGCGCCGGAACTGGCCGTGCCGGTGCCGTCGCCCTGCGTAAGCCTGTGCAAAATGGACGCCGACCGCCTCTATTGCATGGGCTGCATGCGTACCATCCCGGAAATCGTCGCCTGGTCCACGGCCGACGACGACTACAAGCGCGGCGTGTGGGCGGAAATCCGCCGCCGTGAACAATTGATCAACTTCGAGGACGAATGAACGCCCTTCCCGATTCGATTCAGGTTTTTGAGCGGGGTTGGCTGTCGTCCAACAACGTCATGCTGCTGGGCCGCGACGATACGGCCATCATCGACACCGGCTACATGACCCACGCGCCGCAAACGCTGGAGTTGGTGCGCCACGCGCTGCGCGGACGGCACCTGGACCAGATCATCAACACCCATCTGCATTCCGACCATTGCGGCGGCAATGCCAGCTTGCAGGCGCACTTCGGCAGCCGCACCTCGATTCCGGTGGCCGAGGCGGACAAGGTGCGGCACTGGGACGTGGAGGCGCTCAGCTTCAAGGCCACCGGCCAGCGCTGCGAGCGATTCACCTTCGACGCCACCGTCGCCCCGGGCGACGTGCTGCGGCTGGCGGACATGGAATGGCAGGCGCTGGGTGCACCCGGCCACGATCCGCATTCGCTGATCTTCTACTGCCCGCAGGAGCGGGTGCTGATCTCGGCGGACGCGCTGTGGGAAAACGGCTTCGGCATCATCTTCCCGGAGCTGGACGGCCAGTCCGGCTTTGCCGAGGAACGCGCCACGCTGGACCTGATCGAAGGGCTGGACGTGCGGCTGGTGATCCCCGGCCACGGCAAGCCGTTCAACGACGTGGCCGGCGCGCTGGCGCGGGCCCGTTCGCGGGTGGACTACCTGGAGGCCGACCCGCTGCGCAACGCGCAGAACGCGCTGAAGGTGCTGCTGAAATTCCTGCTGCTGGAGCGCCAGAGCATTCCGCTGGTGGAGGTGCCGCAGCTGCTGCTGGCGATGCCGGTGTTCGCCAAGGCCAACAGCAACTTCCTGAAGCGGACGCCGGAAGAGGTCGCCACTTGGGCGGCCGGCCAGCTGGTACGCGCCGGCGCGGCCCGTGTCGAGGGTGAGCACTTACTTAATGTGTAGACGCCAGGCAAGTGTAGAGGAAGTCGCCTAGTTTCGGCACGGTCGTACTATTTTCGATCTATAATCGATTTTCCTCAACTTACCGACAGCGAGTGCGCCATGGCCCTGCCAGCAGTCTTGCAAAACCTTACCCTTCCCGTCATTGCATCCCCGATGTTCATCGCCAGCGGCCCGGCCCTGGTCGCGGCGCAGTGCAAGGCCGGCATCGTCGGCTCCTTCCCGGCGCTGAACGCGCGTCCCGCGGAAATGCTGGACGTGTGGCTGACCGATTTGCAAAAAGAGCTGGCCGACTTCCAGGCCGCCAATCCGGACAAGCGCGTCGGCCCGATCGCCGTCAACCAGATCGTGCACCAGTCGAACGACCGCCTGGCGCATGACGTGGAAGTCTGCGTCAAGCACCAGATCCCGATCATCATCTCGTCGCTGCGCGCGCCGCCGAAGGAGATGCTGGACGCGATCCACAGCTACGGCGGCATCGTCATGCACGACGTGATCTCGATCCGCCACGCCGAGAAGGCGCTGGAGGCGGGCGTCGATGGCCTGATCCTGGTGGCCAGCGGCGCCGGCGGCCATGCCGGCACGCTGTCGCCGTTCGCGCTGGTGGGCGAGGTGCGCAAATTCTTCAAGGGTCCGATCGCGCTGTCCGGCTCCATCGCGACCGGCGACGCGATCCTGGCGGCGCAGGCCATGGGCGCGGACTTCGCGTACATCGGCTCGCGCTGGCTGGCGACGCAGGAATCGAACGTCAGCGATGGTTATCGCGAGGCGATCGTGGAATCGTCGGCGGCGGACATCGTGTACTCGAACCTGTTCACCGGCGTGCATGGCAACTACCTGAAGAAATCCATCGTCGCCGCCGGCCTGGATCCGGACGCGCTGCCGCAGGCCGACAAGAGCTCGATGAACTTCGGCTCCAGCAGCGCCAAGGCCTGGCGCGACATCTGGGGCGCAGGCCAGGGCGTGGGCCTGATGGACGACGTGCCGACCACCGCCGAGATGGTGGCGCGCCTGAAGCGCGAGTACGACGCGGCCCGCGCACGCCTGGCGCTGTGATTACTGCTTGACCTCCAGGCTGCCGCGCGCAGCCTGTTTGCCGCGCACCCAGACGGTATCGATGCTGTCGTAGGCGCGGATATCGTCCAGCGGCGACATCTTCATCAGCACCAGGTTGGCGACCTTGCCCGCTTCGATGGTGCCGACCTGCGCGTCGATCCTGAAGGTGCGGGCGTTGTTGATGGTCGCCGCCTTGAACAGCTGCGCCAGCGACAGGCCGGCGTTGTGCAGGTCCTGCATCTCCAGGTAGCCGTTCAGGCCGGGGATGTTGCCGTAGGTCGGCGAGGATGGCGTGTCGGTGCCGAACACGAAGTTGGCGTCCTTGCCGGCCAGGTAGGCCACCACTTGCCGCTGGCGGCGCAGCGGCGCCTCCATGCCTTTTAAAACCGCAGCGTCGGTTTCATCTTCCGCGATCTCCTGCCGGAACCACTGGCCTTCGGGCGTCTTGAGCCAGGCCAGCATCGCCGGCGGCAGCAGCTTGGCCAGCGCCGGATTGTTCAGATAGGCCGGTTCGAAGTAGGCGTTCAGACCATGCAGCACCTGCATCGTCGCCTGGTAGCCGATCTTGCGCTCGGCGATCGTGTCCAGCAGCCGCTTGATTTCGGCCGGCAGCTCCTTCTGCTTGTCCAGTTCTCCCCAGTGCCACATGCCGTGCGCCAGCACGTCGACGCCGCCGTTGACGGCGAAGGTCTGCGCCTCGAACGAGTTGCCGTGGGTGACCAGCACCAGGCCGTCCTTGCTGGCGGCCGAGCGCACGTCCGCGTACACGGCGGGGCTCATCACCGGCAGGTTGTGCATGGTGCCGAAGCCGTGTTCGAAGTGGGTCTTGACGCAGATGGCGCCGTCGGCCTTGACCCGCGCCACGCCCTTGGCCGGGGTGTAGTCCTCCGGCTTGAATTTGGCCGGGATCTTGTCTGCCTGCGCCGGGTCGTAGATAAAGTTGGAGAACATCTCGAAGCGCGTCTCCGGCGGCGCGTAGGACGAGGGATAGCCGTTGGCGAACACCAGCGGCGCGCCGCAGTCGTAGACGTCCGGGTGCAGCGGCGTGGCCTTCACGCGGTCGATGAACTCGCGGCTGCCGGCGGCCAGGTCGATCACCGTGGTGTAGCCGTAGTAGAGGAAGGAGCGCGGCATCTGCGCGAAGTACTCGGCGGCCATGGTCTTTTTCTGGTCGGCTTGTTCGAAGCTCATGCCGGGGACGGAGTACAGGTGGACGTGCGAGTCGATGAGGCCAGGCGTGAGGTACTGGCCCTTGCCGTCGATGCGGCGGGCGCCGGCCGGCGCCTTTTTGCCGGCGCCGCGCTCGACGCGGACAATGCGCTCGTCTTCGATCAGGACACTGCCGGTTTCAATGCGGTCCAGCTTTTCCGGCGACACCAGCTTGACGTTGGTGATCCAGGTCTTCTGCCCGGCCGCGCAGGCCTGGGCGCAGAGGAGCAGGGAAAGGCTGGCGAGAATGCGGGTGGTTTTCATGCGTGGCTCCGTGTTGTGAGGAGTCCAGTGTGCCGCCGCAACCGGCGTTTTGCGTCCCAAATGATGATCTGGCACCTGCTACGCAGGCGTTTTGGCCTGGTCGCGGAACTCGCCCGGCGTCATGCCGGTCTGTTTTTTAAATGCGCGGTTCATCGCGCTTTTGCTGTTAAATCCGGCCAGTATCGACAGGTCGAGGATGCTGGCGTTGGCCTGTTCGGGGTCGTGCAGGGCCAGTTTCAGCGCGTCCACGCGGTGGCGGTTCAGGAAATCGGCGAAATTGCCGCCGCAGTTTTCGTTGATCAGCTGGGACAGTTCGTGCGGCGTCATCGCCACCTGCGCGGCCAGGTCTTCCAGCTTCAACTCGCCGTTGCGGTAGGGCTGGTCCTGCGCCATGCAGTCGGTCAGGCGGGCGAGAAAGGCATCGCGGTCGCCTGTGGACAACTGCTTGCTGGCGTAGCGCTGTTTGGCGGGGGCGGGCGGCGGCAGCGCGCGCGGACGATAACCTAGCGGCAGCCGCATCGCCGTGATGGCGGTCGCGAACACGAACACCATCAGCGAGATGCCGTCCATCGCATCGGCGGACAGCGGCGTTTCCACGTCCAGCATCGCCATCGCCAGCGCGACGACGCTCAGCACAGCGCTGACCAGCCATGCGCGCATCAGGCGCCGCAGGTCGCGCACCAGGTCCGATTCGTCCGGCACGCGGCGCACCAGCAGGAAGGTGGCGCGGATGTAGGCCAGCAGGATCGCCAGCTTGACCAGTCCCGCCACGGTCATGTACCACGGCCAGCCGTCCCAGTGGTGCATCCACGCCAGCTTCTCCTCGGCCGAGCGCAGGTAGAACGGCGTCATCGCCAGCGTGGCGGCGGCGAAGGGCGCAAAGTGCAGCAGCGCGCGGCGGCCCAGCGGCTGGTCCGACAGCATCGCGTGCAGGTAGAGATATTGAAGCGGCCCGACGGCCAGGCCGAGCGTGACGATGGCCAGCGCGCTGTGCGGATACTGCTGATACAGGTGATTGAGGCCCAGCCAGTTATGGCCGATGATGGCCGCGAACACCAGCAGCAGCGCGGACAGCAGCCGGTTAGCGGTACGCATCTCCGGCTGGCGCACGCTGAGCAGCGACGCCGCCATCAGGAAGGCCTGGCCTATCGCCAGCAGGAACAGCCACGAAAGTATCAGACCGCTGAAGGTGGCGGTATCCGTTGATGTGCTCATTGTGAACCGCCATCCTGTAGCTCTATTCGTTGAATCCAAGCCTTGATCGTCGAGGTGCCATCAACCTTGGCGTTGCCGCAGAAATTATTCTGTTTGCCATACAGGCAAAAGTTTAATTCCCGCGTGCGGTCGGCGAGGGGGGACTGCACAGCGTCGATTAGCGACATGTGTCCCTTGGCGTTCTTCGCACGAATGGACTGAACTTTTACCTCCGGAGCCGGATTTTCAAATCCGGTCGGCGCCGATTTTGGCAGGCAGCTGAAGTTCAGGCGCAGGGACTCCGGCGACGCGCCTTCGAATTTTATGACACACGCGGGACTGTCCGGGTCGAAGTTGGGGATGGTCAGTTCATTCGATTGAACAGGCTCCGCCCGCAGGCAACCGCAGACCTCGACGCCCATCAGCAGCACCACCAAACAGGTTTTTCTCATTGCTGGCCACTTCCCTGACAGAGCCCTACGAGGATGAAAGCAATTATACTAATTCTAATCTTATCAATTGGTGAACTTCGTTCGATGAAAAAAATCCGTGTTTTGACGATGGTGCTGGCGCTGGCCGGCGCCCATGCTTATGCCACCGTGCTGCCCAACGAGGCGGCCCAGCCGCTGGTGCAGGAGGGGGAGGTGCTGACCGCGCAGGGCAAGTTCCAGGAGGCGCTGAACAAGTTTTCGGCGGCGGCCAAGGCCGATCCGGCGGCATCGATGCCGCTGTCGCATATCGCACATGTGTTGATGGTGGCGTCGCTGAACGCCGATGGCGCCAACGCCGCCAAGCTGCGGCAGCAGTCGGAGGGCGCCGTGCGTCAGGCGCTCAAGCTGGATTCCTCCGACCCGTTGGCGCAGGAAGTGCTGCGCCGCCTGGAGGATGGAAAGAGCGCGCCCCTGCATGAGCCGTCGATGGATGTGCTGAAAGTGGTGCAGGAAGGCGAAGTGCTGTACCACGGGCGCAAGCTCGATGAGGCGCGCGTCAAATACGAGCAGGCCGCGAAGATGGACCCGCGGTATTCCTCGGTGCTGGTCTTCATCGGCGATACCTACTACGTGCAGGAGAATATGCCGGAAGCGGAGGCCTGGTTCCGCAAGGCGGCCGAGCTGGAGCCGTTGAACGGCCAGGCGTGGCGCTTCCTGTCCGATGCGCTGGCCAAGCAGGGCAAGCGCACCGCCGCCGAAGCCGCGCTGTTGAGCGGTATCGCCGCGCAGCCCAGCCAGCGCCCCACCTGGGACAAGCTGGCCTCCCTGCGCAGCGCACAAGGCTATCCGCTGACGGCCCTGCAGATGAAGCGCAAGGCCAGCGCCGTCATGGACCCGGCGACCGGCAAGTTCACCATCAATCTGGACCCGGCGCTCAGGGGGCCGGAGCAAAAGAGTTCCGACAGCGGGGTATGGCTGATGCTCGCCGCCACCGAGTCGGGCCTGCGCGGCAGGAACCGCGCAGACAAGGTGGCCGACAGGCCGTTCGCCATCGAGCTGGCGTCGTGGGAGGGTGCGATGAAGGTGGCGGACGAACTAGCCGCCAACGGCAACGGCGAAGTCACCGATCCCAACTTGAAGACCATGCACATGCTGGCCAAGGCCGGCCAGCTGGAGACCGCGCTGATGCTGTTGCAGTACAAGGAGTCCTGGCGCCCCGAGTTCGAGGCGTGGAAGCGCGAACACCCGGATGGCATCCGCAAATTCGTCGACGCATACGGCCTGCGGCCGTAAGGCTTAGTTCTCGGTCTGGATGGCCCACAGGCCTGGCAGGTTGCGCCAGTAGCCGTAGGCGTCCATGCCGAAGCCCACCACGAAGCGGTTGGGGATGGTGATACCGACGATGTCCGCCTTGACCGGCTTGGCCTTGCCGATCGCCTTGTCGGCGAAGACGGCCAGCACCACTTCGGCCGCGCCCATGTCCAGCAGGCGCTGTTTGACGTGGGCCAGCGTTTCGCCTTCGTCCAGGATGTCGTCGAGCACGATGACCACGCGGCCGGCCACGTTCGAACGCGGCACCACTTTCCACACCACTTGTCCGCCCTGGTCGTCGTCGCCGTAGCGGCTGACGTGGATGTAGTCGAATTCGAGCGGGAAGGTCAGCTGCGGCAGCAGGTTGCCGGTGAAGACCACCGCGCCGCCCATCACGCCCAGCACCAGCGGGAAAGCGTCGCTGTCCGGCTGGTTGAAACGGGTATTGAGGGTCTCGGCCATCGCGGTGACGGCGTGGTCGACGTCTGCCTTGGTGAACAGCTCTTCCGCGTTTTCCAGCAGGGCGCGGGCGCGGTTGTGGTGGAAGTCTTGCATGGTCTTCTTCGGCTTCTAAAAACGGGTGGTAAGTTCGCTATTATCCGCCATATCCCGCTGCACCGCATGCCGTTGGTTTTCCGCCACAACCGGTTACTTGTAATCGCGGATGTCGTCGATCACCTTGCCGTCGTTGGGCAGGCTGCCGATGGCGGCGAACCGCACCTCGCCCCGCAATTTGGTCAGGTCGCGTATCGATTCGGTGATGGCGACCGCGCTGCTGGCGCTGGACGGATCGGCCACCTCGCAATGCAGCGTCATCACGTCGTGCGCCATCTGGCCCGACACCACCAGCCGCGCCTTGACGATCTCGGGATGGCGGCGGGTGACGTCGTGCACCTGCGACGGATGCACGAACATGGCGCGCACCTTGGTGGTCTGGTCGGCGCGGCCCATCCAGCCCTTGATGCGGGTGTTGGTGCGGCCGCAGGGCGACGGTGGCACGTCGGTCAGGATCGCGGACAGGTCGCCGGTGGCGAAGCGTATCAGCGGATAGTCGGAATTGAAGAGGGTGACCACCACCTCGCCGATTTCACCGTCCGGCACGGGGTCGCCGGTGCCGGGGCGGACGATTTCCAGTATCAGGTCCTCGTCCAGCACCATGCCGGGATCGCGCGTGCCGCCGCTCTGGGTTTCATACGCGATGCTGCCGATATCGGCCGACGCGTAGCATTGCAGCACGTGCGGCACGCCATGCTCGACGAACCAGTTGCGCAGCGATTCGGGCAGCGCCTCGGCGGACATCAAGGCCTGCCTGATGCTGCTGATGTCCGCGCCCAGCTCCTGTGCCTTCTCGATGATGATCTTCAGGAAGGACGGCGTGCCGATGTAGGTATCGGGCCGCAGGTGGCTGATGGCCTGCACTTGCAATTCGGTCTGGCCGGCGCCGGCCGGTATCACGGCGCAGCCGATGCGCGCGGCGCCGCCTTCGACCATGAACGCCGCCGGCGTGAAGTGATACGAGAAGCAGTTCTGCAGCAGGCCGCCGGCGCGCACGCCGGCCGCGTACATCGGCCTGGCGAAACGCCACCAGTCCTGGCCGCGTCCCTCGGGATCGAAGATCGGGCCGGGCGACATGAACACCCGCGACAGCTGGCCCACCGGCGTGGTATTGAGGCCGCCGAACGGCGCCTGTTGTTTCTGCAATCCGTGCAGGTCGGACTTGCGCGTCACCGGCAGCGTGGCCAGCGCGGCGCGGCTGTTGATGTCGGCGGCGTTCACATCGTGCAGGATGCGCGACCAGCCGGCGGCCGCCTTGGCACGCGCGACGAGTTGCGGCAGGCGTGACATCAGCTCGCGCTCGCGTTGTTCGGGCGAACGCGCTTCCAGACTGTCGAGTGTATCGGCCATGGTTGTTTATCCTTGTATCTCGCGTTGCAGCTTCTTGGTCAGTTTGCCGAACACCAGTTCATAGGAACGCGTCAGCAGCTCTTTGGCTTCGGCGTCGCTGAGGGTTTTCAAATCTTCGACGCGCACCCACTTCGCGCGCGCCAGGTAGGGTGCGGGGATGATGCCGGGGCGGTCGGTCAGTTCCAGGAAGCGGTCGTCCTCCACCTTGAAGCTGATGGCCTTGGCCTTGTCATCCAGTTCGGTGACGGCGAACATTTTCGTCCCGACGGAGAACACGAGGTCCGCGCCCCACTTGGTGTCCTCTGTCGCGCCGGGGAAGGTGCGGCACAGGGCCTTGGCCTGCTTGATGTTCATGTCCCCTGTTCCTCAGGCCAGCCAGCGTTTGCGGCGGCGGTAAAACTTCATGTCGCGGAAGCTCTTGCGGCCGGCGCCGGAAACGCCGAGGTAGAACTCCTTGACGTCTTCATTGCTGGCCAGCTCGGAGGCCGCGCCCTCCATCACCACGCGGCCGTTCTCCAGGATGTAGCCGAAGTCCGCGTAGCGCAGCGCGATGCTGGTGTTCTGCTCGGCCAGCAGGAAGGAGACGTTCTCCTTGCTGTTCAAGTCCTTGACGATGCCGAATATCTCGTCGACGATCTGCGGCGCGATGCCCATCGACGGCTCGTCCAGCAGGATCATCGACGGCTTGGCCATCAGCGCGCGGCCGATGGCGCACATCTGCTGCTCGCCGCCGGAGGTGTAGCCGGCCTGGCTGGCGCGCCGCTCGCGCAGGCGCGGGAAGTAGTGGTAGACCTTCTCCAGCGATTCCTTCAGCTCCCCCCGCGATGCGCTGCGGGTGTAGGCGCCGGTGAGCAGGTTCTCTTCGATGGTCAGGTGGCCGAAGCAGTGGCGCCCCTCCATCACCTGCGACAGGCCGCGCCGCACCAGCTCATTGGGCGTGAGCTGGTCGATGCGTTCGCCCTTGAACTGGACTTCGCCTTTGGTGACGTCGCCCCGTTCGCCGCGCAGCAGCGTGGAGATGGTTTTCAACGTCGTGGACTTGCCGGCGCCGTTGGCGCCCAGCAGGGCCACGATCTTCCCCTGCGGGACTTGCAGGGACACGCCCTTGAGCACCAGGATCACGTGGTCGTAGATCACCTCCACGTTGTTCACGGACAGGTAGGGCGCCGCCGCCGGAGCGGCCGCTGTGCTGGCGGCGGCGATCATTTTGCGCAGGCCGGCGTGATTTTTTTCTCGGCCGCGTAGGCTGCGGAGCTATCCTCCAGCAGCTTGCGGGTCAGCGCCTTGTCGCCGACGATCCAGTTCGGCGTGATGGCGTTCCACTTCTTGCCGTCCCATTGCTGGACCTTGACCGCGCCCGAGCCTTCATGGTCGTCGCAGCTGGTCTTCACCGGCGGCAGCATGCCCAGGGCGCCGATGGCTTTCTGGCGCGCCTCGTCCACGTTCAGGTGTTCCAGGCCCCAGCGCATTTGCTCGCCGTTGACCGGTTTTCCCTTGCCGAATTTTTCCTGCGCGGTACGCATCGCCTCCACCCACAGGATGGCCGCGCTGACGCCGCGCATGTGATACACGGAGCCGATGCGGGTGCGGTCGGCCAGGTTGCCCTTGCCGGCGTCGTAGAGTTTTTTATGGATATCGTCCATCACCGGGTAGTTGCCCGGGGTGTTGAAGGTCATCGCGCTGTAGCCTTTGGCGGCGTCGCCGGCCGGCACGGTGTCTTCTTCGGAGCCGGCCCACCACACGCCCAGGATCTTCTCGCGCGGGATGCCGTTGCGCTGTGCGGTCTTGATGGCGACCGCGTTCATCGAGCCCCAGCCCCACAGGATCACGTGGTCGGGATTGGCCTGGCGGATCTGCAGCCACTGCGATTGCTGCTCCGTGCCCGGCGGCGTGACGGGAACCTTGACCAGGTCGAAGCCATACTGCTTGGACAAGGCCTCCAGCACCGGCAAGGGTTCCTTGCCGAACGCGGAGTCGTGGTACAGGTAGGCGATCTTCTTGCCTTTCAGCTTGGCCATGCCGCCGTCCTTGTCGCCGAGGTATTTGACCATCGCGGCGGCCTGATTCCAGTAGCTGGTAATCAGCGGGAACACGTAGGGGAAGACCTTGCCGTTGGCGGCGTCCGAACGGCCGTAGCCGATCATGGTCATCGGGATTTTATCGACGGCCAAACGATCCAGCACGCCGTAGGCCACGCCGGTGGACAGCGGCTCGACCAGCGTGGCGCCGCCGTTCTTGGTCTTCAGGCGCTCGTAGCATTCGACGCCGCGCGAAGGGTTGTATTCGGTCTCGCACTCTTCCCACGAGATCTTCACGCCGTTCACGCCACCGGCCAGGTTGACCAGGTTGAAGTAGTCGATGATGCCGCCGTAGAAGCCGGAACCGCCCGCCGCATAAGGGCCTACGCGGTACGAGGGCAGGGCGACGTATTGGTCCTGGGCCCATGCGGGAATGGATGCCGCCAGTGTGAGTCCAAGTACCAGGGATGCGATGCGTTTCATTGTCTTCTCCTCCAGGTTATTGTTGTTTGCGTTCAGTGCGGGAATGGCCACAGACGCAGTTTCTCTTTACCGATTTGCCATAAACGCGCCAGACCGTGGGGTTCCACGATCAGGAAAAATACGATCAATGCACCGAACACCATCAGCTCCAGGTTGGAGGCCACGCTGGTCGGCAGCGCCAGGCCGTGCGCGAAGATGTTCAGGAACACCGGCAGCAGCACGATGAAGGCCGCGCCGAGGAAGGAGCCGAGCACCGAACCGACGCCGCCGATGATCACCATGAACAGGATGCGGAACGACAGGTCGAGGTTATAGGCTTCCGGTTCCACCGTGCCGAGGTAGGCATACGCATACAGCGCGCCGGCCACGCCGCAGTAGAAGGAGCTGACGGCGAAGGCCAGCAGCTTGGTGCGCATCAGGCGGAAGCCGATCACTTCGGCCGCCACGTCCATGTCGCGCACCGCCATCCACGAGCGGCCCACGTTGGAGCGGATCATGTTCTTGGCCAGCAGCGCCATCACGGCCACCACGCCCAGCACCAGCAGGTATTTGCGGCCCGGCGTGTCGAACTGGTAGCCGAGGATGGCGATCTTCTGCGCGGTGATCACGCCGGAGGTGCTGTAGTTGGTCAGGTAGGGGATCTTGGTGAGGCACCACACCACGAAGAACTGCGTGGCCAGCGTGGACGCGGCCAGGTAGAAGCCGCGTATCCGCAGCGACGGCAGGCCGAAGGCGATGCCGACCATCGCCGCGCTCAAGCCGCCCAGCACGAAGGCCAGCAGCACCGGCAGTCCAGGCAGGCGCGCCAGGAAGTTGTACGAGGCGAAGGCGCCGACCGCCATGAAGGCGGCGGTGCCCAGCGACAGCTGGCCTGCGTAGCCGGTGAGGATGTTCAGTCCTAGCGCGGCCAGCGAGAAGATCAGGAAGGGGATCAGGATCGCCGACAAGGTGTATGGCGATGCGAACAGCGGCACCACCACGATCGCCACCGCCAGCAGCGCGAACAGCGCGATGCGGTCCTGCAGGATGGGGAAGATCTGGCTGTCGGCCTGATAGCTGGTTTTGAATTGTCCTGCTTCGCGGTAGAGCATGATGGCCTCTCAGATTCTGCGGATGATTTTTTCGCCGAACAGGCCTTCCGGCCGCACCAGCAGGAACAACAGCGCCAGCACGTACGGGAACCAGCCTTCGATGCCGCCGCCGACCAGCGGGCCGATATACACCTCGGCCATCTTCTCGGAGGCGCCGATGATCAGGCCACCGACAATCGCGCCCGGCATCGACGTGAAGCCGCCGAGGATTAGCACCGGCAGCGCCTTCAGCGCGACGAAGGTCAGCGCGAACTGCACGCCGTTGCGGGCGCCCCACAGCAGGCCGGCCACCAGCGCGACCAACCCGGCCACCGCCCACAGCACCGCCCAGATGCGCTGCAGCGGAATGCCGACGGCCAGCGCGGCCTGGTGGTCGTCCGCCACCGCGCGCAGGGCGCGGCCTACCTTGGTCTTGGAGAACAGCAGGGCCAGCGCCGTCACCAGCAGGCCGCAGACGGCGGCCGCCATGATGTCGAACTGCGAGACCAGGATGTTAAATTTGTTCATCAGGTATTCGGACGGCACGTCCTCGATCGGCAGTTCCAGCTTGTGCACCTGCGAGCCCCATATCAGCTGCGCCAGGCCTTCGATGAAGAACGCCAGGCCGATGGTGGCCATGAACAGCGTGATCTCCGGCTGGTTCACCAAAGGCCGTAGCACCACGCGCTCGATCGCCATGCCGAGCAGGATCATGACCACGATGGTCAGCGGTATCGCCACCCACAGCGACACGCCGAATTTGTCGACGAAGCCGACGCAGGTGAGCGCGGCGAAGAACACCATCGCGCCCTGGGCGAAGTTGAAAACGCCGGAGGCCTTGTAGATCAGCACAAAGCCGATCGCCACCAGCGCGTACATCACGCCGGACAGCAGGCCGCCGATCAGCACCTCAAAGAAGAAGTTAACGTTCATTCGTGGGCCTTTCCGAGGTAGGCGTTGATCACGTCCTGGTTGCAGCGGATGTCGTCGGGTGTGCCGTCGCCGATCTTCTTGCCGTAGTCGAGCACCACCACGCGGTCCGAGATGTCCATCACCACGCCCATGTCATGCTCGATCAGCACGATGGTGGTTCCGAATTGGTCGTTCACGTCGAGGATGAAGCGGCACATGTCCTGCTTCTCTTCCACGTTCATGCCGGCCATCGGTTCGTCCAGCAGCAGGATATCCGGTTCGGCGGCCAGCGCGCGGCCCAGCTCCACGCGCTTTTGCAGGCCGTAGGGCAGGCGGCCCACCGGCGTCTTGCGAATCGCCTGGATCTCCAGGAAGTCGATGATCTCCTCGGCCTTGACGCGGTGGGCGATTTCCTCGCGCCGCGCCGGGCCCCAGTACAGCGCCTGCATCAGGAAGTTGGACTTCATCTTCAGGTTACGGCCGGTCATGATGTTGTCGAGGACCGTCATGCCCTTGAACAGCGCGATGTTCTGGAAGGTGCGGGCGATGCCGGATTTGGCGGCGGCGTGGCAGTCCATGTTCTTGCGATGCTCGCCGCGGTAGATGATCTCCCCCAGCTGCGGGCGGTACACGCCGTTGATCACGTTGAGCATCGAGCTTTTGCCGGCGCCGTTTGGGCCGATGATGGCGCGGATCTCGTGCTGCTTCACGTCGAAGGAGATGTCGGTCAGCGCCTTCACGCCGCCGAACGACAGCGAGATGTTCTTCAGGTCGAGGATCACCGGGCCGATCTTGCGGCGGCCGGGATCGGCGTCCGCCCCGAAGTGGGTGTCTGGTTCGTTCATTTGCATGGTGGCTTCCTCTGTCATGCCGCTGCCTGGATGGCAGGGAAGGTCTTGCAGGACTCGATCTTCAGGTCCGCCGCCACCAGCCCTGTACGGCCGTCCTCGAACTTGACCTGCGTTTCAATGTACTGCGATTGCTTGCCGCTGTAGAGTGCATCGATCAGCACCGCGTATTTCTCTGCGATGAACTTGCGGCGCACCTTGCGCGTGCGGGTCAGCTCATCGTCGTCCGGGTCGAGCTCCTTGTGCAGCACCAGGTAGCGGTGGATCTGCGTGTCGCTCATCATCGGCTCGGACGCCAGGTCGGCGTTGACCTGCTCGATGCAGTCGCGCACCAGGCCATACACCTGCGGGTGCGCGGCCAGGTCGGTGTAGCCGGAATAGGCGATGCTGCGGCGTTCGGCCCAGTTGCCCACGGCTTCCATGTCGATATTGATGAAGGCGCAGACCTCGTCGCGCTTGTCGCCGAACACCACCGCCTCTTTGATGAAGGGGAAGAACTTGAGTTTGTTCTCCACGTAGTTGGGCGCGAAGATGGCGCCGCTGTTCATCCTGCCTACATCCGCCGCACGGTCGATGATCTTCAGGTGGCCTTCGTGGTCGAACAGGCCGGCGTCGCCGGTGTGGAAGTAGCCTTCGGCGTCGATCGCTTCGCTGGTGGCGTCGGGGCGCTTGTAATAACAGTCCATCAATGTTGGCGACCTGACCAGCACTTCGCCGTTGTCGGCCAGCTTGACCTCGACGCCGGGCGCCGGCAGGCCGACGCTGTCGAACTTGATCTGGCCGTCCGGCTGCAGGCAGATGTAGGCGCAGGTTTCGGTGGAACCGTAGAACTGCTTCAGGTTGACGCCGATGGAGCGGTAGAAGCGGAACAGGTCCGGCCCGATCGCGGCGCCGGCCGTGTAGGCGACCCGCACGCGTGACATTCCGAGCACATTCTTCAGCGGGCCGTAAACCAGAACCTGACCTATCGCATAAGCGATGCGGTCCGACAGCGGCACCGGCTTGCCATCCAAAATGGCGGCGCCGCTGCGGCGGGCCACCGCCATGAAGTGATGGAACATGCGGCGCTTGATGGCGCCTGCGTCCTCCATCCGTATCATCACGGTGGTGAGCATGTTCTCGAACACGCGCGGCGGGGCGAAGTAATAAGTAGGGCCGATTTCGCGCATGTCGGTCATGACGGTGTCGCCGGATTCGGGGCAGTTGACAGTGAAGCCGGCCGTCATCGCCTGTGCGAAGGAGAACAGGCAGTCGCCCACCCAGGCCATCGGCAGGTAGGACAGGATGTCCTCGGCGTCGGTGAGGTGCTCGAAACCGACGCCGCCGGTGCCGGCCGCGATCAGCGCGGAGTGGGTCTGGCACACGCCTTTGGGCTTGCCGGTGGTGCCGGAGGTGTACAGGATGATGGCGTTGTCGCCGCCCTGGCCGGCCTTGACGGCGTTGTCGAACATGCCGGGATTGGCCTTGTCCCAGGCGCGGCCGATCTCCTGCAGGCGGGCGAAGGACAGCAGGCCTTGCTGGCGATAGTGGCGCATGCCGCGTTCATCGTCGTAGGCGACGTGCTCGATGTGCGGGTACAGGCTTTGCAATTCCATCAACTTGTCGACCTGTTCCTGGTCTTCGACGATGGCGTAGCGGATCTCGGCGTTTTCCAGCACATAGGCCATGTCGGCGGCCGGGGCGTCCTGGTACAGTGGCACGGGCACGCCGCCCAGGCACTGCGCGGCCAGCATCGACCAGTAGAGGCGGGGGCGGTTGTCGCCGATGATGGCCAGGTTCATGCCGCGCTGGAAGCCGATGGCGGCCAGGCCGCAGGCCAGCGCCCGCACTTCGTCGTTGACCTGGGCCCAAGTCCAGCTCTGCCAGATGCCCAGGTATTTTTCCCTGAAAGCGGGTTTCCCTGGACGGAGCTGGCCATGGGCCAGCAGCCAGCGCGGGAACGTGTCGTTCTGTGTATGCACCAGTGTCTCCTGTTGCTATTTGCTCGTACTTGTTAAACTTCTGATACGGCAGCCTTTTTATGTGATGATAGTAGCTTGCCGCCGACAGTCAGGTTGTCTTTTCGGCGACATTTGACTGAACTTTCCATGGTGCGTTGCAATAATGCCTAATCAACATCAAATTACCCTCAAGGACGCATTGCGTACGGCGATCTGGGCCCAGGGCCTGACGCCGGAACAAATGGCGCGCGTAGAGGCCGAGACCTTTGAAACCTTTGTCCCGAAGGGCGGTTATGTTTGCCGCAAGGGGGAAATGGTGGAGCATTGGCTGGGTATTATCGAGGGCATGGTGAAGATGACCAATTTCTCGGCGGCGGGTAAAAGCGTGTCATTTACCGGCGTACCGCCGGGGGGCTGGTTCAGTGAGGGTTCGCTTTTAAAAAGGGAGCACCTTAAATACGATGCGATGGCTTTACGCGATAGCCGTATTGCGCGCATGCCGCTTTCTACTTTTCATTGGCTGTTGGAAACCAGTTTGCCATTTACGCGGTTTTTATTAATGCAGCTGAATGAGCGCTTGGGACAGTTTATCGGGATGGTGGAAAATGACCGCTTATTAAATCCCGATACCCGCGTGGCGCGTTGTCTGGTTTCCATGTTTAATTCCCATCTTTATCCGGGATTGGAGAAACTGGTGCAAATATCGCAGGAGGAATTAGGCCTGCTGTCCGGCGCCTCGCGCCAGCGCGCCAATCAGGCGTTGCAGCTGCTGGAAAAACAAGGCTTATTAAGTCTTGATTACGGCGGCATCCGCATACTCGATCTCGAAGGCCTGCGCCGCTACGAGGCCTGAGTCCTATTTCTTGGAACGATGAAATCCCGATCAGGGACGTTTTGCCCTCAAAACATGCTAAATTTTAGCGTGTTTGAGCCAAAATCCAGCGCGGGAAGGGCGGATTTGCGTCATGCGCACGAATCGTGCGGCTGCTAAATGCCGCGTCGTCGTCGATGACCATGAAAGTGAAGGGAAATATCGGGAGCACGCGTTATGCGAATAAAGCGGCGATTGGATCGTTATGCTGCATTACGCTGTTTTTCTAACCAGCGATCGTACATTTCCTGCATGGCAAGCCAACTTTCTGGTGAACTTCCCAGTGCGGTTGCCAAGCGTTGAGCCATTGAAGCGGTCACTCTTCCACGACCGCTTAAAATACGACTTAACGTTGACGCGCGACGCCCAGTTTCGCGGCACATCGCCGGCCGCTGATTTTTTGTGGCCGCAGATATACTTCCAGGATGAATTCACCGGGATGAAGAGGATTATGCATGTCCATTAATCCTCCAGGTCTGTCCAAGGCTGTATCTCAGCATAATTTCACGCTTCGAAAAACCGCCGCTGAAACGAGGCCATAATTCTCACTATAGCTTTCGGAGCACTGTGGAACAAGCAGAGCAATTAAAGCATTTCGCATGCTTGGCTAAGTGATGGCAGATCCAAACCTGCGCCCCTGGCAATCGGAGTATCATAGCGACAAGCTATGCCGCATCGGCGGCACACCGGAATCGACTCATGCATACTCCAGATACCTCCCCGATCGTCGAGCGCCTTGCGCTGTTGCGCGCGGCAATGCGCCGCCAGAATATCGACGCGCTGATCGTGCCGTCCGCCGATCCCCACTTGTCCGAATATCTGCCGATGCGCTGGCAGGGCCGTGAATGGCTGTCGGGATTTACCGGCTCGGTTGGTACTTTTATTGTCACGCCGGAATTCGCCGGCGTCTGGACCGACGCCCGTTACTGGACCCAGGCCGAGCAGCAACTGGCCGGCACCGGCATCGCGCTAATGAAGCTGACCTCCGGCGCCAGCGTCCAATACGTTGACTGGTTGGCAACGACCCTGCAACCAGGCCAGACGGCGGCGGTCGACGGCGCGGTGCTCGGCCTGTCCATCGCCCGCCTGCTGGAACAGGCGCTGAAAGCGAAAAACGTCACCCTGTGCACCGATCTGGACCTGCTGGACGAAGTCTGGACCGGCCGTCCATCGCTGCCCGAAGCGCCGGTTTACGAACACCTGCCACCGTTCGCATCGCAGACCCGCGCCGAAAAGCTTGTCAATTTGCGCACAACGATGCGGCAACTGGGCGCCCAGCACCACCTGATTTCGACGCTGGACGATATCGCCTACCTGTTCAACCTGCGCGGCGCCGACGTCAATTTCAACCCGATCTTCCTGTCGCACGCGCTGGTCGGGCCGGAGCGCGCCACCTTGTTTGTCGCCGACGGCAAGGTCTCGCCCGCGCTGCGCGCCACGCTGGCGGAGGACGGCGTCGACGTCGCGCCGTATGAATCGGCCGCCGCCGCATTGGCCGCGCTGCCCGCCGACAGCACGCTGCTGATCGATCCGCGCCGCGTCACCTACGGCACGCGCCAGTGGGTGCCGGCCACGGTCCGCGTGATCGAGGCGATCAACCCGACCACCTTCGCCAAATCCAAAAAGAGCGAGGCCGATGCCGCCCACGTGCGCGCCGCCATGGAGCAGGACGGCGCCGCCCTATGCGAATTCTTCACCTGGCTGGACCAGACGCTGGCCGATCCCCGCCGCGCCCCGCTGACCGAGCTGGCCATCGACCGCGAGATCACGGCGGCCCGCGCGCGCCGTCCCGGCTTCGTCAGCCCCAGCTTCGCCACCATCGCCGGCTTCCGCTCCAACGGCGCGATCATGCATTACCGCGCCACCGAAGCGCAGCATTCCATCATCGAAGGCGACGGCCTGCTGCTGATCGACTCCGGCGGCCAGTATTTGGGCGGCACCACCGACATCACCCGCGTGGTCGGCGTCGGCGCCATCACGGGCGAGCACAGACGCGATTTCACGCTGGTGCTCAAGGGCGTGATCGCCCTGTCCTCGGCGCGCTTCCCGCGCGGGACCAAATCGCCGATGCTCGACGCCATCGCCCGCGCGCCGCTGTGGGCCGAAGGGCTGGACTTCGGTCACGGCACCGGCCACGGCGTCGGCTACTTCCTCAACGTGCACGAAGGCCCGCAGTCGATTTCGCAATCGGCGATGCCGGAGCCGCACACCGCCATGGAGCCAGGCATGATCACATCGATAGAACCGGGGCTGTACCGTCCCGGCCAGTGGGGCATCCGGATCGAGAACCTGGTGCTCAACCGGCCGGCGGGCCAGACCGAATTCGGCGAGTTCCTCGAATTCGAAACGCTGACACTGTGCCCGATCGACACCCGCTGCATCGAACCCTCGCTGCTGCGCGACGACGAGAAACGTTGGCTGAACGACTATCACGCCACGGTGCGCAAGCGTTTGCGCCCGCTGCTGTCTGGCGACGCGCTGGCCTGGCTCGAAACCCGCACGGAGGCGCTATGAGCGGCCGCGCAACCAGGGCCACGACGGCCGTCGACCGCCTCAAGGTCCGCAGCGGGAACGCCAAGTATTCGATGTCGCGCACCGGCAGCGGCCATTTCTTCCTGACCGAAGGCCCCGGCCAGCCGCCGCTGTGCGCCCCGCTGGAGCTGGACGACTTTGTCGCCTTCGTCAACGGTATCTCGCCCGCAGCGCCCAAGCGCGTCAGCAGGCTCGATGTCGCATTTGAAAAGCAGCTCGTTAAAAAAGCGCCCTGAGCGCCATCGCTGAAAGAGACCAAGCATGCCATCGATCGAGTCCCTGTTTGCCTACTGGTCTGCCCACGAAGTTGCCACCAACGGCGTTATTTTGCTCAATCTGGTCGGTGCGCTGCTGCTAGGCCTGATGGTCGGCTACGAGCGCTCGTACCACGGCCGCGCGGCCGGCATGCGTACCTACGGGCTGGTATGCATGGCGTCCGCCGCGCTGACGGTGATCGGCGGCTATCCCGCCGAATGGTTCGGCGGCCATGCCGGCCACACCGTCCTCACCTCCGACCCGACCCGCATCGTGCAGGGCATCGTCACCGGCATCGGCTTCCTCGGCGCCGGCGTCATCATGCGTGAAGGCTTTAACATCAGCGGCCTGACGACGGCGGCCTCGATCTGGGCTTCGTCGGTGATCGGCGTGATGGTCGGCATCGGCTTCTATCTTGGTGCGATGGGGCTGGCGGTGCTGAGCGCGGGCGCGATGATCCTGCTGACCAGGGTCGAGGCCTGGCTGCCCTCGCGGCATGCGATCGCGATCACCATGCGCTTCAAGGCGGGCTATCTGCCGCAGGAGCCGGCGCTGCGCGCCATGGCGCTGCAGCGCGGCTACGAAATCGCCGGCGGCTCGCTGATGATAGGCAGCGACGGCGGCATGCAGGAGTGGCGCTTCGTCGCCATCGCGCTGAGCAAGCGTAGCGGCGCGCCGATGTCGGTGCTGTCGGCCGAGCTGGCGCAATTCGACGGCATCCACAGCTTCCAACTGTCGCACGCGCGTAACTGAACATGAACATGAACGTACAAGCCAAGGCGGTATTCGATTTCTGGTTCCAGCCCTCGGAAGGCCAGGCCGCCGACGCGCCGCGCCGCGAGTGGTTCCAGAAGAACGACGATTTCGACCGCGAGATCGCCGGCCGTTTCGGCGCGTTGATCGAGCAGGCGCTGGCCGGCGATCTGCGGCACTGGGACATGGAAGGCCCGCGGTCGGCGCTGGCGCGCATCGTGGTGCTGGACCAGTTCTGCCGCAACGTCCATCGCGGCACGCCATTGGCCTTCGCCGGCGATCCGCAGGCATTGCAGGCGGCACTCGCCATGGTTGATGCGCGACAGGACGAGATGCTCACGCCTTTGCAGCGGGGCTTTGTCTACCTGCCGTTCGAGCACGCGGAGGACATCGCGATGCAGGAGCGGGCCGTGGCCCTGTTCGAGCGCATGCACGATGCCGGGCCCACCGCCCCAGACGTCGCCGGCATGCTCGATTTCGCGCGGCGTCATCGTGAGGTGATCAAGCGTTTCGGCCGCTTCCCGCATCGTAACGCCATCCTTGGCCGTGCATCGACGCCGGAAGAACAGGCATATTTGCAGCAGCCGGGGTCCGGTTTCTGATGGCTGCCCTGAACCTGATCGGCGCCGGCCATGTCGGCCGCGTGCTGGGACGCCTGCTGGCGGCGCAGGGCGGCTTCCAAGTGCAGCAGGTGCTGACGCGGTCCGCCGCGTCGGCGCAGGCGGCTGTGGATTTCATCGGCAGCGGCACGCCGGTGGAGCGCTACGATCAACTGCAACCGGCCGACCTGCACGTGCTGGCGGTCGGCGACGACCAGATCGCCGCCGCTTGCGCCGCCTTGGCGCAGGCGGTGCCGCTGAAGGGTAGCGTGGTGTTCCATTGCAGCGGCGCGCTGGCGTCCGGCCAGCTGCAGGCGGCGCGCGACGCGGGCGCGCTGGTCGCCAGCGTCCATCCGATCCGCAGCTTTGCCGATCCGGCGGCGGTGGCTGCCCAATTTTCAGGCACCTTCTGCGGCATCGAGGGCGACGCCGCCGCGCTGGCCGTGCTCACGCCTGCCCTGCGGGCGATCGGCGCGCAGCCCGTGCCCATCGACGCCTCGGCCAAGACCGTGTACCACGCCGCCGCCGTCTTCGCCAGCAACTACCTGGTGACGGTGCTGGACGCCGCCCTGCGTGCCTACATGGCGGCCGGCATCCCGGAACCGGTGGCGCGCCGGATGGCGCAGCCGCTGGCCGCCGAGTCGATGGCCAATGTATTCCGCCTCGGCGCCGCCGCCGCGCTCAGCGGCCCGATCGCGCGCGGCGACATGGCGACTGTGGAACGTCAACAACGGGCGGTCGATCAATGGGACGCGCCGACAGGCGAGCTCTACCGTGCGCTGGTCGCGCCCACCGCCGATCTGGCGCGCCGAAAACGGCAGAAATAGCCCGCCAGGGCCGTAACGGCTCTTATCTCCTTGCAAATTACTGCTTAACAACTATATTTTAAGTAGGTGTACGTTCGACCAGGCGCCGGGCGTTGCAGTTTTATTGGTACGAATTCACAAATAAGTGGCGGGACTAGTCGACAAACCACGGAATTAGCAATAAGCTTGTTTCTTAGAATGTTTTCTTGAAGAATCTAGCACTGAGCCGGCGCACCAATAGGATAGGGGTAAGAACATGTTATTTCTGAAGAGTACGACCGTCACGAAAGCGCCAGGGATTTACGACGTGGATATCGCCGCTAAACCACCCGGCAAAACCTTTGGTGTGTTCATGGCCACCGATCCGGACAATCCGCCGGCCGAAGTGCTGGCCGCGCTGGCCGCGATGGGCTTCAAGAACACCTACAGCGGCGGCTACACCCATAAGGACCGCGGCAAGGTGCTGGACCTGCACTTCCAGAAAGACGGCACCGACTTGTTTCAGGGCTGGAAAGCCGAAGAGATGGAAGCCAACATGGCCGCCATCACCGCGCTGTTCAGCGGCATCGGCATCACCATCGCGCCACGTGTGATGACTTTGGCCGAAGCCTACGCTTAAACCTGCACTTCGATGTGATACAGGGCCCATGGGCAGGAACCAAACCGTTCAGCGAGCGGTTTGGCCGCCATTTCCGGGACCTTGTCGGCATCGTAGACCGCCCATAGCGGCCCCAGCCCGCCCAGCGCCATCGGCGCGCCATCCAGATGGGTGGCGACGATGTAGCGCTGCGCGCGCGCCTGCGCGACCGTGACCACGGCGGCATACCCATCCACCGCACGCAACACCAGCTTGCCGGCGTCGCCCAGCGACGCGCCGGCCGCACGCATCACGTCCAGCAGCAGCGGGCCGCGCAGCGTGTGGACCTTGCCGTCGTATTCCAGCGTCGGCTGGATGGTGATGGCCGGCAGCGCGGCCAGCGCCGCGAAGTCGAAGGCATGCGCCTTGTCGAAGCTGAGCTTTTGCTTGAACATCATCTGGTCCCGCACCGGATCGAAGCGGCCCCGGTTGACCTTGCCGACCGCGCCGGTGACGGTCAGCAGCGCCGGGCCGGCATTGTTCGCGGCGGCGGCTTGCGATGCGGGCAGGGCGGCGGCGGCCATGCCGGCGAGCGCGGCGCGGCCAAGGAACTGGCGTTTTTTCATAGGGCATACTCCGGGTTGACGTAGTGCCGGTATGATACCGCGCATGGACTTATTTGCCGACGACAGCGCCTTGATGCCCATCCCGATCGAGGATGGCGAACTGTGGTTCCAGCAGCGGCTGGCGCTGGACCTGGCGCCGGCCGAGGTCATGCAGCGCCTGCTCGACGAGACCGACTGGCGCGCGGAACAGATCCAGGTCTGGGGCAAGCTGCACATGCAGCCGCGCCTGAGCGCCTGGCATGGCGACGCCCGCTACCGCTATTCCGGCAAGGTGTTCCATCCGCTGCCGTTCACGCCCTTGCAGCTGCACATTAAACAGGCAGTCGAGCAGGCCACCGGCCGCCAGTTCAACAGCCTGCTGCTGAACTACTACCGCGACGAGCGCGATCGCATGGGCTTCCATGCCGACAACGAGCCGGCGCTGGGCCGCAATCCCGCCATCGCCTCGGTCAGCTTTGGCGACCCGCGCACCTTCATCCTCAAGCACCGGACCCTGCCGAAGACCGTCAAGCTGGCGCTGGGCGACGGCTGCCTGCTGCTGATGGCGGGCAGCCTGCAGCATCACTGGCTGCACGGCATCAACAGCGAACGCGGGCCACGCGGACCGCGCATCAACCTCACTTTCCGCAACATCCTGCGCGAACCTTAAGCTGATCTTAAGTTTGGTGAAATCTTATTTAAGCCATCCATAATTTGGCTTACATCCTGTCACACTTCTTACTAAATCGGTGCGGACAGGGGTTGGCGTGAGTGCTATCTTGGTTTCATCGCAATTCAGAGAACTGCGATCCCAAGCAAGTCCAACAATCACTGCTGAAAGATCCAAGACCATGAAAAAAATTCTGTTCGCATTAGTTGCTTCCGCTGCCGCCCTGGCCGGCACCTCCGCTTACGCCGCCGATGACGCCGGCACCGCCTACATCGGCGCCGGTGTCGTGGGCAGCCACTACAAATTCGACGTGCCCGGCGCGACCAGCACCTCCGACCGCAGCGGCGACAAGGCCACCGGCAAGATCTTCGCCGGCTACAACTTCGACAAGACCTGGGCGATTGAAGGCGGCTACACCGACTTCGGCAAGAAGGGTTACGACTACACGGTAGGCGGCGCGCCAGGCCATGTGCAGACCAAGGCGGATTCGCTGTACATCGCCGGCAAGGGCACGTACACCGTGAATGACCAGGTCGCCCTGTTCGGCAAGCTGGGCGTGGCACGCAACCACAACGACGTCACCACCACCGGCATCGCCTCCGTCACGGGCGACAGCAACAAGACCGCGCTGTACGGCTCGGTCGGCGCCGAGTACGCGATCAACAAGAACGTGAAGGTCTCGCTGGAGTATGAAAACTACGGCAAGAACAACATCGACCTGGGCCGCAAGAACGGCGCCATCACCGCCGGCGTGCGCTACAACTTCTAAGTTCAGCTAGCGGAAATAAAAAAGGCCACCTTGCGGTGGCCTTCGTCGTTTACACGGTCAGTGGCTTGTAGCGGATGCGTTTCGGCTTCGCGCCTTCCTCGCCCAGGCGTTTCTTCTTGTCGGCTTCGTATTCCTGATAGTTACCGTCGAAGAAGGTCACCTGCGAGTTGCCTTCGAACGCCAGGATGTGGGTGGCGATACGGTCCAGGAACCAGCGATCGTGCGAGATCACCAGCACGGAACCGGCGAACTCCAGCAGCGCATCTTCCAGCGCGCGCAGGGTTTCCACGTCCAGATCGTTCGACGGTTCATCCAGCAGCAGCACGTTGCCGCCCTTGAGCAAGGTCTTGGCCAGGTGCAGGCGGCCGCGCTCACCACCGGACAGGTTGCCGACCACTTTCTGCTGGTCCGAACCCTTGAAGTTGAAGCGGCCCAGGTAGGCGCGCGACGGCATGTCGAAACGGCCGACGCTGAGCATGTCGGCGCCGCCGGACACGTCCTCGAACACGGTCTTGCTGTCGCTCAGCGTATCGCGGCTCTGGTCCACCAGCGAGATGCGGGCGGTCTGGCCGATCACCACTTCGCCGCTGTCTGGCTTGTCGAGGCCGGCGATCATCTTGAACAGGGTCGACTTACCTGCGCCGTTCGGGCCGATGATGCCGACGATGGCGCCCGGCGGAATGGTGAACGACACGTTGTCGATCAGCAGGCGGTCGCCGAACGCTTTCGACACGTTCTTGAACTCGATCACTTCGTTGCCCAGGCGCTCGGCCACAGGGATGAAGATCTCCTGGGTCTCGTTGCGCTTCTGGTATTCGTACTCGCTCAGCTCGTTGAAGCGGGCCAGGCGGGCCTTGGACTTGGCCTGGCGTGCCTTCGGATTCTGGCGCGACCACTCCAGTTCCTTGGCCAGCGCCTTCTGGCGCGCCGATTCGGTGGCTTCTTCCTGCTTCAGGCGGTTGGCCTTCTGGTCCAGCCACGACGAGTAGTTGCCCTTCCATGGAATGCCATGGCCGCGGTCCAGTTCCAGGATCCACTCGGCGGCGTTGTCGAGGAAGTAGCGATCGTGGGTGATGCCGACCACGGTGCCAGGGAAGCGCAGCAGGAACTGCTCCAGCCATTCGACCGACTCGGCATCCAGGTGGTTGGTCGGTTCGTCGAGCAGCAGCATGTCCGGCTTGGACAGCAGCAGCTTGCACAGCGCCACACGGCGCTTCTCACCGCCGGACAGCACGCCGATCTTGGCGTCCCAGGGCGGCAGGCGCAGCGCGTCGGCGGCCATTTCCAGTTGCAGGTTCAGGTTGCCGCCGTCGGAGGTCGAGATGATCGCTTCCAGGCGCGCCTGCTCGGTGGCCAGCGCGTCGAAGTCGGCGTCTTCCTCGGCGTAGGCGGCGTACACGGCCTCCAGCTTGGCTTGCGCCTCGAACACTTCGCCCAGGCCCGACTCCACTTCCTGGCGCACGGTTTTTTCGGGATCGAGCTGCGGTTCCTGCGGCAGGTAGCCGATGTTCAGGCCCGGCATCGGCACGGCTTCGCCCTGGATGTCGGTGTCGATGCCTGCCATAATTTTCAGCAAGGTCGACTTACCGGAGCCGTTCAGGCCCAGTACGCCGATCTTTGCGCCGGGGAAGAAGGACAGCGAAATATCTTTCAGGATCTGGCGCTTGGGCGGGACGATTTTGCCCACGCGGTTCATGGTATAGACGTAATTTGCCATTGAGAATCTCAGTCAGAATTTTTTAATTGCATGGAAATGCAAGGAAGGACGACAGGATACGATAAATCCCGCCGCCCGCCCACTATTTAGCGCGTCGGGAGGCCCACAGCCCCTCGGCCACGTACAGCGCCAGCGCGGCCCAGATGATGACGAAGCCGATCAGCCGCGCCTGCGGGAAGGTCTCGTGGAACACCCACACGCCCAGCAGCGCCTGCATGCTGGGCGACAGGTATTGCAGCAGCCCCAGCACCGACATCGGAATCTTGCGCGCGCCGGCCGCGAACATCACCAGCGGTATCGCGGTGATCGGCCCGGCCGCCGCCAGCAGCCAGCGGGTGCTGTCGTACGGCGTGTTGAGGAAGGTGTTCTGGCCGTGCGCGGTCAGCCACAGCACATACGCCAGCGCCAGCGGGAACAGCAGCAGGGTCTCCAGCGACAGGCCCTCCAGCGCGGCCAGCGCGGCGGTCTTGCGCAGCAGGCCGTAGCCGCCGAAGGTCAGGCCCAGGATCAGCGCGATCCACGGGAGCTGGCCGGCCGACCAGGTCAGCCACAGCACGCCGCTGGCCGCCACGCCGATGGCGATCCACTGGCCGCGGCGCAGCTTTTCCTTCAGCACCAGCAAGCCCAGCAGCACGTTGATCAGCGGATTGATGAAATAGCCCAGGCTGGCGTCGATCACATGACCGTTGTTGACCGACCAGATGTAGACGAACCAGTTGGCCGTCAGCAGCACCGCTGAGGCGACGAAGCTGGCCAGCACGCGCGGCTTGCGCCACACCTGCGGCAGCCACTTCCATTGCTGGCGCGCGGTCAGCACCAGGCCCAGGAACAACAGCGACCACAGCATGCGGTGCGCCAGGATCTCCATCGCCGGCACCTCGCCGATGGCGTGGAAGTACAGCGGGAACAAGCCCCAGCAAAAGAACGCGAATGTGGCGTAAACAATACCAATGTTCATGGGAAGGACGGCGGGACGGAGACAAGGTCTGCCATTATCGCCGATCTGGCGCACCGTCGCTGTGCGGCCTCGCGCTTCGGCCCGCAGCAGCGTACACTGGCGATATTGAATTTTTGGAACGTCCTTCCATGCGAAAATCTCCTTGCCTTTTGCAAATACTTATCCTATTGTGCAATGCACCAAAACAACAACAGGTGCAATCTTGACCGAGCAACATAAGAAAAGCAGCCTCGTCGCCCTGACGCTGGCAGCAGTAGGCATCGTCTACGGCGACATCGGTACCAGTCCCCTCTACACCCTCAAAACCATTTTCGATCCCGAACATGGCCTGGCCCTGAACGGCAACAACCTGCTGGGCATTATTTCGCTCATCTTCTGGGGCCTGACGATGATCGTCTCGCTCAAATACGTCAGCCTGGTGCTGCGCGCGGACAACCGCGGCGAGGGCGGCATCATGGCGCTGATGGCGCTGGCGCTCAATTCCGTGACCAAGACCGCACCGCGCTGGCACTATCCGCTGATGCTGCTGGGCGTGATCGGCGCCACCATGTTCTACGGCGACAGCGTGATCACGCCGGCCATCTCGGTGCTCAGCGCGATCGAGGGTCTGGAAGTGGCCACGCCGGGGCTGGAGCAGTACATCGTGCCGCTGACCATCATCGTGCTGGTCTCGCTGTACGCGGTGCAGCGCCACGGCACGGCCGGCATCGGCCGCTGGTTCGGCCCGGTGATGCTGGTCTGGTTTGCCGCGCTGGCGGTCATGGGCCTGATCAACATCGTGCAGGCGCCGCAGATCCTGTGGGCGCTCAATCCGCTGCACGCGTTGCGCTTCATGTTTGAAAACCGCATGATCGCCTTCGTCGCGCTGGGCGCCGTGGTGCTGGCCTTCACCGGCGCCGAGGCGTTGTACGCCGACATGGGCCACTTCGGCGCGCGGCCGATCCGGGTCGCGTGGTTCATGATCGTGTTCCCGTCGCTGGCGGTGAACTACCTGGGCCAGGGCGCGCTGCTGCTGGCCCATCCCGAGGCGATCGCCAATCCCTTCTTCCAGCAGCTCGGCGCCTGGAGCGTCTACCCGCTGGTCGCGCTGTCGACCGTGGCGACGGTGATCGCCTCGCAGGCCACCATCTCCGGCACCTTCTCGATGACCAAGCAGGCCATCGCACTGGGCCTGCTGCCGCGCATGCGCGTGCTGCACACCTCGGCCACCGAGATCGGCCAGATCTACATCCCCATCGTCAACTGGCTGCAGCTGTCGGTGGTGCTGATGGCGGTGGTCGGATTCGGCTCGTCGGAAAAGTTGGCCGGCGCCTACGGCATCGCGGTAACGGCCACCATGCTGGCGACCACCTTCCTGACCTTCTTCGTGATCCGCTACCGCTGGCACCTGCCGCTGTGGCTGTGCTTTGCCGCCACCGGCTTCTTCATCGTGATCGACCTGCTGCTGTTCTCGGCCAGCTCGCTCAAGCTGTTCCACGGCGGCTGGTTCCCGCTGCTGCTGGCGATCATCCTGTTCACGGTGATGCTGACCTGGAAGCGCGGCCGCGAGCTGGTGTTCCAGAATCTGCAGAAGCATGCGATTCCGCTGGAGGACTTCCTGTCCTCGCTGTTCGTGGCGCCGCCGACGCGCGTGTACGGCACCGCCATCTTCCTGCGCGGCGAGAGCGATGGCGTGCCGCACGCGCTGCTGCATAACCTGTCGCACAACAAGGTGCTGCATGAACGCGTGGTGTTCTTCACGGTGCACGTGGTGGAGGAGCCGTTCGTGCCGGAGGCCGAGCAGGTGAAGGTGACGGACCTGGGCCACCAGTGCTACCAGGTGAATGTGCACTACGGCTTCAAGGACGAACCGGACATCCCGAAAGCGCTGGCGCAGTGCGACTGCCTCGGCCTGCCGTTCGAGATGATGGAGACCTCGTTCTTCATCGCCCGCCAGACGGTCATCTCGACCCCCGGCGCCGGCATGTCGACCTGGCGCGAGCACCTGTTCGTGACCATGTCGCGCAACGCCCGCGGCGCCGCCGACTACTACCAGATTCCCACCAACCGCGTGATCGAACTTGGCACGCAAGTGGAAATTTAAATACGTCCCCGGCGCTAAATGATGTAACCGAATGTAGCGCCCGGAGCGGAAGCGGCGCGGTCTGCTAAACTTCTGCTCCGAAAGTGGGACCAATACGAACACACATCTAAGGTAATCATGAAATCGATGTTTCAATATATTGCTGCCGTTGCCTGCGTAGCGGCCTTGACCGCCTGCGGCGGCGGCGCGAAAACCCCGACGGCGGTGGTGGTGCCGCAGCCGGACTTTAAATTGACCGATACCGTGGTCGGCACCGGCACCCAGGCGGCGGCGGGCGACCTGGTGGTGATCAACTTCACCGGCTACCTGTACGACTCGACCAAGGCCGATTTCAAAGGCTCCAAAGTGGAAAGCTCGGTCGATACCGGCAAGCCAGCCACGCCGTTCACGGTGGGTGTCGGCAGCGTGGTGACCGGCTGGGACCAGTCCATCCTCGGCGTGGCGCCTTTCGCCGCGATGAAAATCGGCGGCAAACGCACCGCCATCCTGCCTGCCGCCCTAGTGTACGGCGCCGGCACGCGCGACGTGCCGAACCCCAACCCATACGGCTACGTGGCGATCAAGGCCAACTCGCCGATGGTCTACGATTTTGAGCTGGTCAATGTCGTCAAGGGCACCGTGCCGGTGGTCGTGCCTCCGCCGACGACGCTGCAATCGGTCGATACGCTGGTGGGTACCGGCGCCACGGTGGCCGCCGGCCAGACGGTGACCGCGAACTACGCCCTGTATCTGTACGATGGCACCCGCGCCGATTTGCGCGGCCCGCTGGTGCAAACCACCATTGGCGCTGCGGCGCAAGATTTTGTGCTGACCAATACCAATGTCATCACCGGTTGGGTCCAAGGCATACCGGGTATGAAGGTCGGCGGCAAGCGCACGTTGACGATTCCGCCTGGCCTGGGTTACGGCGCGGTACAGCATGACACCATTCCTCCCAACTCCACGCTGATCTTCGATATCGTGCTCGTTGGCGTTAAATAAAAGCCAGTTCGCGCGCAAAAAAAAGCAGCCATCGGCTGCTTTTTTTTCGCCCGCGTTGCGGCTAGTCTCGTAGCGCCTGCGCCGGCGCTATACGCATGGCGGCGACGGTGTGCCGGATGGTGGCCATCGTCACGATCAGCAGCGCGAACGCCAGCGCCGCCGCCGGCGCCCAGCCGCCCAGCGGTGAGCGCTCGGCGAAGCCCGCCAGATAGCGCTCGATGGCCAGCCACGCCAGCGGCAGGCCCACCGCCGCCGCGGCAGCCGTCAACAGCAGGAATTCACGGCTGACCAGCACCGCGATCGCATCGCGCCCGGCGCCGTGCAGCTTGCGCAGCACGATCTCCCGCGCGCGCCGCTGCACGCTGTGCGCCGCCAGCACGTAGATGCCGAATGCCGCCAGCGCGAACACCACCGCCGTGGCGCAGGCCAGCAGCCTGGCCACGCGCACGTCTTCGGCATAGGCTTGCGCGTAGTAGCTGCCGGCCGCGCGTATCACCGGTTCGCTGGCCGGGAAGTAGCGGCTCCAGGCGGCGGCGATATCCCGCTCCAGCGCCTCCCGGTTGCGCGCGTCCGGCACATCGCGCATGTGCACCGTCAGCAGCTGGTTGTCGTGGGCGATCTGGTACAGGGTCGGACGCACCGGATCGCGCAGCGTCTCCCAGCGCGGATCCGGCGCCACGCCGATGATGCGGAACTGTGTGCCGCCGATGCGTTGTCCCAGCGCCTGCTGCGCGGACGGCCAGCCCAGCGCAAGCACTGCAGCCTGGTTGATCACGACGTTTTGCTCGCCGTCGGCGGCGGCGCCTTCGATGCGCGCATCGAACATGCGCCCAGCCAGCGCCTTCAACCCGTAGACGTTGAAGAAGTCCGGCCCCACAAAATGGATCGACAGCGACGTGCTGCTGCCGTCCACACGCAGGAACGTGCCGCTGCCGTGCGTGCCTGTCATGTCGTCGCGACCCGGGACGTCGCGGCTGTCGGCCACGCCCGCCACGCCGGGCAGCTGCGCGATGGCGTCGCGCAGCGAGCGGGCGGCGGAGCTGTCGCGCAGGTTGTCCTTCATCTCCACCACCAGCAGCGGCGCGGGATCGAAGCCCGGTGGCGCTGCGGAGGCGAACTGCGTCTGCCACAGTATCGCCAGCGCCAGGCTGCCCATGCTCATGGCGACGCTGAACTGCACCGTCGTCAGCACGCGCCGCAGCCACACGCCGCCGGTGGTTTCGCCGCTGCGGTGTGCCAGCGTGGCGTTCATGTCGACGCCGCGCGCCAGCCAGCCCGGATAGACGCCGGCCGCCGCGCCGACCAGGGCGCCGAACAGCAGGCAAGCGCCGACCGCCGCCGGCGTGAACACGCCGTCCAGCGAGCGCTCCAGCAGGTCGGAGGCCAGCGGCAGCAGCAGCCACGCCAGCAGCACCCCCAACGCGGCGGCGGCTGTGGACAGCAGCATCGATTCGGCCATGAACTGGGTCAGCAGCTGATGCGTGCTGGCGCCCAGCACGCGGCGCATGGCGATCTCGCGCTGGCGGCGCAAGGCGCGCACCGTCGCCAGGTTGACGTAGTTGACCACCGCGAGCAGCAGTATCAGCAGGCCGGTGGCGCCGAGCGCCAGCACCACGCGCAGGTCGCCGCGCGGGCCGGCGCCCATGGTGTTGGCGACGCTGCGGTCGAAGTAGGCGTCGGCCAGCGGGCCGAGGGCGATGTCGACCATCTTGCGCTTGGCCAGCGCCGCCTTCATTTCCGGCGTCGCCAGGTTGTCCCACGGCGCGCGGTCGATCGTGTCCTGCAGCACCCGCTGCAACGCTTGTGGCGTGGTGCCTGGACCGGTCTTGACGTAGATGCGGCCACCGATGCTCATCCAGCTGGACATCGCCTCCTGCCGCTCCTTCTCGGGCCACAGCGCGCTGTCCAAGCCGACCAGCGCATTGAATTGCAGCGTGCTGTTGGCCGGACGGTCCGCCAGCACGGCGCGCACCTGCAGCGCCTGGTGGTTGATTTCGATGGTGCGTCCCAGCGCCTGCGTGGTGCCGAACAGGCGCAGCGCGGTCTGCCGGGTCACGGCCAGGCCGTCGGGCCGGGTCAGCGCGGCGCGCAGGTCGCCTTCCAGCGCGGGCAGGCCGCTGATGGACTGGAAGGCCGGATCGACCGCCGTCACGTCCAGTTCCTGCGTGCGTCCCTGCAGTTGCAGCGTGGCTTTGCGCGGCCACCAGGCGCTGGCCTCCAGCGGCAGCCCGCTGCGCAGCGCCACCTCGCGCAGCGCGAACGGCGTGTATTCCATCCATTGCGGTTGCGGGATGAAGTTCAGCCGGTGCTTGATGACGAACACCCGCTCGCTCTGCGGCACGTCCTTGTCGTAGCTGAAGGAGTAGGCCACAAAGCCCAGCAGCAGGAAGCAGACCGCGAAGCCGGTCGCCAGCCCGAGTATCTCCACGGCCGATTGTAGTGGGTGGCGCAGCAGCAGGCGCCAGCCGATCCGAAAGTCGCTTGGTTTCATTTTGTTCTCCGGTCAGTCGCGCAGTGCCAGCGCGGGGGACATGCGTAGGGCGGTCGCCGTGTGGCGGGTGGTGGCCAGCAGCGCCACCAGCATCGCCATCGCCAGCGCGGCCGCCAGCGTCCAGGCGCCGATGGGCGCGTGCTCCGTGTACTCGGCCAGGTAGCGCTGGATCGCCACCGCCGCCAGCGGCAGGCCGATCAACGCACCGGCGCCCACCAGCGCCGAGAACTCGCGGCCCATCATCAGCGCGATGTCGACGCGGCCGGCGCCGTGCAGCTTGCGCATCACGATCTCGCGCCGGCTGCGCTGCACGCTGTAGGCGGACAGCACGTAGATGCCGAACGCCGCCAGCGCGATTGCTATCAGGCTGGTGGCGGCCAGTATCCGTATCAGGCGCTTTTCAGTGCCGTAGCGTTCTTCAAGCACCGCCTGCTGCGTTTTCATTTCCATGATGGCGTTGGGGAAGTGCCGGCGCCATACCGGTTCGATCGCGGCGTACGCGGTCTCCAGGCTGTCGCCGGTGCGTACCATCACCACGCCGCCGGGACGGACGAAATACACGACCGCCTTCGACGGCTGGTGCAGTCCCTGGAAGCGCACGTCCGGCGCCACGCCGACGATCTCCATGCCGCCCGGTACCACCTGGCCGACCGCCTCCTGCGGCGACGCATAGCCCAGCGCCAGCGCGGCGGCGGTGTTGACCACCACGCGCGGGACCTTGCTGTAATCGACATCCTGCACCGCGTTGTATACGCGTCCGTGCAAGGCCTTCAGGCGGACCAGCTCAAACCAGTTGGCGCTGACGTTTTTGCCCTCCAACGGGATCTCGCGGCCATCCCGCGTCGTCACCGTGTTGGTCAGCTTCATGCCGTCACGGCCCACCGCTTCCGAAATGGAGGCCACGCCTTCGACGCGCGGCAGCCGGGCTACTTGTTCCATGAAGGCGACGGCGGCTTGCTTGTCGTCCCCATAGGACGGTAGGTTCAGCACCAGCAGGTGGGCCGGATCGAAGCCGGGTGTGGCGTGGCTGGCAAAATACGTCTGCCAGCCGACCGCCAGCGCCGTCGCGGAAAGCGCCATCGCACTGGAAAACTGCAGCACCGTCAGCACGCGCCGCACCCACAAGCCGGCGGCGGTTTCGCCGTTGCCGCGTCCCGCGAGAGCTGGTCCCGGCAGCGCATGCTGCGCAAGCCAGGCGGGATAAGCGCCGGCGCACACGCCGATGAACAACCCGAACGCCAACGCGATCAGGCAACGCAAGGGCGTGAACATGCCGGCCAGTGGACGGTTCATCAGATCGGAGAACGTTGGCAGCAGCAGCCACGCCAGCACCAGGCCGGCGGCGGCGGCCAGCACGGAGGTCAGCGCCGCCTCGCTGAGGAACTGGCGCACCAGCCGCGCCGCGCTGGCGCCCAGCAGCTTGCGGATGCCGATCTCGCGCTGGCGGCGCAAGGTACGCACGGTCGCCAGGTTCACGTAGTTGATCGCCGCCAGCAGCAGGATCAGGAAGCCCCCGGCCGCCAGGCCGAAGACGCTGCTGCGCCGGCCATACTCCTCGCCCGCACGACTGTTGGCCAGGCCCTCGTCGAAGTAGGCGTCGCGCAGCGGCAGCAGGCTGATATCGGCCACGTTGCGGCCGTTCAGGCCCTTGCCCATCCCGCTGCTTTTCACCCGCTGGTTGGTCGGCGAATTCTCGCTGGCCTCCTGCAGCAGCGCCGTCAACGCCTGCATCGACGCCCCGGGCTTGAGCTTCATGTAGACCGTGCCGCGTCCCCATTTGCTGATCGCGGTCTCGCGCTCCGGCCATGCGCTGCTGGCGGTGCCAACCAATGCCTCGTACTGCTGGCTGCTGTTGGCCGGAGGGTTGGGCATCAGCGCCCGCACCTGCAGTACCGTGCCGTCGATCGTGACGGTCTGCCCGATCGCCGGGCTGGCGCCGAACAGCTTTTGCGCGCCGGTCCGTGTCAACGCCAGGCCGTCCGGTTGCGTCAGCGCCGCGCTCAAGTCGCCCTGCAAGGCGGCGATGCCGAACATGGTGCGAAAAGCGGGATCGACCACTTGCAGGTCCAGCGCACGCAGCTCGTTGCCGGCGCGTAGTGGCGAGTCCAAAGGCTTGGCGACACTGGCCTCGGACACCAGGCCGCTGGCGATGGCGATATCGCGCAAGGGAATGAAGGCCCAAGCCTGCCATTCCGGACGCGGGAAGACGTTGATGCGCTGCTT
This sequence comes from Duganella sp. BJB1802, assembly GCF_013369445.1. Classification (NCBI taxonomy): domain Bacteria; kingdom Pseudomonadati; phylum Pseudomonadota; class Betaproteobacteria; order Burkholderiales; family Oxalobacteraceae; genus Duganella; species Duganella sp. BJB1802. The sequence goes on along the minus strand of NZ_JABWEF010000004.1, from coordinate 231,028 downwards.
GATCACGACCACGCGGTCGTTGTCCGGTATCGCGCTGTTGAAGTTGAGGCAGAATTCGACAAAGCCGAACAGAAGGAAGCAAGCTGCGAAGCCGATGGCGAGACCGCCGATCACCACGGCGGAGTAGGCCGGCTGCTGCAACAGCAGCCGCCAGCCTATGCGAAAATCGCGCAGGTTCATTGGTGTGATCCTGACGCTTAAGCGGCTTGCAGTACGTCGACCATGATGCGGCCGTCCAGCAGATTCAATGTGCGCGAAGCCTGCGCGGCGTGGTCCGGCGAGTGCGTGACCATGACCACCGTCGTGCCTTCGGCGTTAATCTCGCGCAGCAGGCGCATGACTTCATCGCCGTGCGCCGTGTCCAGGTTACCGGTCGGTTCATCGGCCAGCAGGACGGCGGGGCCGGCCACCAGCGCGCGCGCGATCGCCACGCGCTGCTGCTGGCCGCCCGACAGCTGCGATGGCCGGTGCGAGGCGCGATGGCCGACACCCAGCTTGGCGAGCATCGCCGTCACGCGCTCGCGCCGTTCGCGCGCCGGCGTGCCGTTGTACTCCAGCGCCAGTTCGACGTTCTCGAACACCGTCAATTCCTCGATCAGGTTGAAGCTCTGGAAGATGAAGCCGATGCGGCCGCGCCGCAGTTGGTTCAGTTTCGATTCGCTCCAGCCGGCGACATTCTGGCCCTCGAACCAGTATTCGCCGTGGTTCGGCACGTCGAGCAGGCCCAGTATGCCCAGCATGGTCGACTTGCCGCAGCCGGAAGGCCCGGTGATGGCGACGTATTCGCCCGCTTCGATTTCCAGGTCGATGCGATCCAGCGCGGTGGTCTGGATTTCTCCTGCCTGATGGATTTTGCTGACGCCGACAAGTTTGATCATGGGGTTTGCCTCTGTTGGTGGTTATGGGAATTTACTGCGTTATTTGAAGCCGTGGTGAATTTCCGTAGGCCGCGTAGCTGGACAGGATCACCTTGTCGCCGGCGGCCAGGCCTTCGAGCACTTCCAGCTGGCTGTTGTTGCGGCGTCCGACCCGCACCGCGCGGCGCTGCGCCGTGCGTCCGCCCGCGTCCAGCACATAGACCCAGGCGCCGCCGCTGTCGTTGATGAAGGCGCCGTTGGGCAGCAGCAGCGCCTTGGCCGGCTCGCCCAGCGTGATGCGCGCGTCCAGGCTCTGGCCGGGGTTGAGCACCGGCGGCTGGCCGGCGGTGAACACCAGTTCCACCATGAAGCGGCCCTCCTTGATCTGCGGGTAGATGGTGCGGATGTCGACCGCGAAGCTGCGTTCATCCTGCTTGACGCTGCCGTGCCGGCCCACCGCCATGCGGTTCAGGTAGTACTCGTCCACACTGGCGGAGAGCTTGAAGCGCGCCGGGTCGTCGATGCGGCCGATGTTCTTGCCGGTGCTGATCGATTCGCCCACCTGTAGGCGGAAGTTGGTCAGCCGGCCTTCGACCGGCGCCCGCACTGCCAGCGCGTCGACGGTGGCGGAGACCAGTTTCAGGCCGGAGTTGAGGCCCTCGATCGCCGTCTCCAACTGCGTCGCGGCGCTGCGGCGCACGTTTTCCTCTGTGCCGGAGGCGCGTTCCTCCTGCGCCAGCAGGCGGCGCTGCTGTTGCAGCTTGTCCGCCGATTCCTCCAGCGCGACGGCGGAGATGTAGCCCTGCGCCGCCAGCCGCACATTGCGCTCGTGCTGCTTGCGGACCTGCTCCAGCGCGAACTGGAGATCCTCGCGCCGGCGTTGATGGTCGCTGGCGCTGGCTTCCTGCGCCACGCGCAGGTTGGACAGGTTGAAGATGCTGACCGCGTGTTCCGACTGGCGCGCCAGCAGCTCCAGGTTGCGCTGCGGGTTGGAGATGCGGAACAGCAGCTGGCCTTTTTTCACCAGCGTGCCGTCGATGGCGAAGACTTCCTCGACGCGGCCCGATTCGACCGAGTCGAGTATCACGGAATTGAGCGGCTCCGCGTTGGCGCGCACCACGATTTCGTCGACGAAGATGCCGCGTTCCGCCTGGCCGATGCGCAGGTCGGCGCCGTCCACCTGCAGGCCGCGCGGCATCCAGGCCCACAGGCCGTAGCCGGCCGCCGCGACGGCCAGCGTGGCCGCCAGGCCGATGGCGATGGTCTTGCCGCGTTTGCGGGGCACGACCACGTCCATCGCCGCGCCGCTGGATGGCAGGTGAGTTGGAGTGGGACCGATATTTTTTTTGATGTGCATACCGGCCATACAGCAAGCGCTGTGCCAAGCCGGAAAACCCTGTATTGACGGCCTGTCTGGCCGGCGCCGGGCATTCGGTGTCCGCTTATGAACAGCGGCCGGTGTTCGGAACCGAACACTTGCCGCGTGTGTGTGCGGCGCGCGGCCGCAAGCCATGTCCACAGCCGGTGAGCGGCTGCTAGAATGCCTGCATGTCCGCTTACGTATTGATACTCGATGATGACGCCGATGTCGCCACTGCCGCACAGTTGCTGCTGCGGCGACGCTATGGCAAGGTCGCCACGCTGTGCGATCCGGCGGGCCTGCCCGCCTTGCTGGCGCAGGGCGTGCCGGACGTGGTGCTGCTGGACCTGAACTTCACACCCGGCTCCATCGACGGCGAAGAAGGGCTGGCGGTGCTGGACCTGTTGCGCTCCCAGGCGCAGCCGCCTGCCGTGATCGCGATGACCGCCTACGCCGACGTGCCGCTGGCGGTGGAAGCGTTGAAGCGCGGCGCCGGCGATTTCATCACCAAGCCGTGGGACAACGCGCGGCTTGTGGCCGCCATCGACCAGGCGTTGGCCCGCCGCGCCGCGATGCGTGGCCCGGCCGCGACGACGCCCGACCTGATGGGCGAATCCTCGGCGATGCGCGAGCTGAAGGCGTTGATCGCCAGCGTGGCGCCGACCGAGGCCAACGTGATGGTGCTGGGCGAGAACGGCGTCGGCAAGGAGCTGGTGGCGCGCGCGATCCATGCGCTGTCGCGCCGCGCGGCCGGCACGCTGCTGGCGGTGGACATGGGGGCGCTGCCGGAATCGACGTTCGAGAGCGAGTTGTTCGGCCATCGCAAAGGCTCGTTCACTGATGCGAAGGCCGACAGGGCGGGGCGCTTCCAGGCCGCGCGCGGCGGTTCGCTGTTCTTGGACGAAATCGGCAATATGCCGCTGGCGGCGCAGGCCAAGCTGCTGACCGCGCTGGAACGGCGCGAAGTGACGCCGATCGGCGCCGACAAGCCGGAAGCCATCGACGTTCGCATCGTCAGCGCGACCAATCTGGATGAGGCGCGGCTGTTCGATCCCGCCGTGTTCCGGCCGGATTTGCTGTTCCGGTTGAACACCATCGTGATCCGCGTGCCGCCGCTGCGCGAGCGGCGCGAGGATATTCCGCTGCTGCTGACGCATTATCTGAACCTGTACGCGCTGCAGTACGAGCGGCCGGCACGCAACGTGAGCGCGGCTGCGATGGACGGCTTGCTGCGCCACGACTGGCCGGGCAATGTCCGCGCGCTGCGCCATGCCTGCGAGCGCGCCGTGATCCTGGGCCAGGGAACCGAATTTTCCTTGAGCGATTTCGGACTCGGGGCCGGCATGGCGGCGCTGGACGGCGGCGCGGATTTCATCGTCTCGCCGGGCATCGTTGCCGCTTCCGCGCGCGGCTCCATCAGCGGCGACATGACCCTCGACGCGCTGGAGCGCGAGGCCATCGCCTCGGCGCTGGCCCAATTCAACGGCAATATCAGCCACGCCGCCAAGTCGCTGGGCGTGAGCCGCGCAGCGCTGTATCGCAAGCTGGGCAAGCATGGCATCTGAGCGCGCCCTCAAGCTGGGCGCCGTGGCCAGCGTCGTCGCCTTGATGGCGCTGACCGCCGTTGCCGACATCATGTCCGCCACGCCCGAGCCGCGCCGCATCGTGTTGTGCGGCCTGGCCGCGCTGGTGCCGGCCGCCGCGTTGTGGCAATGCCTGCGCCGCTTGGCCCCCCGCGCCCCGCGCATGGAAACGCAGGACAGCACCATGCTCCATGGCGCCGCATCTGCCGGCCGCGAACTGTCCGACACCATCCACGCACTGGAAGCCCGGCTCGAACACGCGCCCATCGCCCTGTTCAGCATCCAGAACGCGGCCGGCGCCGGCGCGGTGGCGCCGCTCAACGCCAGCGCGCGCCGCCTGCTCGCACCCGGCCGCGCCAGCGCGCCGCAGGACCTGCACCAGCTGCTGGCCGCGCAAACCGCCGGTCAACGACAGCTGATCAGCTTTGACACCGAGCGTGGCGTGGAGCGCGCATTGGTCGCCGTCTCCGCGCTGGCGATGCAGGGCGCGCCTCAGCGCCTGGCCGCGCTGATGCCGGTGGAGAGCGAACTGGAAGCCGAAGCCCTCAACGCCTGGCGCGAACTGGTGCAGGTGCTGACCCACGAGATCATGAACTCCCTGACGCCGGTCGCCTCGCTGTCGCGCACCGCCTGCGGCCTGCTGGACGAAGCTGCGGCGGGCCTGCCGGCCGATATCCACGCCGACCTGGGCACCGCGCTGGACGCCATCTCGCGCCGCGCCGCCAGCCTGGTGGATTTCGTCGGCAGCTATCGCAGCCTGTCCACGGTGCCCCAGGCGCAGCCGCAGCGCGTGCTGCTGGAGGAGCTGTTCGAACGCCTGTCCATGCTGATCGCGCCGCAGTGGCAGGAGCGGGGCGGACGCGTGTCGTTCTCGGTGGAGCCGGCGTCGCTGGCGGTGATGATCGATCCGGGGCAGCTGGAGCAGGCGCTCATCAACCTGCTGAAGAACGCGGCCGAAGCCATCACCGGCAAGGCGCCGGAAGCGCAGGTGCGCGCGCGCCTGAGCCGGGGCGGACGCCTGCGCATCGAAGTGTCCGACAACGGCCCCGGCGTGCCGGAGACGCTGGCCGCGCACATCTTCACGCCGTTCTTTTCGACCAAGAAGCAGGGCCGGGGCATCGGCCTGGCGATGGTGCGGCACCTGGTGCACGCCAACGGCGGCACGGTGCGTTACGCGCGCTCGGTCAGCGCCGGCGCGCGCTTCATGCTGACCTTCTAGCGCACCATGTCGATGTGCAGGATGCCGTCTTCGTCGTAAGGCTCGGTGACCGTCTTGAAGCCGTAGCTTCCGTAGAATTTTTCCAGGTGCGCCTGCGCGCCGATGCGGAAGCCATGGCCGGGATGCAGCGCCTCGGCCAGCGGAATCGCCTTGGCCAGCAGCTCGCGGCCGATGCCGCTGCCGCGCGCGGCCTGCGTGGTCAGCACGCGGCCCAGCGACATCTCGTCGTACTTCACGCCCGGCGGCACGCAACGCAGGTAAGCGACCAGCGTGCGCTTGCCGTCGATCTCGCGCCACGCCATCAGGTGGTGGCACTGCGGATCGCAGCCGTCGATGTCCGGGTACAAACAGGTCTGCTCCAGGATGAACACCTGCTGGCGTTGCAGCAGCACTTCGTACCAGTCCAGGCGGGGGATGTCTTCAAAGGCCAGCCATTGCCACTCAATCATTGCGCGTCCCGATGCGGATCAAAACATCGATTGTATGTGAAAAAAGGCCGGCGCCTCGGAGGAGGGGCCGGCCTGTCGTTCGCTGACTGGATCGATTAAACGATGGTCAGGGTCACGTCGATGTTGCCGCGGGTGGCGTTCGAGTATGGGCACACGACGTGGGCGGCGGCGACCAGCTTTTCAGCGGTTTCGCGGTCCAGGCCTGGCAGCGAGATTTTCAGTTCCACTTCGATGCCGAAACCGGTAGGGATGGCGCCGATGCCGACGATGCCTTCGACCGAAACGTCCGCAGGCACGGCGATCTTGTCGCGGCCACCGACGAATTTCATCGCGCCGATGAAGCAGGCCGAGTAGCCGGCGGCGAACAGCTGCTCAGGGTTGGTGCCGACGGCACCGGCGCCGCCCAGTTCTTTCGGGGTGGTCAGCTTCACGTCCAGCACGTTGTCGGAGGAAACCGCACGGCCTTCGCGGCCACCGGTTGCTTTTGCGTTTGCGCGGTACAGAACTTGTTCGATCGACATGATGATTCCTTTTCAGTGAGTGAGGATGTTTAATTAACTATCTAATCGCTAGCTACTTACTTCTACTATCCGACGCTGTTTGCAGCGCCCATGAGCACACTATAGATTGTGTGCGATTGAATAGCAAGCGATTTTTAAACATATTTTTGGCCTTACTGTCGCCGCTCATCCCGCCCGTTATCTGCGGTGCCCACCGGTTATCAGGTGTGGTCGTTTTTACATGTTGTCCTGCCTACAATTCATCCATCAAACGCACTCTATGGATGGAACCCTGTGATGAATACGCATGTAATCAACGGACTGGCCGAGCTTTGGAAGGACTCGAAGGGGTCTCCAGATATTCGCATTGCGGTACTTGATGGGGTGCCTGACTTGTCTCATCCCTCGCTGCGATCGGCTGACATCAAATCCATCACCACTGGAGCCGCCGGTGCGGTTGGCGGTGCGACGACAAACCATGCGACGCACATCTTCAGCAAAATCTTCGGCGAAGGTGATGGAGACGGAGGCATTCAAGGCTGGGCTCCTGGCTGCAAGGGCATTTCGATTCCGATTTTTTCCGCCGGCCCCAGCAATCGCGTCTCGCAAAGAGACCTGGTCAACGCGCTACGCATCGCCATCGACCACGAGGCCCAGGTGATCAATATCAGCGGCGGCCAGCTCGTCAGCGCCAACAATGAAGCCGACACATCGCTGCGCGACATCCTGCAGGAGTGCCATGACAAAAACATACTCGTTGTCGCGGCGGCCGGGAACAACGGCTGCGAATGCCGGCACATTCCCGCCAGCTTGCCGCATGTGCTGGCCGTAGGCGCCATGGACAGCAACGGCCAGCCTATGGATTTCAGTAACTGGGGAAATGAATACCTCACGCAAGGAATACTCGCGCCTGGACAGGAAATACTCGGTGCCCAGGCCAATGGCGCAAGCGCCCGCCTGACAGGTACCAGTTTCGCCACCCCACTCGTGTCCGCAGTTGCCGCCCTGCTGCTCTCTATACAACGGAAGAGAGGCATGCCCGCCTCTCCCAACCAGGTGCGTGAGGCACTTCTCGCGAGTGCCTCACCATGCGATCCCCGCTGGGGGTCGGACTGTCGCCGATTCCTGGCCGGGCGTCTGAATATTCAACAGGCCTATGCTCACCTATTCAATGGAGGAAGTGCTATGACTCACCAACCAACGGACGCCGACACCAGCGTCCCATCCACAGTATCGCTCACACCGTCCAGCCTGGAGCCACAAGGGTCCCTGGACACGGTGGCCGCCTTGCCGGCCGAGGCGCCCGTAGATTCCGCAGGCGTCGTTAGCGTGGCCGCCGGCGCCACGGGCATCATTCCGTCCGGCGCCACCGGCATCGTTCCGTCCGGCCCGTGCGGATGCAAGCCGTCATCGTCGTCGTTGGTCTACGCCCTCGGGAAAATCGGCTACGACTTCGGTACCGAAGCCCGCCGCGACGGCTTCACTCAGCTGATGCCTGCCGGCCAGAGCCCCTACAACCCTGAGCAGTTGCTGGCCTATCTGGAAAACCGCGAGTTCGAATCCAGCATGTTGATCTGGACGCTCAACATCGACCTGACCCCCATCTATGCAATCGAACCAAGCGAGCCCTTCGCACGCGACACGTACGGCCTGCTGGTGGGCGCCCTGGAAGGGCAGGTGGCGAAGCCGGATTCCGACGGCTATGTCGAGCGCGTTTCCATTCCCGGCTACCTCACCGGCAAAACGGTGCGGCTGTATTCCGGCCAGGTGGTGCCAGTGATCTCGGTGGTTCCGCGTGGACTCTACTACTGGAACGTGAACAAGCTGATCGACACTGCGATGAAGGCAGCCAACCTCACCGACAAGGACGACAAGCTGAAGACCGGCCTGCGCGAGTTCCTCAACCGCATTTACTACGACTTCCGCAATCTCGGCACCGCGTCTTCGGAACGGGCCATGAATTTTGCCGCCACCAATGCCTTCCAGGCAATCACCGTGTTCGCGGAAAACCTGACGCCGGACGACAACGGGCATTCGCGTCAACTGGCCAAGATCGCCGTGGAGAAGAGCCCCTTCTGCCGTCTCGATTCCGATTGCTGGGACGTCAAACTGGCCTTCTTCGATCCCGAGAACGATCAGCGCGCATGGCGCATCGTGCGCTACACGATAGACGTGAGCGACGTGATGCCCGTGACGATAGGCGATCCGAAAGCCTGGGCGGCAACCAGCTTCTGATATCCGGCGTATTGCGCCGGACAGGAAGACACGGGGGAGTAGCGGAGGTGGCGGCTGGTCCGCCTCAAGAGGCCCTCGTGGAGAAATCCAGCCATATTTCAACCTCACTTTGGAGAATCATCATGAAAAAAGCGAACTACGAGTTTTCGAGCAAACAGCACATCGGCATGCCTATGCAGGCCAGCCCTGTGCATCGCACCATGGCCGGCGGCGGCGCCATCTCCGACGCCAGCGGCATCGAGGCATCGGGCTGGTGGGATACGCTGAAGAGCGTGGCCTCCACCGTCGCCCCATATGCTGCCAAAGTCGCGGGCGCCCTGCTGTAAGCGCATGTTTGCGCGCTGACGCACGTCCCCGTTCGGTTTGACCAGGGGGACGGGGTTCCACCGGCCGGCGGCCTTGGCCAGGCGCCGGTGGAATTTCGATGCGTCACGCGCCCCCCAATCAACCCACGCGAGGACATCATGAAGACACGCCACCACCACACACCTGTGCGCCGCTCCATGCCGGACCAGGCTCAGCCCATCCAGCGCAGTATGTACCACGGACCGATACCAAGCCATCCAGACTTCGCGGGAGGATTCTTCAACGTGATTGCGGGACTGCAGCACGCACACCCATCCATCTGTCACATCCTGTCGCCGGTCGCTCAATGGGATTGCCAGGCCGGCTTCGACTAAGCCATCGCCAGAAAGGACGCCAGCATGTCTGTCTATACCGTTTGCTTCAGCGGCACTGCCTGCACCCGCGATGAGGGAGAAAAGTCGCGCAAGGAAAGCGACCGCGACATCTACACCCCGGACACCGGCTACATCCCGGTTCGCATCCACAAGGAAATCACGGGTACGCTCGAGCCCGGTCGTGCCAGCGCCAGCGTCCGAGGCGTTGGTGAAAACGATTGGTCCTCCCCTCGGAACGATAGCGAGCCGCTCAGGCTTGACGGCCCGCTCAATGTGCCACCAGATCTGCTCAAGTACGCCCAGCCGTACTCAGGCGGTAACCAGTTCTCCTACCCAAGCCAGATCAATGGATGGGCCGCCGTCGCCCTCGCCCTGCACGGCGCCAATCTCGCGGCCGCCAGCGGCGCCGCGCAATACAATCTGATTGGACACAGCCGGGGCGCGGCTGAGTGTGTCATGGCCGCCTGGTTCCTGTACGCCTACGGTCGCCGAGACGTTGCCGTCAACATCTTTGCGATCGACCCCGTTCCCGGTTCAGGGGAATGGTATGGCATCCTGACCCAGTTGCCCCCGAACGTCGTCAATTTCACCGGTATCTATGCCTGGGACCATGTGGGGGGACGCCTTGATGCCGGCTTTATGGCGCTGGTCCCTCGGCCAAACGCGCGCCAGTGCCAGGAAGACCAACAGCCGCCCACACTAGGGAAGACGTGGAAAACGTTAGCCGACCACAACCAAGGCGCCGACCCGCTGCGACTCCAACCAGGCCGCATGCAACCCAAGGGCTATCAGCTTTATGCTTGCCGGGGACGGCACGGTACAGTAACAGGCAACAGGACATCAGACGGCATGTACGATGCCAGCAAAGCCGATCCCACCGTGGCCCCGGTACCGGAACTGATCTACAAACTGGCGCGGGAACATCTGTCGGACTGGGGCACCTTGTTTGAAACCCCGTGCGCAGTGCAGACCAAGTCAGCCGAGTTGAGCGAAGCGATACACAAGAATCATGCTACGTTCGACAAAATGGGTGGCGGAGCTAACCGAACAAGCACGCTGCCGTGGCGACCCTTGGTGCGACGTATTTCGTCAATTTCCGGCGTCAATCCAGCGAACTATTATTACCTGGAGGACGTCGCGGGAGTGCCGCCGGCCCAATCCAACTATCCCGTCACGTCGGAACGGGATGGCAGAGGCTGGGTGGACTGGTCGTATCTGTAAGTGCCAACGCCGACGCCGCGCGGAATATCCCGCAAGTTGATGTCCAGCAGCTGCCGATAGAGCTGTTGGGCATCACCAGCGCGCTGACGGGGGTCCTTATGCAATACTGTCCGCAACAACTCGCCCAACGGGTGCCCGATCAACGGGGCCGGCAGCGGCACCTCACCACCGGCGATCTGTTGCCGGTACAATCGTTCCACGTTTGGGCCGGCGAACACCGGCTGCCCAGCGAGACATTCGAGCCACACCAGCCCCCAGGCATATAAATCGAATTTAGTGCTCGGCGGTGTGCCGAGCAATTGTTCCGGTGCGCTATAAGCGGGAGAAAACAGCCTGCGGGCTGCCGTGCCCGGGGCCATCATCAGCGCACTACCGAGGTCAAATAGCTTGGCCCCCTCGTCCACAATCATGATGTTATGCGGCTTGACGTCACAGTGTACGACGCCGTGTTCATGCAGATAAGTCAGCGCCTCCAGAACATGCAACATCGGCGCACGCGCGGTGATCGCGGCAATCGCCCCTTCCTTGATCAGATGCTCACGCAGCGTGCGACCATGGAGCAATTCGAATACGGCGAAGTGCGGCCCCCAATCCAATAAAGCCGCCAGGTGTGGGTGTGCCAATTGCCGGTAAAGTGTAATTTCATCGTCAAATTGACGGGAATCCTGGTCTGTTTTGGGAAACTTGATAGCCACCAGTTCACCGTCCTCCTGACACCGCGCTCTGAATACCTGGCCGAATCCTCCTTCGCCCAATAGCTCAAGTACACGGTAGTGACGTCGAGCGATGCTGACAACGATGGAGCCAGTTAATAGAGGAGAATGAGATGACAATGCGGCCTTAGCGAAGTCCGGTCATAAAGACAGACTTTACTCAGACCGCAATTGGCACTCAACCACGTCAAATAACAGCGATCAACGCAGGATAACGGCCAATATTATTGGGCTCGGCTATGCATACTAACTACTAACAAAATAAGCGGCGCGGCAAACTATCGCGGAATTATCCCGGAACTGTTTGAAGCGGATCGAACCTGGCCTCCAACCGGGAACCCCTCATAATCTGGAAGCTGAAGTCACCAAAGCGTAATTCACCGCGCCGCCTCTCAATGAATCGCTCCCAACAGCGTTCAGCAGGAAGCGCGGTACTGATTTGATGACGCGCGCGGTGCAGCTGCATATTCAAATGCTTGGGCTCGAGCCTCAGCATTTCGGCAAGGTGCTCAGTTGCCAGCCACCCTTGGCTACGCACATCAAAGCCTCGTTGTGCATCGAACAGGCGCTGGCGCGCCAGCGTCAGTATGCTGTAATGATGGCTGCGCTCGCCGAGCACCGCCTCGCCCCGACCGGTCTGAATGCGCAGCTCAACGTGCTCCTCGTTCTGGCTGACATCAAAACAAAACAAAACCTTCGCCGGTTCGCGTGCCAAGCCGACATCGAGCTCGACGGTCTCTTCAGCAGACATGCCGTTGATGTACCGCCAGGAATGCCGCCCCAAGGTCAACACGTCGCCGTCCCTTAGCTCATAGATGCCAGTATCGTCTTCCCACAGCCACTGCCCGCCGTCGTCCAAAAATATCATGACTTCCGGCTCATCCACGCTGGGCAAAAAATGCAGTTCCCGTAAGCTGATTGGCTGGTGTAAAGAATCTAGCGGTAGCAGCAGCGGACGTGGCGGATCCAGATTGATGACAGTCCAACTGCGTCGCCTGTCACTTCCAAAATGTATGGTCTTTCCTTCGCTAATTTCAACACTGCCGTTCGGTACGACTACCTTCTGGTCAACAAAAGTACCGTTACGGCTGTGGTCGAATAATAGCCAGCTCTTGCCGTTCCACCTTATCGAAGCATGAATAAGTGACACATCTGCCTGATCAAGCACGGTATCGGCCCGCCACAAGCTTCGTCCGAAAAGATGCAATGCGCGTAAAAAAAGAAGCTGCTTCGCCCCACTTTCTTGCAAGATAGCCACGTCATTGTCCTTCGCTAGATGTTAAATGGGTCACCTATAAGTAAATTCGCAATTCGGTTTGAATGGCATCTGGATATCAAGCCAATTCATTGGCAATGGAGGCTGCCCGGAACAATCAACGTCGGTTCCGACTTTTGAAAGTTGGTATTTTTTTTCACTTTACACGTGGGCCATAGCCAACAATCTATCGAATTGTCACTTGAAGAAAATGCACTTTGCATCCGGAACCACGAGGTCGAGCGCGTGGTGCGCCTGGAGTGTGAATTGCTAAGTAACTTGGCAAATTTCATAATCCCGGTTGTGGGAATTTGAAATTTTATCAACTATGCCCTCCAGTATGATTGAGTGCTCGTCGCCAAGCGCGGGGCCAACGCCGTCAACGTCTGGCCCAGTCAAGACCACAACAACCCTCTCGCACCGCAAGGAAAATCCATGACTATGTCTGTACGCGCACTGGGCCTGGCCGCCTTCGGCCTGCTGGCCTTGGCGGCCCCGCCGACCCATGCCGTCCCGCTAACCAGTCCGGTCAACGTCACCGGTGGCGCCGTCGTCGGCATGCAGGCCGACGCTTACAGGACCTATTTGGGCATCCCGTTCGCCGCGCCGCCGATCGGCGATTTCCGCTGGCGCGCGCCGCAACCGGTGGTGCCATGGACGGGCGTGAAGTTGGCAACCAGCTTTTCGCCGGCATGTGCCCAGACCGCGGACTGGATCACGAATCCGAAAAGCGAGGATTGCCTGTACCTGAACCTGTGGACGCCTGAAAAGGCGCACAAGCTGCCCGTGATCGTGTGGATACACGGAGGCGGCATGTATGGCGGCACCGCCGGGGTGCCCGTCCAGGACGGCGCCAATCTGGCCAGGCGCGGGGCCGTTGTCGTCACGCTCAATTATCGACTCGGTATATTCGGCTTCTTCGCGCACCCGGAACTGAGCGCCGAATCGCCCTCGCACACCTCCGGCAATCAGGGCATCCTGGACCAGATCGCGGCATTGCGCTGGGTGAAGAACAACATCGCGGCCTTTGGCGGCGACCCTGGGCGGGTCACGATCATGGGCAATTCATCGGGCGGCGAATCGGTCGGGCTGCTGGTCGCCACACCGTTGGCGAAAGGCCTGTTCCAGCGCGCCGTGGCCGAAAGCGGCAACGACGCCATGCCGATCCGGCCTGACGACAGTCACCGCTTCGACCAGAAGTCCGTGGCCGAAGCGAAGGGCCTGGCGCTCGCCAAGTCCGTCGGCGCTGAACATCTGGCTGATCTGCGCAAGCTGAGTGTGAAGGAACTGCAGAAGCCGGCATGGCTGCCGCGCACCTATGTGGACGGCTACCTGCTGCACGCCGACCTGACCACCATTTACCGCAACCACCGTCAGAACGATGTGCCGCTGCTGGTGGGCTGGACCGCCGAAGAAGGCAAGGACCTGGCCGGAGAAATCCTGGGCACCCAGGAAATCAACGGCGCCAGACATCATGAACTGGTGACCACGCTGCTGGGGCACGCGCCGTCCGAGCGCATGCTGGCGGCCTACCCCGGCGGCGGCGACGCACAGGCTGTCGCGTCCATTCACCAACTGACCAACGACTGGTGGGGCTGGCGCATGGAACACTGGGCTGCGCTGCAGGCGAAATACGGCCACGCCAAACCGTATGTCTACTACTTCGCCCATCGCCCCGCCGCGCCGCCGACGCCGTGCAACTGGGGTTGCGGCGCTGGTCATGGCGTGGAAATTCAATACCTGTTCGATAATCTGGACGTCGACGGACGCGCTTGGGCACCAGCGGACCGGCAGTTGGCCTCGCGCCTGGCCGACACAGTGATCCAGTTCGCCAGCACCGGCGCCCCGAGCGGAAAAGGCCTGCCGGCTTGGCCCGTGTTCAACGGAACGCCGGCGACCACGCTGCGCATCGGTAGCGAGGCGGAACTGAAAGCGCATCCGCTGCCCGATTTCACCCTGTTTCCACAGGTCTCGGACTAGGGGGCCCCACGGCGGACGCCAACTAAAAATTACCTCAACCGCCTGTTATCTCCAACTCGTGCAGCAGCGCCAGGCAGGCGCGCGCAGCCGCGTTGTCGTGGTCCTTCTCTTCATGCCAGGCCGATACCGAGACCGCGACGATGTTGTACCCCCGCAGTGAGCGGAACAGCGCGGCGATGTCCGCATACTTGGGCCCCGATTTGACGTGGTATTTCAGCGCCGGGATTTCCGATTCGGCGTCCATCACGTCGCTGTCGAAGTGCAGGTAGAGGCGCTCGTCGGGACTCAGGTGCTCACCGATCCGGCCGATCGGGCAGACCACGACGCCGGAGCTTCTCACCGCCTCCAGCTCGCCCGGATCGAGGTCGCGCGCGTCGGAGAGGATCACCTGCTGTTCCGGGTAGGGTGTGACGCCGATGGTCGCCAGCATCGCGCCGATGGCGTCGCGGCTTTGCCTGCGGCGGTCGCCTCGCCCCACCAGGATGGCCAGCGGCATGCCGCCGAGGTATTTTGTCTGCGTGGTCGCCCAGGTATGGAAGTCGCCATGCGCGTCGAGCCACAAGATCCGCTCCGGCGCGCGGCCGCTCCGTTGCAGGCCGCCAAGCACGCCCAGCGTGGACATGCAGTCGCCGGCGATGCTGACCGGGACCTTGCCCGCATCGACGACCTGTTCGACACGCTGCGCCAAGCCGGCGTAGATCCGGCCCATCCTGCGCAGCTTCTCGTTCGGATCGGCCAGGGATGCGTCGGTAAAATCCGGCACGTCGACGACGTCCCAGTCGTGGCGGTCGAGTTCAGCGACGCGCCGCAGGCCGTCGCGGCGTTGGCCGATCAGGAACGGCACCAGCAAGTGATTATTCAAGTCCATGATTCCGGATCCATCGTGTAGCCCAGCCGCTCCATCATGGCCCGCACCGGCGGGCGCCGGCCCATGTCCAGCAAGGCCTGTTCGCGCTTGCGCCAGCGCTGCGCGCTGGGGATGTCGGTGGCCATCGTCACCGGCAACCGCGCGGGCAGCGAGAGGTCGGAAAGGCCTAGCCATGCGCCGATGCGTTCCAGCTGCGTCGCCGGACGTTCCATGAACTGTTCGAACCCCAGGCGCAGCATCGGCACGCGGCTGGTGAGGATCGCCTCGTGCGACGCCAGCCACTGGTTCAGGCAGACGTCGCCCAGGGTGGATCGGGTGAACTGGCGCCAGTTGGGCGGCAGGTCGAACTTCCACCAGCGCTGGCCGAACGGCGTGGCGTCCGAGTAGCCGTGTATCCGCAGCGTGGTGCCGGTCCGCGCCAGGTCCTGCGCGAAGAAGCCTTTCGGCGACAGCCAGCCATCCATCAAGCCGTTGACCGATTGCGCATAGCCGCGGCTGAGGTGGATGTATTGGATGTCGGCGCGCGGGAACAGCTGCTCGTGGATGCCGATGCGGTAGGCGTCGCTCGGCGATTTGAACAGCAGGACCTTGTGGGCGGCATCGTCGATGGTGAACGCGCGGCGGAAGCTGCGCGGCAGCACGAAGGGCGGTTCTTCGATCTTCAACGGCTCGTCGTAGTAGCCGCTGGCGCCCAGGCCGAAATCGCGCAGCGACGATGACGACTGCATGTCGTAGAAATTCATGCGCCATGGCTCGTCGCGAAACACGGCGGTCAATATCGACCGGTGGAGCGTGGCGTCGGTATGCTGCTTGCCGCGCATGGCTTCGTCCAGCGCCGCGTCGAGTTTGCGCTGTTGCGCCGCCTCGATGAAGCACAGCGGGAACTGCAGCAGCAGGCGCCGTCGCCAGCGGTTCTTCAATTGATCCAGCGGCTGCAGGCCCGGACTGGGGACGGTGAGGTCGGCGAACAGATTGTCGGCCAGTGCGTCCGGCTGGGCCAGGGCGTCGATGGCGTCGCTGTCGGAGTTCATGCCGAAGCCATTGTGGGTGAGCGGCAGGTAGGGCTCCATTTCGCCGTCGAGCGAGGCGACGTCGGGATGCTCCGCCAGCACATGCTTGATCAGGCTTGATCCCGAGCGCGAGTTGCTGAGGATGACCGCGACGCGCCTTACCTCAAGGCGCCACGGCGCATGCGCGACCTCGCGCAGGCCGGCGATGGTCTTGTACACGTCGTTCATACCGGCTTTGCTTGGGGCGATCGCTTGATGAGGAAGGCGTAGAATTCCTTGGTTTCGTCGGCGCGCACGCTGGCCATCAGGCGCATGCTGTAGCCGTTCTCCTTGGCCAGCTTGCGCACTTCCTTCACCGCGCCGAAATTGGAATGCGCGAAGTAGATGCGACCGTCCGGCTTCAGGTATTTGCCGACCTGCTCGAAGAAGCGGGTGTTGGTATGGAAGTCGGTGTCCCATTGCGAACGGGCGACCACGTCGTGCGCCTCCTTGTTGCGGAAGGGGAGGTTGGCGGTGATGACGTCGAACCGCTCGTCGCCGACGCCATCGAACAGGCTCGATGAGCGCACCTCCATGATGTCGCCGAAGCCGTGCGCCTCGGCGTTGTGGCGGGCGCTCTTCAGCGCGGCGGGGTTGATGTCGACCGCCAGCACGCGGGCGGCGCCGGCGTAGCAGGCGAATATCGCGATCACGCCGGAGCCGGTGCCGACATCAAGTACACTGTCGCCCGCCTTTACGCGCAAGGCGCGCACCAGCGGCTGGCTGTCCGTGTAGGGCCAGAAGGTGTTGGGAAAAACGTGGAAATCCTTGCCCAGATAGCGTAAGGTCTTGCCATCCTCGGGTACTATCTTGAAAGCCTTTTGGCGGTTCTTCTGCCAACGGTCGATGTGTGCATTCTTGCCTAGGGAATTGTCCATTTCTGTCACCTTTCGGATGAAGGAACAACAATCGGGGCAGCATGAGGCCGCCTTCAGGGATGCAAGAGTGGATACTACTCCGATAATTTATGGTTGGATAATCAAATTGAGTTCTATGAAAAGACTGAGTCACTATCTGATTTATACCGGCCTGTCGCTTGCCGTCATCACGCATGGTGCGCAGGCGCAGATGCGAATTGAAATCAGCGGCGTTGGCAGCAACCAGATCCCGGTCGCCGTCGCCGGCTTTGCCGATGAGATGCTGGCGCCGCAGCAGATCTCCGCCATCATCAAGGCCGACTTGGGCCGCAGTGGATTGTTCAATGTGATCGACGCCGGCACCGTCAATGACGTCAACAACATCGACTACGCCGGCTGGAAGGCCAAGGGCGCCGATGCGCTGGTGGTGGGCACCGTGTCCGCGCTGGCGGATGGCCGTTACGACGTGCGCTACAAATTGTTCGACACCGTCAAGGCCAGCCAGCTGTCGCGCCAGGACCAGTCGGTGCCGGCGCAGGCGGCCCGCCTGGCGGCGCACAAGATCGCCGACGATGTGTTCTTCAAGCTCACCGGCGTGCCCGGCGCGTTCGCCACCCGCGTGGCCTACATCAAGCAGGAGGGCAGCCGCTACAAGCTGGCCGTGGCCGATATCGACGGCGAGGGCGAACAGACGGCCCGCGTGTCGAATGACCCCATCATGTCGCCGGCCTGGTCGCCGGATGGCAGCAAGGTCGCCTACGTGTCGTTCGAGCAGAAAAAGCCGGTGGTGTACGTGCAGAACCTGGCCACGCAGGCGCGCACCGTGGTCGCCAACGAGAAGGGCAGCAACTCGTCGCCCGCGTGGGCGCCGGATGGCGGCAAGCTGGCCGTGTCGCTGTCGATGGATGGGCATACGCAGATCTACACCGTCAACGCCAACGGCGGCGGCTTGCGCCGCATCTCCGACGGCACCGGCGCCGCCATCGACACCGAGGCGCAGTTCTCGGCCGACGGCCAGAGCATCTACTTCGTCAGCGACCGCAGTGGCGGTCCGCAGATCTACCGCATGAACGCGGACGGCACTGACGCCAAGCGGATCACCTTCGGCGGCAGCTACAACATCAGCCCGCGCATCTCGCCCGATGGCACCACGCTGGCCTACATCTCGCGCCGCGAGGGCAACTACCAGCTGTACGTGATGGACCTGGCCACCGGGAAGGAAACGCGGCTGTCCGACAGCACCGACGACCTGTCGCCCAGCTTCGCGCCGAACGGCAAGTACATCATCTACGCCACCGAGTCGGCCGGCCGCAAGTCGTTGATGGTGGTGTCGGTGGATGGCCGCGTGAAGCAGCGGCTCACCGCGCAGGATGGCGATGTGCGGCAGCCGGTGTGGGGGCCGTTCCTGCGCTAACCGTGCAGGTTGCGCTCGGCGATTGTGTGCAGTGCGGCCAGCGCCGGCGCGTCGTCCGGCCAGCGGGCCAGGCCAAGCCTGGCGTTTGGCTGTTGTGCGTTGATGCCGGCCAGCAGGCGGTCGGCGATCTGCTGGCCCTGCACCTGCGTCACCCACGGCACCAGCACGCAGAGGCGGTCGTCGCCGAAGCGGAAGGCCCAGTCGCTGGGGCGGCACACTTCCTCGATCTGCCGCGCGGCCTGCACCAGTTGCGCATCGCCGGCGCCCGGCGCCAGCGCGATCAGCATCAGCGACACCGTTGGCGGCTTGCCGCGCTGGCTGCGCGTGAGCTGGCCGAAGATCGATTCCAGGTACAGGTGGTTGTGCAGGCCGGTCAGCGGATCGGGCGAGGCGGTGCGGCGCAGCGCCGCCATCAGCGCCGCGCGGCGCAGTGCGAACAGGTGGGCCAGCGCGCCTGCCGCCAGCACGGCGGCGCTGACGCCGAGCAGCGTTTCGGCGGGATTGCCCGGCCTGAGCCACGCCACGGCCAGGCCCAGCACCGACCAGCCCACGCTGTACACCATGCCCATCTGAACACCCAGCATCAGGTAGGAGGCCACCGGCAGCACGCACAGCAGGCCGGCCAACTGCGGCCGCAGGTACACCGCCGCCAGCAGGGCGCTGAAGCAGCAGAACAGCACGGCGCACCACAGGCTCAATCGCGGCGTGTCGTCGGCCCAGGGCAGAGGTTTATTCATTCGACAAGTATGGTTGCGACATTTTTGGGCGTCAAGCCACTCCAGCAATTGATAATGATTCTTATTAACTGGTAGAATGACTGCTGATATGGACGCGCTTGACGCTTGAAGGTCGATTTGTGAAAAAACTCTGGTTCCAGTTGCACTGGTTGGTCGGCATCACCGCCGGCACCGTATTGGTCGTGATCGGCCTGACCGGCGCCATCCTCGCGTTCCGCGATGAGGTGCTGGACTTGCTCAATCCCGGCGTGACCAGCGTGGCGGCGCGGCAGGCGCCGATGGTGGCGCCGCCGCAGGTGGCCGAAGCCGTCCAGCGCGCGCATCCCGAGGCGCGCATCAGCAGCATCACCGTGTATGCCGAGGCGGGCGCCTCCGCGCGCGTCACGCTGGCGCCGGCGCCGGGCGGGAAGCACGGCGAGACCGTCTTCGTCGATCCGTACAGCGGCGCCATGCTGCCGTCCCTGCGTTATGACGACGTGTTCGAATGGGTGGAGTCGCTGCACCGCTTCCTGCTGCTGCCGCGCGACGATGGCCGTCCGGTGGTCGGCGGGCTGGCCTTGTGCCTGATGGGGCTTGCGTTGAGCGGCCTGTATCTGCGCTGGCCGCGCCGTGCGCTCGACTGGCGCACCTGGCTGACCTTTGACACGCGCCTCACCGGCCGCTCCTTCCTGTGGGGGCTGCACTCGGTGGCGGGCACCTGGGCGCTGGCGGCCTACCTGGTCTTCACCGTCAGCGGCGTGTATTGGAGCTTCGATGTGGTGCGCGATACGGTCGATGGCTGGGCCGGCGTGAGCCGTCCGCCGCGCGTGGCGGCTGCGCCCAAACCCAAGATGCCCAAGGAAGCCAAGCGCGCGGAAGCCGCCGACTTGACGCTGGCCTGGTCCACCTTCCAGCAGCAGGCGCCGGGATGGAAGACGGTGGTCCTGCGTCCGCCCGAGCGTGCGACGCAGCCGTTGCAGGTGCTTTGGCTGGATGGCGACGCGACGCACATCCGTGCGCGCAGCCGCATGTCGATCAACCAGCAGACCGGCGCCATCGTCAAGCACGAGCCGTATGCGCAGATAGGCGTGGCCGCGCGCGCGTTGACCACGTTCTACCCGCTGCACATCGGGACCTACTTCGGATTGCCTGGCCGCCTGTTCATGTTCTTCGCCAGCCTGTCGCTGCCGGGCTTCGCGGTCACCGGCTGGATGCTGTACCTGAAGCGCCGGCGCCAGAAGCGCAGCGCGCTGGCCGAACGCGCCAAGCTGGCGGGAACGGGCAGTATCGATAGCGCCGATCCTGTGTTGATGGCCTACGCCAGCCAGACCGGATCGGCCGAGCGGCTGGCGCTGCAAAGCGCGGCCTTGCTGCAAAAGGCCGGCGTGGCGGTGCATGTGCAATCGCTGGAAAAGCTCACACCTCCGCTGCTGGGGAATTATCGCCGCGTGCTGTTCGTCGCCAGCAGTTTCGGCGAAGGCGAGCCGCCCGATCCCGCGCGCCGCTTCAGCCGCCTGCTGCATGCCGCCGCCGAGGAGCTGGCGCATTTGCAGTACGCCGTGCTGGCGCTGGGCGACCGCAATTACCTGCAGTTCTGCGGCTTCGGCCGGACGCTGGATACGCGCCTGCGCGTGCTGGGCGCGCGGCCGCTGCACCCGATCATTGAAGTCGACAACGGCGATGCCGGCGCGCTGGCCCGCTGGTCGCACGCCTTGCGCGAGCTGGCCGGCATCGGCGGCGAGGCGCCGCAGGATGCGCTGTCCACCGCCGCGCCGGACAGCGACTACACCAGCTGGCGCCTGGCGCGGCGCGAACTGCTCAATCCCGGCAGCATCGGCGGCGAGCTCCATGAAATCACGCTGACCAGGGACGGCGGCGCCGATTGGCGTCCCGGCGCCTTGCTCGATGTGTGGCCCGGCCATTACGCGCCGGGGCAGGCCGCGCGCCGCTACTCGGTCGCATCGCTGCCGGCGGATGGCTGCTTGCAGCTGCTGGTCCGCCAGGTGAGGAATGGGCAGGGCATGGGACTGGCCTCGGGCTGGCTGACGGCGCAAGCAAAGCCCGGCGACGAGGTGCGCGTGCGGCTGGTGGCCAACCCGGCGTTCGACATGCATGACGGCGCGCGGCCGGCCATCTACATCGGCAACGGCTCGGGCATGGCCGGCTTGCGTTCGCACCTGCGCGCGCGGGCCGCTGGTGGTCAGGGGCGCAACTGGCTGGTGTTCGGAGAGCGGCAGCGTGAATTCGACGGCATCTGCGCCGGCGAAATCCGGGACCTGCAGCAGCGCGGCTATCTGCCGGAGCTGGACCTGGTCTACTCGCGCGACGCCGATGGCCAATACGTGCAGGACCGCCTGCGTGCCAAGGCCGACCAGCTGCGCGGCTGGATCGCCGACGGCGCCGTGATCTACGTCTGCGGCAGTCTGGAAGGCATGGCGGGAGGCGTGGATGCGGCGCTGGAAGACATCCTCGGCGCCGCCGCCCTCGACGAGCTGCGCGCATCCGGCCGCTACCGCCGCGACGTGTATTAGAGCGCGGTCTCGTAGCCTTCGAGGACGTTGACGACGTTGGTGCCCAGCTCCTTGACCGCGTAGCCGCCTTCGAAGATGAAGGCGGTCGGCAGGTTCAGGTAGGCCAGGCGTTCGCCGATCTTGAGGTAGTCGGCGCTTTGCAGCAGGAAGCGTGACAGCGGATCGCCCGCGAACGTATCCACCCCCAGCGACACCACCAGCGCGTCCGGCGCGAAGCTGCCCAGGCGGATGCAGGCCGTCTCCAGCGCCGCGAACCACGCCTGCGCCGTGCTGCCCGCCGCCAGCGGCAAATTCATGTTGAACCCCAGCCCAGCACCCTCGCCGCGCTCGTCGGCGTGGCCCAGGTAGAACGGATACTCGCTGCGCGGATCGGCGTGGATGGAGATGAACAGCACGTCGTCGCGGTGGTAGAAGATGCTCTGCGTGCCGTTGCCGTGGTGGTAGTCGATGTCGAGGATGGCGACCTTGCGCGCGCCGTCGTCCAGCATGTGCTGCGCCGCCAGCGCGGCGTTGTTGAGGAAGCAGTAGCCGCCGAAAAAATCAGCGCCCGCATGGTGCCCCGGCGGGCGGCTCAAAACGAAGGCGCCACGCTCGCCCAGCCGCAGCGCGTGCGCGGCGTTGACCGCGCAATCGGCGCCGGTCTTGGCGGCGGTCCAGGTGCCGGCGGTCAGCGGCGTGCCGTTGTCCATCGAGTACAGCCCCAGCTTGGCGCAGAAATCGTCCGGCTCGATGTCGTCACGCAGCGTGCGGACCGGCCAGACGGAAGGAAAGGCGTCCTTGCCGGCGTTGGCCGGATCGAGCGCCAGCCATTCGTTCCAGGCGCCGCGCAAAAAGTGCAGGTAGCGCGGCGTGTGGATGCGCTCCAGTGACATCAACGGCACGCCGTGCGGCGTGACGATCTTGCCCAGGCCGCGCCGTCCCAGCTCCGCCAGCACCGAATCCACACGCTCGGGCTTTTCGAAGCACGGCACCATCTCGCCGCGGAAGATCTCGTAGCGGCCGCGATGTTGCGCGTGCAGTTCGTTGTAGAAGGTGAGCAAGCCGGCTCCTGGTTCAGTCGCAGTCCATGCTGGAGTGGCACAGGTTGCTGGCGCGGTAGGCGGCCACGTAATCGTCGAAGCTCGATTGCGGCGCCGCTTCCATCTCCGCCTGCTCGGCCAGCGAGACGGCGGCCAGGCCGTCGAAGTACGCGGCTTCCTCGGCGCTCGGCGGATGGCTGCGGAAGTAGGCCGCGTGCTGCTTGCTCTGCGCCAGCCCGAAGGTGGCGAACGATTTGCCGTTGGCGCGCAGGGCCGCCAGTACCTTGGCCGACGGCGTCAGCTCGGCGTCGCGCAGCTTGGCCGACTGCTGCGCGATGGCGTCGGCGTGCACGGTGTCGCCGCGCTGCGCGTCCAGCAGCGCCGCCACCGGCTGGATGCGCTCCAGCAGTTGCAGGCCCCACGCTTGCAGGCTGATCTCCCCTTCATCGCTGGTGAGCGTCAGGCCCGGACGGCGGCCTTCCTTCACGGTGCGGGCGAAGTTCTCTGTGTGGCGCAGGCTTTCCTCCGGCGGGATGACCGGGCTTTCCTCCAGCGCGCAGAACATCAGGAAGGCGTCGAGGAAGCGGCCGGTCTGCACGCTGATGCCGACCGGCTCGAACGGGTCGACGTCCATGCAGCGCACTTCGATGTACTGCACGCCGCGCGCGCACAGCGCCTGGATCGGCCGCTCGCCGGTCTGGATCACGCGCTTGGGACGGATGGTGGAGTAGTACTCGTTCTCGATCTGCAGCACATTGGTGCTCAGCTGGATCCATTCGCCATCGCGCTTGGTGCCCAGCGCCGCGTACGGCTCGTAGGGCTGGTTGACAGCCTTGGTCAGGGTGGCGACGTAGCTGTCCAGGCAGTTCTCGTGCGGGCTCAGTCCCGACTGCGCGTCGTTCTGGTAACCCAGGTCGCTCATGCGCAGGCTGGTGGCGTAGGGCAGGTAGAGCGTGTCGTCGGACAGCGTCTCCAGCTTGTGCGGACGGCCGCGCAGGAAGCCGCTCGACAGCACCGGCGAGGCGCCGAACAGATACATCAACAGCCAGCTGTAGCGGCGGAAGTTGCGGATCGTCGCCAGGTAGGCTTCGGACTGGAAGGACTTGGGCGACAGGCGCTTTTCGTTGCCCTCATGCTGGGCCAGCACGCGCCACAGGCGTTCGTCCAGCGAGTAGTTGTAGTGGATGCCGGCGATGCACTGCATGGCCTTGCCGTAGCGCAGCGCCAGGCCGCGACGGTACACATGCTTGAGCGTGCCCATGTTGGAGGTACCGTACCAGGCGATCTCGATCTCGTCCTCGCCCGGCAGCTGGCAGGGCATGGACTGGCTCCACAACAGCTCGTCGCCCAGCTTGCTGTACGCATAGCGGTGGATGCCGTCGAGCTTGTCGAGCGTGGTGCCGATGTCGGCCTCGGCCGGGGTGATGAACTCCAGCAGCGTCTCGGCGTAGTCGGTGGTGATTTGCGGATGCGTCAGGGCCGAGCCCATGGCCACCGGATGCGGCGTCGACGCCAGATGGCCGCGCGCGTCCACCCGCAGTGTTTCGCGTTCGATGCCACGCAAGCCACCCAGCACCGGACGGTGCTCTGGCTGGGCCAGCAAGGCCAGGCGGCGAGTCAATAGATTGGACAATTGGATCTTCCTTTCGTAGTGCAGCAACTGTTGCATCAAAGCGTGAGGTGCGAGATTAACCGAAAACGGACAATCGCGTCGGCGCCGGCCCAAAGTTGCCCGGAGCCGAAGATCGCTTGCTAGTTTATCAAATACCGCCGGAAGGGGCCCGAAAGCCAGAATACCGCAGAAGAGGAAAAGGTGTCAGCGCGCTCGCGCACCCGTGACGCGCTCGATGCCGGCCAGGTCGGTCCAGCTCTGCACCTCGCTGTAGCCTTGATCGGTTAACAACTGGCGCACGGCGGCGGCCTGGTCGTAGCCGTGCTCCATCAGCAGCCAGCCCTGCGGCTTGAGGTGCTCGGCGGCGCCGGCGACGATGATGCGCAGCGCCGACAGGCCGTCGGCGTGGTCGGTCAGCGCGCCGGGCGGCTCGTAGCGCAGGTCGCCCTCGGACAGGTGGCGGTCGCCGCTGGCGATGTAGGGCGGGTTGGAGGCGATCACGTCGAACGGCGGCTGGCCTTGCAGCGCCGTGTACCAGTCGCTCTGCAGGAAGTTGACCTGGGCGCCGTTGGCGGCGGCGTTGCGGCGCGCCACGGCCAGCGCGTCCGGGCTGACGTCGAGCGCGGTGACGGCGGCGTCGCGCCGGGTGTGCGCCAGCGCCACGGCGATGGCGCCGCTGCCGGTGCCCATGTCGAGCACGCGGCCTTGCGGCGGCAGGCGGTCCAGGGTCAGCTCGACCAGCAGTTCGGTGTCGGGACGGGGGATCAGCACGGCGCCGTTGACCTCGAACGGTAGGCCGAAGAATTCGCGCTGGCCGACGATGTAGGCCACCGGTTCGCCGGCCAAGCGGCGCTGCACCAGCGCGGCGAAGCGCGCGGCCTGTTCGGCGTCGAGCTCGCGCTCGGACTGGGTGATCAAACTCACGCGCGACAGGCCCAGCGCGTGGCACAGCAGCACGCGGTTGTCCAGCGGGTCCAGCAGCGACTGCGTTTGCAGCGCGCCGAGGGTGACGCCGGCGGCGATGGCGCTGAGGTCGGTGATCATCAACGCGCGCGGCGGATCAGCAGCCAGGCCAGGCCCAGCGTGCACAGGCCGAAGCTCAGGAAGGACCACTGCGGAATCGACAGGCCGAACCACGGCGCCAGCGCGTCCTCGCACAGGCCGTCGGCGTGGAACAGGATGGGCAGGTAGGTCGCGGTGGGGATCTTGTTGAGGAAGGTCTCCATCGGGTCGATGCCGCACGACAGGCCGGGATGGGCCAGGATGTACAGGTGCTTGCCGGCGGTGTACAGGCCGCCCAGCGCGGCCAGCAGGCCGAGGCCGGCGCCGAGCTTGGGCTTGCCGTAGGCGCCGAACAGGCAGCAGATGCCGACGGCGATGAACAGGTAGCGCTGGATCACGCACAGCGGGCACGGCAGCATGTCCAGGCCGATCTGCAAATACAGGGCGACGCCGATCACGCCGAAGCAGGCGATGGCGATGGACAGCAGCAGGGAGCGCGTATGTATCATGGGTGGTCCGATTCGAGGGCGTTGGGAGTAGCGGGCAATTCTCGCACAAAGTTGTCGCTTCAGCCTTAGGCCGGTGTTAACTCCGGCTTAGTCGCCCAGCGCCGCCAGCAGCTCGGCCTGGTGTTCGGCGGCCAGCGCGTTGGTCAGCTCGGTCAGGTCGCCGTCCATGATGAAGTCCAGCTTGTACAAGGTCAGGTTGATGCGGTGGTCCGTCATGCGTCCCTGCGGGAAGTTGTAGGTGCGGATGCGCTCGCTGCGGTCGCCCGAGCCGATCAAACTCTTGCGCGTGGCCGCCTCCTTCGACTGCTGCTCGCGCAGCTGCACGTCCTTGATGCGCGCGGCCAGCACCTTCATAGCCTGCGCCTTGTTCTTGTGCTGCGAGCGGTCGTCCTGGCACTCGACCACGATGCCGGTCGGCAGGTGGGTGATACGCACGGCCGAATCGGTCTTGTTGATGTGCTGCCCGCCGGCGCCGGACGCGCGGTAGGTGTCGATGCGCAGGTCGGCCGGGTTGATGTTGACGTCCTCCACCTCGTCCGCCTCCGGCATCACCGCCACCGTGCAGGCGGAGGTGTGGATGCGGCCCTGGGTTTCGGTGGCCGGCACGCGCTGCACGCGGTGGCCGCCGGATTCGAACTTCAGCTTGGCATATACGCCGTTGCCGATCAGGCGCACGATCACCTCGCGGTAGCCGCCCAGGTCCGACGGCGATTCCGACACCACCTCCACCTGCCAGCGGTTGCGCTCGGCGAAGCGGGTGTACATGCGCAGCAGGTCGCCCGCGAACAGCGCCGATTCGTCGCCGCCGGTGCCGGCGCGGATCTCCAGGAAGATGTTGCGCTCGTCGTTGGCGTCCTTGGGCAGCAGCATCTTCTGCAGCTCCAGTTCCAGCTCCGCCAGGCGGGCCTTGGCCGCTTCGATCTCGTCCTGCGCGAAGTCCTTCATCTCGGGATCGCCCAGCATCTCCTGCGCCGCGTCCAGGTCGCCGATGGCTTCCTGGTAGGACTTGTACAGCGCCACCAGCGGGCCGAGTTCGGCGTGCTCGCGGGTCATCTTGCGGTAGGCGTCCATGTTGTTGGTCGCGCCTTCGGACATCAGCAATTCATCGAGTTCGACCAGGCGGTTCGCCAGTTGGTCGAGCTTGGCCAGCATGGATGGTTTCATAGCGTATTCGTATTCGTATCGGGGGTTGAGGCAGATGCCGCGGCTGGGCGGCGGAGGGTGCGCGGCGGCGTGGCGCGCGCGGGCAAGGCAGTGGCGCTAACGGCGGCCGCGGAACAGCTGCGGCAGCAGCTGGGCCAGGTGGGCGCGTTCCTCGCCCTGCGCACGATGCAGCGCCTGCTGCGGGCCGTGCATGAATTTCGCGGTCAGGCCCTTGGACAGGGCTTCCAGCACGGCGTCGACGTCCTCGCCCTTGGCCAGCATCTTGCGCGCGCGCTCGAGCTCCAGCTGGCGCAGCGCCTCGCCGTTTTCGTGCAGGCTCTGGATGACGGGCACCACGGCGCGGTCGTCGATCCAGTGCATGAAGGACTGCACTCGCGTTTCAATGATGGCCTCGGCCTGGGCCACGGCGGCCTGGCGGTTTTCGATGCCGGTCTGGACCACCTTGCCCAGGTCGTCCACCGTGTACAGGAAGGCGTCGTTGAGGCGGGCCACTTCCGGCTCGATATCGCGCGGCACGGCCAGGTCGACCATGAACATCGGCTTGTGGCGGCGCGCCTTGATCGCGCGCTCCACCATGCCCAGGCCGATCAGCGGCAGCGACGAGGCGGTGCAGGAGATGACGATGTCGTACTGGTGCAGCTTGTCCTGCAGGTCGGCCAGGCGGATGGCGCGGCCGCCGAAGCGGTGCGCCAGGATCTCGCCGCGGTCGAGCGTGCGGTTGGCGATGGTGATGCTCTTGGGGTTCTGCGCCGCGAAGTGCGTGGCGCACAGCTCGATCATCTCGCCGGCGCCGATGAACAGCACGTTCTGCTCGGCGATCTTGTCGAAGATGCGCTGCGACAGCCGCACGGCGGCCGCCGCCATCGACACGCTGTGCGCGCCGATCTCGGTGGTGCTGCGCACTTCCTTGGCCACCGAGAACGAGCGCTGGAACAGCTGGTGCAGGTAGGTGCCCAGGCCGCCCGCCTCGTCGGCGGTGCGGATCGCGTCCTTGATCTGGCCGAGGATCTGCGTTTCGCCCAGCACCATCGAATCGAGCCCGGAGGCGACGCGGAAGGTGTGGCGCACGGCGTCGTGCTGCGGCAGCAGGTACAGGTGCGGGCGCAGTTCGGCGTAGTTCAGCTTGTGGAAGTCGGCCAGGAAGTGCGCGCCGGCGTCGAGCGAATCGGGCACGCGGCTGGCCGCGTACAGCTCGGTGCGGTTGCAGGTGGACAGGATGGCCGCCTCGTCGCTGCCGCGATGGTCGATACGCTCGAACCAGGAACGCGCCGCCACCACCGCCTGGCCCAGTTGCTCAGGGGCGAACGCCAGCCGCTCGCGCAGCGAGACAGGGGCGGTGTTGTGGTTGAGGCCGACGGCGAGCAGCTGCATTTCGGGTCCGTGCGTTGAGTTAGCGGACATTATACCGTGTAGTATCCCTCACTTGCCGGCATCTGCCCATAGCCCAAACGGCGTACCGGCCATATCGATGGCCTGATCAGGCCCCCAGTTTTTCCAGACGGTAGCCGTAACTGTAGACCGGCACCAGGCGGAAGCCGTTTTCCGGCTTCAATTGCAACTTGTTGCGCACGCGCGAGACGTGGGTGTCCATGGTGCGCGAGGGCACGGCGGTCTCGCGTATCCACACCGCCTCATGGATGTAGGCGCGCGACAGCGGCCGTCCGATGTTGCGGAAAAATAACAGTGCCAAGTAGAACTCTTTGTGGGTGACGTCCAACACTATGCCGTCCATCAACAAACGGCCGGGCCGGGTTTCGAACACATATTGACCGAATTGCAATTGTTCGGCGCCGTTCTGGGCCGGGTAGGCGCGCCGCAACAGCGCTTGCACGCGGGCGACCATTTCACTGCGGCGCAAGGGTTTGATCATGTAATCGTCGGCGCCGGCGGCCAGGCCGGCCACGATATCGTCCTCGCCCGAGCTGGTGGTGAGGAACAGCACCGGGGCGTTGTCGGGCAGCTTTTCGCGCGCCCGGCGTAACACTTCCGCGCCGCCCAGATCGACCACTTGCCAGTCGAGGATCAGCATGTCGTAGCTGTCCTTGCGTAGCTGCGCGAGCACGTCCTTGGCACTCTGAAAACTATGGCAGATATGGCCCGCCGAGGTCAGCACCTGGCAGATCAGATCGGCCTGGCCACGGTCATTGTCTAATACGGCGATTCGCATACAACTGCCTGTAGGAAAATGTTAAGGAGAAGTCACTGCAAATATAACAGAGATTTACAAAAAAGTTAGCAAAATGGCTAATTATTTTTCTTGAGACACTAATATTTACTCGGGGACAACTCACCAAAACACCGTACGCACTTGCGCAACCATTACACGGTACACTGGAAAAACGCCGAATTCAATGAAGAAGTTGAAAAAAGGAAAGAAAGTCTAGCCGCAGCCGGGAGCACGCATGGGACTCAAAAAAGACACAAATTGGACCTTGGTGCCGGGCAACCCCCGCGACATCGAGGCGGTGCGCGAACGTTGCCGCAAGCTGGTGCGGCGGCGCGCGATGGTGTCGGCCGGCGTGGCGGCGGTGCCGATACCGGGGCTGGACGTGGTGTCCGACCTGCGCCTGTTCGCGCTGCTGATCGACGACATCAACCACGAGTTCGGCCTGACGGCGCAGCAGATCGAGCGCATGCAGCCGAAGTTCCGGCTGATCGCCTACGAGGCCGCGATCGGCGTCGGTGGCATGTTGGTGGGCAAGCTGGTGACGCGGGAGGTGGTGTTGCAGCTGCTGCGCCGCACCGGCATGAAGTCGGTGGCGCGCCAGGCCAGCAAGCTGGTGCCGTTCGCCGGGCAGCTGGCCTCGGCCGGGATCGGCTTCGTGGCCTTCAGCCAGATCGGCTACCAGCATGTGGACGCCTGCGCCAAGGTGGCGCAGGAACTGGTGACGGCCGGCATATCCCGGCCGCTGTGATTACGCGTCCGGCAGCACCACGTTCACGTCCAGCACCTCCAGGTTGCCCTGGCGGTCCAGCGAGATCTTGATGTCGTCGGCGTTGACCTTGGTGTACTTCGAGATCACCTCGATCAGCTCCTTGTGCAGCGCCGGCAGGAAGTCCGGACCGCTGCGGCCATTGCGCTCGCGCGCGATGATGATCTGCAACCGCTCCTTGGCCGCGGTGGCGGTTTTCGGTTTTTGCGGGAACAGGAAAGAAAGCAGGGCCATGATTACTTGCTCCCGAAAATACGCTGCAGCAGGCCAGGCTTCTCGTAGTTAGTGAAGCGCAACGGCAACTCCTGGCCGAGGAAGCGCGACACCACATCTTCGTAGGCTTCCGCGACATCGGTGCCCTTGAAGTGAATCGCCGGATTGCCCTGGTTCGACGCGTGCAGCACCGATTCCGATTCCGGAATGATGCCGATCAGTGGAATGCGCAGGATTTCCTGCACATCTTCGTACGACAGCATTTCGTCCGCTTCCACGCGCTTGGGCGAGTAGCGGGTGATCAGCAGGTGCTCCTTGACCGGCTCGCCGCCGGTCTGGGCGCGGCGCGACTTGGCCTGGATGATGCCGAGGATGCGGTCCGAATCGCGCACCGACGACACTTCCGGGTTGGTGACGATGATGGCCTCGTCGGCGAAGGTCAGCGCCATCAGCGCGCCGTGCT
This sequence comes from Duganella sp. BJB1802, assembly GCF_013369445.1. Lineage (NCBI taxonomy): Bacteria > Pseudomonadati > Pseudomonadota > Betaproteobacteria > Burkholderiales > Oxalobacteraceae > Duganella > Duganella sp. BJB1802. The sequence continues at coordinate 200,626 of NZ_JABWEF010000004.1, read as the reverse complement.
CGATGCCGGCCGGCGAATCGCAGATGATGTACTCGAAGCCCATGTTGATCAGCTCGTGCAGCACGATTTCCACGCCGTCCTCGGACAGCGCATCCTTGTCGCGCGTCTGCGACGCCGGCAGGATGAACAGGTTGTCGCAGTGCTTGTCCTTGATCAGGGCCTGGGTCAGCGAGGCCTCCTTGTTGATCACATTGATCAGGTCGTACACCACGCGGCGTTCGCAGCCCATGATCAGGTCGAGGTTGCGCAGGCCGACGTCGAAGTCGATCACCGCGGTTTTATGACCGCGCATGGCCAGGCCGGTGGAGAAGCTGGCGCTGGAAGTCGTCTTACCGACACCGCCCTTACCGGACGTTACAACAATAATTCTCGCCACAAAAAAGTCCTTTTCAGAGAGTTGCTAGTCAAGCGCGGTTTGCAGAATTGACAGATAGTATATCGATTCGGTCGCCGACCAAGCGAATTTGCGCAGGAGAACGCGCGTACTCGGCCGGGAAGCCGTCTTCAAAAGTGCGGTAAACGCCGGCAATCGACACCAACTCCGGCGACATGGTCATGGCGAAGATGCGCGCGTCGGCGTTGCCGGAGGCGCCCGCCAGCGCGCGGCCGTTGAGCGTGTTGTACACGTGGATGCTGCCGTCGGCGATGATCTCGGCGCCGTTGTTGACCACGGCGGTGATGATCAGGTCGCAGCCGCGCGCGTAGATGCGCTGGCCGGCGCGCACCGGGGTGTCGATGATCATCACGCCGGCGTTGCCGGGGAAGCCTTCGGCCGGCGCGGCCGGGGCCGGTGCCGCCGCCGCAGCAGCTGGCGCGGGTTTGGCCGGCGCGGGCGCGGCCTCCTGCTCGTCGCGCGGCTTGGTCGCGGTTTCGATGCTCAGGCCGTGGGCGGCGATCTCGGCGGCCATGGACGGCGGCGCGTTGCGCACGGCGACCGGGTTCAAGCGGTATTTTTTCAGCAGGGCGATGATGCCGGCCCAGTCGATCTGGGCGCTGCCGGCCGGCAGGGCGGCGACGTCGATCACGGTCAGGTCGTCTTCGAAGAAATCGGTGGTGCCGCCGGTCATTTCGGCCAGCGCGGCGTCGAGGGCCAGGCGGTCCGCGGTGGACAGGATGGCGGAGACGGCGACTACGGTGGAAATCTTAATTTCTATGGGCTTTTGAAACAGGCTCTTGGACATGGGCGACAGTATTAGAGGGTTAACCTCGCGCGCATGCGCAGGCACGAGCATTTTACTGTGGAAAACGACGGATGGGGAGGGCTGGCGCCGAACCGGGCCAGTAAAAATGCGGGATGGCGGCGGCCCGGCAGGCCGCCGCCATGGGACGGTCAGTAGATCGCGTGCTCCTCGCGCAGCTGGCGGGCGGCGGCCACCATGTTGCGCAGCGCGGTTTCGGTCTCCGCCCAGCCGCGCGTTTTCAGCCCGCAATCCGGGTTGACCCACAGGTTGGCCGGCGGGATCACCGCGCTGGCCTTTTGCAGCAGCCGCACCATCTCGGCCTGGGCCGGCACGCGCGGCGAGTGGATGTCGTACACGCCGGGCCCGATCTCGTTCGGATAACGGAAGCGGCCGAAGCCGTTCAGCAGCTCCATGTCCGAGCGGCTGGTCTCGATGGTGATGACGTCGGCATCCATGGCGGCGATCTGCGGCAGGATGTCGTTGAACTCGGCGTAGCACATGTGGGTGTGAATCTGCGTGCCGTCGGCCGCCGCGCTGGCCGACACGCGGAAGGCGCGCGTGGCCCAGTCCAGGTACTCGTCCCAGCGGCCGCGGCGCAGCGGCAAGCCTTCGCGCACGGCCGGCTCGTCGATCTGGATGATGCCGATGCCGGCCCGCTCCAGGTCGGCCACCTCGTCGCGGATCGCCAGCGCGATCTGCAGCGCGGTGCGCGCGCGCGGCTGGTCGTCGCGCACGAAGGACCATTGCAGGATGGTGATGGGGCCGGTCAGCATGCCCTTCATCGGCTTGCCGGTCAGGCTTTGCGCGTGCGCGGTCCAGTCCACCGTCATGGCTTTCGGCCGGCTGACGTCGCCGTAGATGACGGGCGGCTTGACGCAGCGCGAGCCGTACGACTGCACCCAGCCCAGTTGCGTGAAGACGAAGCCGGCCAGCTGCTCGCCGAAATATTCGACCATGTCGTTGCGCTCGGCTTCGCCGTGGACCAGCACGTCCAGGCCCAGCTCTTCCTGGCGGCGCACGGCGTCGGCGATTTCCTCGCGCATCCTGGCCTCGTAGTCGCCGGCGTTCAGTTCGCCGCGCTTGAAGGCGGCGCGGGCGGCGCGGATGGCGGCCGTCTGCGGGAAGGAGCCGATGGTGGTGGTCGGGAAGTCGGGCAGCTTGAAGCGCGCGCGCTGCTCGGCCTGGCGTTGGGCGAACGGCGAACGGCGCCGGTCGGCGTCGGCGGGCAGGGCGGCGATGCGCTCGCGCACGGCCTGCTGGTGCACGCGCGGGCTGGCGCGGCGGCTGGCGATGGCGGCGCGCGAGGCGTCCAGCGCGTTGACGGTGGCGGCGTCGTGGTGGCCTTGCAGCGCTTGCTTGAGCACGTACAGCTCGTCCAATTTTTCAGTCGCGAAAGCCAGCCATGATCGGATTTCCTGGTCGAGCGCGGTCTCGGCGGCCAGGCTGAACGGCACATGCAGCAGCGAGCACGAAGTCGACAGCCACAGCTTGCCGCCGCGTTTGTCGGCGATGGGCGCCAGCGTGGCCAGCGCCGCGTCGAGGTCGGTGCGCCAGATGTTGCGGCCATCGACGATGCCGACCGACAGCACCTTGTGCACCGGCAGCCAGTCGGCGATGCTGGTCAGTTCATGCGGCGCGCGCACGCCGTCCACGTGCAGGCCGGCCACCGGCAGGCGGCACGCCAGGCTCAGGTTTTCCTCCAGCGGCGAGAAATACGTGGCCAGCAGCAGCGGCACGCCAACCTGGTTCAGCTGCCAGTAGCTGTTCTCGAACGCGCTGCGCCACGGCGCCGGCAGGTCGAGGCCGAGGATGGGCTCGTCGATCTGCACCCATTGCACGCCCTGCGCCTTCAGGCGGTCCAGCACCTGGCCGTAGACCGGCAGCAGCCGGTCCAGCAGGCTGAGGCGATCCAGGCCGCCATCCTTGGCCTTGCCCAGCCACAGGAAGCTCAACGGCCCCAGCAGCACGGCCTTGACCGCGTGGCCCAGCGCCTGCGCCTCGGCCACCTCGTCGAACAGGCGCTCGCACGCCAGCGAGAAGGCGGTCTTCGCCGTGAACTCCGGCACCAGGTAGTGGTAGTTGGTGTCGAACCACTTGGTCATTTCCAGCGCGGCCGAGGCGTGTTGCTGGCCGTCGTCGTGCGCGTGGTCGTGGCCGCAGGCGGCCGGCTCGTGGTGGCCGCCGTCGCCGCGCGCCATGGCGAAGTAGCGGCTCAGCTGCGATTGCCCGGCCGTGAAGCCGTAGCGGGCCGGCTCGCAGCCCAGCAGCTGGATGTGGTTGGCGACCTGGTCGTAGAAGGCGAAATCGCCGACGGTGACGAAGTCCAGCCCGGCCTGCCGCTGCAGCGCCCAGTGGCGGGCGCGCAGGTCGCGGCCGGCCGCTTCCAGGCCGTCGTCCGGCAGTTCGCCGCGCCAGTTCGCTTCCAGCGCGAACTTCAGCTCGCGCGCCGCGCCGATGCGCGGAAAACCGGGAACGTGGCTTTGGATGGGTTTATTCGATGTTGTCATTTTGATGTCATCCGCATTTAATATTGGTGATATAAAGTGTGCGGCAATCCGGTCTATAATCAAAACGAAAGATTTTGCGGCTTCACATGAAAAAATTTAATAGACCATGCTAGAGATACGTCACCTGCGCACCCTGAGTGCCCTCCGCTCCGCCGGCAGCCTGGTGCGCGCCGCGCAACTGCTGAACCTGACGCAGTCGGCCCTGTCGCATCAGATCAAATTGCTGGAAGATCGCTACGGCGGACCGCTTTTTGAGCGAAAATCCGTGCCGATCGGGTTTACCGCCACCGGCGCCCGGCTGCTCAAGCTGGCCGACCTGCTGCTGCCGGAAATCGAGGCGGCCGAGCGCGAAGTGGCGCGCCTGACCCAGGGCGACACCGGCCAGCTGCGCGTGGTGCTTGAATGCCATACCTGCTTCGACTGGCTGATGCCGGTGATGGATGAATTCCGCAAACGCTGGCCGGACGTGGAGATCGACCTGGTCTCGGGCTTCCACAGCGAGCCTGCCGAGCTGCTGCGCAGCGGCGCCGCCGACCTGGTGATTGGCTCGCACTACGGCCCGGAGTTCGCCACCTTCCCGCTGTTCCGCTTTGAAATCCTGGTGGTGATGGCGCAGAAACACCGGCTGGCGGCCCAGCGCCGCCTGCTGGCCGCCGATTTCGAGGGCGAGACGCTGATCACCTATCCGGTGCCGGAAACCCGCATCGACCTGATCCGCGAGGTGCTGCAGCCGGCCCACATCCACTACGAACGCCGCACCGCCGAGCTGACGGTGGCGGTGCTGCAGTTGGTGGCCAGCCGCCGCGGCATCGCCGCGCTGCCGAACTGGGCGATCAAGAACTATGTCGACTACGACTACGTGATCGCCAGGCCGGTCGGCGAGCAGGGCCTGTGGAGCGACCTGTTCGTCTCGGTGCCCGAGGCGCAGAAACAGAAGGCCTACGTGCTCGACTTCGTCAACGTGATACGCGAACAGTGCGCCAGCACCCTGGACGGTATCAAATTATTATCGTGACTTATTGACACTGTTTCTTCAAAATGATTGCGTTGGGTTTGATACATGTCAAAGATGCCACGATGTGCGACGCTTACGATGGGTCCCCACCGAGCGCTGATCGTTGGCATGGATGCTGCTAGAGAAATCCTGTCACCCTCGGGGGAAGTTCTCGCGGCGACGCACAATCGAAACCCAGCACGGCCCCGCCGTCGAAGCGTATTATCGAAGTTCGCGTTGTTGCTAAACTAAGCCGGCCCCGGCCGGCGCATTGGAGAGTCAAATGGATGATGTAGTTATCGTGGCCGCTGGCCGTACTGGTGTCGGCAAATTCGGCGGCAGCCTGGCGAAGACGCCGGCTTCCGAACTGGGCGCACACGTGATCAAGGGCCTGCTGGCCAAGACCGGTATCGATCCCAACCTGATCAGCGAAGCCATCCTCGGCCAGGTGCTGACCGCCGGCGTCGGCCAGAACCCGGCGCGCCAGGCCGTCATCAAGTCCGGCCTGCCGAACACCATTCCAGGTTTCACCATCAACCACGTGTGCGGCAGCGGCCTGAAGGCCACCCACCTGGCGGCCCAGGCCATCAAGGCCGGCGACGCCGAGATCATCATCGCCGGCGGCCAGGAAAACATGAGCGCCTCGCCGCACGTGATGAACGGCTCGCGCGACGGCTTCCGCATGGGCGACTTCAAAATGGTCGACTCCATGATTGTCGACGGCCTGTGGGACGCCTACAACCAGTACCACATGGGCACCACCGCCGAGAACGTCGCGAAGAAATACGAGATTTCCCGCACCGAGCAGGACGAGTTCGCGCTGAACTCGCAGCTGAAGGCGGAAGCCGCGCAAAAGGCCGGCAAATTCAAAGATGAGATTTTGCCGCTGGAAATCGTCCAGAAAAAAGGCAGCATCGTGTTCGACACCGATGAATACGTCAAACCGGGCTCGACCATCGAAGCGCTGTCCGGCCTGCGTCCGGCCTTCGCCAAGGACGGCACGGTCACCGCCGGCAACGCCTCCGGCCTGAACGACGGCGCCGCCGCCGTCATCATGATGTCCGCCTCCAAGGCCAAGGAACTGGGCCTGACCGTGCTGGCCAAGGTCAAGGCCTACGCCTCGTCCGGCCTGGACCCTGCCTTCATGGGCATGGGCCCGGTCTCGGCCACCAAGCTGTGCCTGAAAAAGGCCGGCTGGACCCCGGACGACCTGGACCTGATGGAAATCAACGAAGCCTTCGCCGCCCAAGCCGTGGCCGTGAACAAGGAAATGGGCTGGGACACCAGCAAGATCAACGTGAACGGCGGCGCCATCGCCATCGGTCACCCGATCGGTGCATCCGGCGCCCGCATCCTGGTCACGCTGATCCACGAAATGGTGCGCCGCGACGCCAAGAAGGGCCTGGCCTCGCTGTGCATCGGCGGCGGCATGGGTGTGGCGCTGGCCATCGAGCGCGCATAAGCACTCCGTATCCGTAGCATCCGCAGCAGCAGTGCCGCGCCGGGCAGGTCCCGGCGCGGTGTCAGACGATTTTTGGTGTCAATTTAAGAGGGGACGAAAATGGCAAGAGTTGCATTAGTAACCGGCGGCATGGGTGGCTTGGGCGAGGCAGTGTGTTTCAAACTGTCGGCACTGGGCTATATCGTAGTCACCACGTATTCCCCTGGCAATCCGAAGGTCGAGCAATGGCTCGCCACTACCCGCGACCAGGGCTTTAATTTCCGCGCATACCCGTGCGACGTGGCCGATTACGATTCGGCCCAGGCGTGCGTCGCCGCGATCGTCAAGGATATCGGTCCGATCGACGTGCTGGTGAACAACGCCGGCATCACCCGCGACATGACCTTCAAGAAGATGGACAAGCCGAACTGGGACGCCGTCATGGCCACCAATCTGGATTCCGTGTTCAACATGACCAAGCCGGTGTGCGACGGCATGGTGGAACGCGGCTGGGGCCGCATCATCAATATTTCGTCGGTCAACGGCCAGAAGGGCGCGTTCGGCCAGACCAACTATTCGGCCGCCAAGGCCGGCATGCACGGCTTCACCAAGGCGCTGGCGCTGGAAGTGGCGCGCAAGGGCGTGACCGTCAACACCATCTCGCCGGGCTACATCGGCACCAAGATGGTGATGGAGATCCCGCAGGAAGTGCTCGACACCAAGATCATTCCGCAGATTCCAATGGCCCGCCTGGGCAAGCCGGAAGAAGTGGCGGGCCTGGTGGCCTACCTGTCGTCGGACGAGGCGGCCTTCGTCACCGGCGCCAACATCGCCATCAACGGCGGCCAGCACATGTCCTAAGCGGCGTGTAGTTGTAGCCCCGGGCCAGGTTCGTTCGCGATCCTGGCTTTTTTTTCGTACAATCTGCTATCGATGCTTAAAGGATAGCCATGTTCGACCCGACCTCGCCCCTGTTTCCGCCCGTCCTGCCGTCGCGCCACGGCATGCTGGCGGTCGACGACCTGCACACCATCTACTGGGAAGAGGTCGGCAATCCGCAGGGCATACCGGTAGTGTTCCTGCATGGCGGGCCGGGCGCCGGCCTGTCGCCGCAGCACCGCCGCTTCTTCGATCCGGAGAAGTACCGCGTGATCCTGTTCGACCAGCGCGGCGCCGGCAAGTCGCTGCCGCTGGGCGAGTGCCGCAACAACACCACCGGGCTGCTGATCGCGGACATCGAGCGCCTGCGCGCCATGTTCGGCATCGAGCAGTGGCTGGTGTTCGGCGGCTCCTGGGGCTCGACGCTGGCGCTGGCCTACGGCCAGGCGCATCCCGAGCGCTGCCTGGGCTTCATCCTGCGCGGCATCTTCCTGTGCACGCAGGCGGAAATCGACTGGTTCCTGCACGGCGCCCAGTGGTTCCATCCCGAGGTGCACGCCGAATTCGTCGCGCCGATCCCGCCGGCCGAACGCGGCAACCTGCTGCAGGCCTACGTCAACCGCATCATGAGCGACGACCCGGCCATCCACTGGCCGGCGGTGCGCGCCTGGAGCCGCTTCGAGGGCCGCCGCGTGTTCCTGATGCCGCAGGCCGAGGATCCGCCGTCCGACACGCTGGACCTGGGCGTGGGCCGGCTCGAATCGCACTACATGGCCAACCTGGGCTTCTTCAGCGAGGACCAGCTGTTGCGCAACGTCGACCGCATCGCCCACCTGCCGGCGGTGATCGTGCAGGGCCGCTACGACGTGATCTGCCCGCCGGTGTCGGCGTGGCGGCTGCACCAGGCCTGGCCCGGATCGCTGCTCACCGTGGTGCCGGACGCCGGCCATGGGGCGATGGAAAAGGGCATCTCGCGCGCGCTGGTGGGCGCCACCGAGCAGTTCAAGCAGACGCGCGGATTCGCCTGAGCCGGCGCGGAATCGGCCCGCACCCCACGCGGGCTGATACACTATCGATAATTCCAGCTTCCACGCACCCATGAATATACAAGTCGGCGATATCGGCCACATCATCCAGCTGGCGATCGCGCCGGTGTTCCTGCTGACCGGCGTCTGCACCAATCTCGTGGTGCTGACCAACCGCCTGGCGCGCATCATCGACCGTTCGCGGGTGCTGGAGGACCGGCTCGACATCGGCTACAGCGACGCCTACCTGAACGAACTCGATGTGCTCTACCGAAGATCGCACCTGATCAACGTCTCGATCACGCTGTCGACCGCCTGCGGGCTGCTGATTTGCCTGGTGATCGCGATGCTGTTTTGGGGCGACATCACCAACATCTCGCTCGACAAGTACATCGCGGGCATGTTCGTGGTGGCGATGCTGGCCCTGATCGGCAGCTTCTTCTACCTGCTGCGCGAGATCTTCATTGCCTCGGCGGCGATGCGCGCGCACCGCCATGTGCGCCGCCCGGCCAAATAACTTTGTAAAGAATAGAGTACCGATATGCACGACTACCAACGCCCTCCGACCCTGTACCGCTACGGCGTGCGCGAAGACCTGGAACTGGCGCTGACGCAGGGCCAGTTCATCCTGACCCCGGCCAACAGCTGCCTGACCCTGAGCTTTTCGCAAGTCTGGGACCGCAAGCTGTTCGAGCTGTTCTCGTCGGACAGCTGCCTGGTCATCCACAACACCGAGGAATTCGGCGAGCGTTTGCACCGCGCGGTGCAGCGCACCTTGCCCAGCTGGGCGGGCATCGACGGCGCCGTGGAATACGGCACCCGCGCCGCCCTGGGCGCGGCCTTCACCAAGACCGCGGCCGAAGCGCAGGAACAGGAATGGCAGTTCGCCTGGCGCGCCATGCAGGCCAAGCTGAGTCTCAATCCGGTGCTGGTGAAGATCGGCAGCCTGGAAAACTTCGCGGAGCTGCGCGACCGCGACACCTATCTCGCTTGATTATTTAGCGTCCTCGCGGCGGTCGAGGCGCGCCAGCACGGCGTTCATCATGCGCTCGATATCGCCGCGTATCATCTTCGCCCCGAGGATGCCGGGCACGTAGAAGTTCGGTATCAGCTTGCCGCTGTAGACCACCCTGGTGCCGCCGGTTTCGGGCACCGGTATCAATTCCCAATGCGATTCGTAGTGCTTCATGTCGCCGGAGATCAGCGAGATGTCGATCGACGACATCGGCTGCTCGGTCGCGCGCACGATCAGGTGGATGGACTTGGTCATGAACAGGAAGCGCGCCACGCCGAACTGCTCGATGATGACCTCATTGCCGTTGCGTGATAAAACCCGGCACGACTCCATGTCCGGCACGAATTCCGCCATGCGCTCATAGCCTGTGAGGATGCGCCATACCTTCGGCAGTGGCGCCGCCACCGTGCCGGTGGCGTCCACTTCGTACATGTGCAGCGCATCGAGCTCCACCCGGTTGACCGACACCTCCAGCTTGGGCAATTCAAGCCTGGGTGTCTGTGCCATCACTGGAGCGGCCACACCCACCAACAAAAACAAAAGGAATCGCATCATCGTTCCAGCGTAAGGGAAAGGGTGGCAGAATACAAGAGCGCTACCGCACCCTCCGCCAAATTCAGGAGCGGAAGCCGGGACTTTAGAAGCCCAGGTCTAGAGATTTGCGTTTTAATGCGGGCATGTTCATGCCCCATGTCTGACTCTAACAACCATAATGACAACTTCACCATACCCACACCTGCTGGCCCCCCTCGATCTCGGCTTCACGACGCTGCGCAACCGCGTCGTCATGGGCTCCATGCACACCGGTCTTGAGGACCGCTTCTACAACTACGGCAAGCTGGCCGCCTTCTACCGCGAGCGGGCGCGCGGCGGCGCGGGGCTGATCGTCACCGGCGGCATCTCGCCCAACCGCTCCGGATGGCTGCTGCCCTTCGGCGGCACGCTCAATTTCAAGGGCGACGTGATCAACCACCGCCGCGTCACCAGCGCGGTGCACGAGGAGGGCGGCAAGATCCTGATGCAGATCCTGCACGCGGGCCGCTACGGCTACCAGCCGTTCGTGGTGTCGGCGTCGGAGAAGAAATCGCCGATCTCGCCGTTCAAGCCGCGCGCGCTGACCGAGGCCGGCATCGAAGCGACGATCCGCGACTACGCCCGCTGCGCCAAGCTGGCGCGCGACGCCGGCTACGACGGCATCGAAGTGATGGGCAGCGAAGGCTACCTGCTCAACCAGTTCCTCTGCGCGCGCACCAACCTGCGCACCGACCAATGGGGCGGCAGCATCGAGAACCGCATGCGGCTGTCGGTGGAAATCGTCAAGCGCATCCGCGCGGAAGTGGGCAATGACTTCATCATCATGTACCGCCACTCGCTGCTCGACCTGGTCGACGGCGGCAACACCTGGGAAGACGTGGTGGCCGTGGCCAAGGCGCTGCAGCACGCCGGCGTGACCATCCTCAACTCCGGCTACGGCTGGCACGAGGCGCGCGTGCCGACCATCGTGACCTCGGTGCCGCGCGCCGCCTTCGCCAGCCTGGCGGGCCGCCTGCGCCGCGAGGTGACGATACCGGTGGTGGCGTCCAACCGCATCAACATGCCGGCCGAGGCGGAAGGCATCCTGCAGCGCGGCGACGCCGACATGATCTCGATGGCGCGCCCCTTCCTGGCCGACTCGCACTTCGTGGTCAAGGCGGCGCAGGGGCGCACCGACGAAATCAACACCTGCATCGGCTGCAACCAGGCCTGCCTGGACCACACCTTCTCCAACAAGCGCGCCAGCTGCCTAGTGAACCCGCGCGCCTGCCACGAGACGGAGCTGGTCTACGCGCCGGCGGCGAAGAAGCGCCGCGTGGCGGTGGTCGGCGCCGGGCCGGCCGGTTTGTCGGCGGCCACGGTGGCGGCGGAATGCGGCCATGACGTGACCTTGTTCGATTCCAGCGACAGCGTCGGCGGCCAGTTCAAGATCGCCATGCAGATCCCGGGCAAGGAGGAATTCGCCGAGACCATCCGCTACTTCCGCCGCAAGCTGGAGCTGACCGGCGTGAACGTCAAGCTGGGCGTGCGCGTGACGCGTGAGCAGCTGATCGCGGACGGTTACGACGATGTGGTGGTCGCCACCGGCATCAAGGTGCGCCGTCCGCCGATCGAAGGCATCGACCATCCGAAGGTGCTGTCGTATATCGACGTCCTGCAGAACAAGGCGCCGGTGGGCAAGCGCGTGGCCATCATCGGTGCCGGCGGTATCGGCTTCGACGTGGGCGAATATCTGCTGCACGATCCCAAACACCCGCTGCCGCTGGCGTTGGATGTCTGGGCCAAGGAGTGGGGCGTGGACATGAAGGGCGACGCGCCGGGCGGCCTGACGACGGTCTCCGCGCCGGAGCCGGTGCGCCAGCTGTATCTGCTGCAGCGCAAGGTCTCGAAGCTGGGCGCTGGCCTGGGCAAGACCTCGGGCTGGGTGCATCGCGCGGTCCTGGCGCGCAACGGCGTGGTGATGCTGGCCGGCGTGCAGTACGACCGCATCGACGACCAGGGCCTGCACGTGACCATCGCCGGCGAGCAGCGCCTGCTGTCGGTGGATAACGTGGTGGTCTGCGCGGGCCAGGACAGCCTGACCGAGTTGATGCCGTCGGAAGAGGAGGTCAAGGCCAACGCTAAGTGGCCTCGCTTCCACAAGATCGGCGGCGCCGCGTTGGCCGCGGAGCTGGACGCCAAGCGCGCCATCAAGGAAGGCGCGGAGCTGGCGGTCAGCCTGTAAAGCGCCTTATCCGGCGGGCAGTTGGTCGACCATGCGGGCCACCGCCTGGTCGAAGGTCTGCTTGCCGTTCATGTAGGGGCGCCATTCGCGCTCTATCGGCGGCAGCAGCGGCGACCAGTAGCCTTTGAACAGGCCGCCCTTGTCGGCGTAGGGTTCGTAGGCGATGCCATCGCGTTTGTACGCGTTCTTCACCACGGTGCCGACGGTGTAGAACTGCACTCCGTGCCAAAGGTCCGAATCGGGCTTGCGTTGCGTGGCCTTGAGGCGCGCCTCGATGGCGCTCTCCAGCTTGTCGGTCGACGCGATGTGCGAAATTTCGTGATACACCATTTCCAGCGACGCCAGGCCTTGATAGTCGGGACGTCCGCTGGGGATCACGGTTTGCGTGTCGGTGTAGCCGCCCTGGCGCGTGCCGGTGTCCACCACGACGTCGATCCGGATCGGCGTGAGCGGAAAGGGCGCCTGCAAGTAGCGGGCAATGCCTTCCTGGACCTCCACACCATAACGCGCGTCGAGCCGCTTCGCTTCGGCGATCCATTGCTGGTTGCTGGCGTCCTGCTGCGCCCAGATGCAGTGCGCGTACATCGGCGCGACGCTGTCCAACGTGGCCGCCAGTTGCGGCGGCAGCGCCAGGCCGCCGGCCTCGCGCCGCGTGTCGGCCACGCTCAAGGCGGTTTTGATGGATGCCATCTGGTCGTCGAACAGCGGGCTGCGCTTGGCGTAGTTGTCTCGGTAGTGGGCGACGGCTTTGCGCAGCGCCGTCATTTCGTCGGCGCTTGGCGTGGCCGTCCAGCTGATTTTTTCCACCAGCTCCGGGTGCACTCCAAGGTTGTACAGGAAGTGGTGTAGATTCATCAGGAACGCGCTGTGAAACTCCAGCTGCACGCGCGTTGGCGACGCACCGACGCCGGCAACGATCAGCGACAACGGCAACGCCGCCGCGCAGCGCATCAAGGCGCGCCTAGTGAGCATGGTGGCCTCCGCCCTTGGTCATAGTGGTCAGTATGGACTCGGTCATTCCCTTTGCCAGCTCCTGCTCGCCGATGAAAATTTCTCCAGCGCGTTCGCCGCGCAGGAGTTCCGCCTCCTCGTCGCTGTGCGTACGCACCACGGTCTTGATGTTGGGGTTGAGCGCACGCGCGGTCTCGATCATGGTCCGCACGTGGAAGGTGTCCGGCGTGGCGATCACCAGCATCGCGGCGCGCGCGATGTGCGCCTGGATCAGCACCGCCGGCTCGCCAGCGTTGCCGGCCACGGCGTGTGCGCCTTCCTTGCGCAGCTGGTCCACCAGTTCGCGATTCTGCTCGGCCACCACGAAGGGAATGCCCCGCTCGGCGAGCGCCGCGGCGATGCGCCGGCCCACGCGGCCATAGCCGACCAGCACGACCTGTCCCGCCAGATGCTCCTGCGGCACCGATGCCGGCAGCTCCGCCAGCGGATCGGCGGGGCGCTCGAATTTGGCCGCCAGCGCCACGTTCCTGCCCAGCCAGCGCTCCAGCGGTTTGGTGGCGCGGAACACCAGCGGATTGAGCGCGATGGAGATGATGGCGCCGGCCAGGATCAGGCTTTGTCCCTCGGCCGGCATCAGGCCCAGGGACAGGCCCAGCGCCGCCAGGATGAAGGAGAACTCGCCGATCTGCGCCAGGCTGGCCGACACCATCAGCGCCGTCTTGGCCGGGTAGCGCAGCAACAGCACCAGCAGGAAGGCCGCCACCGATTTGCCGACCACGATGATGGTCACCACGGCCAGCAGCTTGAGCGGCTGCTCTACCAGTATCGACGGCTCGAACAGCATGCCGACCGAGACGAAGAACAGCACCGCGAACGCGTCGCGCAGCGGCAGCGATTCCTCGGCGGCGCGGTGCGCCAGTTCGGATTCGCGCAGCACCATGCCGGCGAAGAAGGCGCCCAGCGCGAAGGAGACGCCGAAGTAGTAGGTCGATGCGTAGGCGATGCCGACGGCGGCGGCGATCACGCACAGCGTGAACAGCTCGCGCGAGCCGGTGCGCGCCACCTGCCACAGGATCCACGGGAACAGCTTGCGGCCCACCACCAGCATCAGCGCGATGAAGGCGCCCACCTGGCCCAGCGTGATGGCCAGCGTGGTCCACAAGTTGGCTTCGCCCATGGCGGTGACGCCGTGGCTTTCGCTGTGCGTGCCACCCAGCGAACCGGCCAACGCCGGCAGCAGCACCAGCACGAGCACCGTCACCAGGTCTTCCACCACCAGCCAGCCGACCGCGATGCGGCCGTTGAAGCTATCGAGGATGCCGCGCTCCTCCAGCGCCCGCAGCAGCACCACCGTGCTGGCCACCGACAGCGCCAGCCCGAATACCAGCCCGCCGCCCAGGCTCCAGCCCCAGAAGTGGGCCAGCGCCATGCCCAGCGCGGTGGCGACCGCGATCTGCAGCACGGCGCCGGGCAGCGCCACGCGCCGCACGGCCCAGAGATCGTCGAGGGAAAAATGCAGGCCGACGCCGAACATCATCAGCATCACGCCGATTTCGGCCAGCTGCCCGGCCAGCGCGGTATCTGCCACGAAGCCCGGCGTGGCGGGGCCGATGATGATGCCCGCAGCCAGATAGCCCACCAGCGCCGGCAGCTTGAGGCGCGTTGCGAGGTAGCCGAACAAAAGGCCGAAGCCCAGTGCGGCCGCGATGGTGGTGATCAGGCTGATATTGTGGGGCATGCGTGCGGGGCTCCTGCCAGGGTGGATGAACCCTAGCGTAGCACAATCATGCCCGTGGCGATTACATGACCAGTGCCGCAGGCGTCATCCGCATGGCGACGCCGAAGCGGTTGAAGGCGTTCATCAGCGATACTGCCACTGTGACGTCGGCCAGTTCCTTCTCGCTGAGGACCGCGATCGCCTTTTGATAGTCGCTGTCCGGCACATTGGTCTGGGCGACGCGGGTCACGCTTTCGGCCCAGGCCAGCGCTGCGCGCTCCTTGTCGCTGAACAGCGCCGCCGCTTCCTCCCACACCTGAACCAGCGCCACCTTGTCGATCCTGACGCCCTGGTTCAGCAGGTCGCGCGTGTGCATGTCGATGCAGAAGGCGCAGTTGTTGATCTGCGATACGCGCAGGTAGACCAGCTCCACCAGTTCGGCCGGCAGGCCGCAGGTTTGCACGTAGTGTTTGACGGCGGTGAAGCCCTTGTAGGCTTCAGGTGCGTGCTTGAATACTTCGAGGCGCTTGCCCATGGCTGTTCCTTGACTGGTTGCGAATGGCGCTATTCTGCCGGCGCATGGACCAGTCGAGAAGAGCCAAGAATAGGCTATCCGACTAGGCCATGTTCATAGCAGCCTGAGTATCTGCTTGCCCAGTTCGCGCGCCCGTTGCGGCGTGTCGATGTTGGTGAAGCCCAGCAGCAACGCCGACGCCGCGTGCGGCAGCACCGTGCGCTCGGACAGCGCCAGCGCCGCCATGCCGTCCTGCCGCATGCGCTCGGCCAGGGCGCGGTCGGTGTGGCGGCCCTTCATGCGCAGGATCAGGTGCATGCCGCCCGGCTGCGGATCGATGCGCAGGTGCTTGCCCAGCACCGCATCCAGACCTTGCGCGGCGATCTGTCGGCGCTCGGCGTACAGGCGGCGCATGCGCTGGATGTGGCGGGCGAAGTGGCCCTCGTTCATGAAGTCGCTGACGATGGTCTGCGTCAGGATCGGTCCTCCGCTGCCGAAGGTCTGGCTGACCTGCTCGAAGCGGGGCACCTGCGCCGGCGGCACCACCAGGTAGGCCAGCCGCACCGCCGGGAACAGCACCTTGCTGAAGGTGCCGGCGTACAGCACGCGGCCGTCGCGGTCCAGGCTTTGCAGCGCGGGCAGCGGGCGGCTGGCGTAGCGGTATTCGCCGTCGTAGTCGTCTTCGACGATCCAGGCGTCGGCTTGTGCCGCCCAGTCCAGCAGCGCCAGGCGGCGCGGCAGCGACAGTGATACGCACAGCGGGCATTGGTGCGCCGGCGTGACCACGGCGGCCCTGGCGCGCGGCGCCGTGGCCACGCCGTGCGACACCACCAGGCCTTCCGCGTCGACCGCCACCGGGGCCAGCTTCATGCCGGCGTGCTTGAGCAGTTCGGTGGTGGCCGGGAAGCCGGGATCCTCAACCCACACGCCGTCGCCCGGTTGCAGCAGGGCGCGCGTGATCAGCTCCAGCGTGTTGCGGTAGCCGGAGGTGATGAACACCTGCGAAGGCGAGCACACAATGCCGCGCGAAAGGTTCAGGTACGTGGCGATGGCCGCGCGCAGCGCCGGCTGGCCTCTGTAGGGCGGGCAAACCATGTCGTCCGGCTGCGTGGCGCGGATCGCGCGCGCCGCCAGCCGCGCCCACACCTTGCGCGGGAAGGCGTCCAGTGCTGGCAGCCCCATTTGAAAGGGGCGGTTCAGCGAGGCCAGCGCCGACGCGGAAGACGCGCCGGCGGCGGACGCCGGCCGGGCGCGGGCCGTCGGCGCTGCCGGCGATGATGCCGTCGTTGCCGCCGTCGCCGCGTGGCGCGCCAGCGCCGGCGTGACCACCGTGCCGGCCTGGCCGCGTGTCTCCACATAGCCTTCCGCCACCAGCAGCGAGTAGGCCGCTTCCACCGTTCCGCGCGCCAGGCCCAGCTCCAGCGCCAGCGCGCGCGCCGACGGGATGCGGGCGTCCGGCAGCAGCAGGCCGTCGGCGATGGCGCCGCGGAAGCGGGTGTAGATCTGCCGGTAGAGCGGTTCGGCGGCGGCACCGTCGAGCAGGAGGAAATCTGGTTTGGTTTTCATGGCCTAGTCGATATGTCGTTTTATGGCTCTGTGGATTATGCCATTGCCGCCATAAGATGGTGTTTTAAAAGGAGCTATCATGGACGACCAACTGAAGGATGTGGAAACGGCGGAGCAGCTGCGCGCTTGCTATCCGGTGATGAAGCAACTGCGCCCGCACCTGGAGACCGAGGACGAATTCGTCGCGCGCGTCACGCGCATGAGCGAGCATGGCTACCGCATCCTGGCGGCCTGGGACGAGGGCGAAGTGGTGGCGCTGGCCGGCTATCGCCTGCAGGAGAACCTGGTGTACGGCCGCTTCCTGTATGTCGACGATCTGGTGGCCGGCGAGAAGACGCGCGGACGGCGCTGGGGCGCGCGGCTGCTGGAGCGCTTGACGGCCTACGGCGACCGCGCGGAGTGCGTCAAACTGGTGCTCGACACCGGCATGGCCAACGCGCTGGCGCAGCGCTTCTACTTCCGCGAGGGTCTGCTGACCGGCGCGCTGCGCTTCGGCAAATTCCTGAAAGCGGGTGCCGCATGAAGATCCTGCACATCACCTGCAGCCCGCGCGGACCGCAATCGGTGAGCTACCGGCTGTCCCAGCGCGTGATGGACCGCCTGCTGACGCAGCATCCCGCCGCGCAGATCGTCACACGCGACCTGTGCGCCGAGCCGCTGCCGCATATCGACGGCGACTATGCGACGGCGCTGGGCGGCGGCGCGAAGCCGGCCAATGGGCGCGCCGCGTCGTCGCTGGCATTGTCGGACCGGCTGATCGCCGAATTGCGCGATGCCGATTATGTGGTTATCGCCACGCCGATGCACAACTTCACGGTGCCGTCGGTGCTGAAGGCCTGGCTGGACCATGTGGTGCGGATCGGCGTCACCTTCAACGTCACGCCGGAGGGCAAGGTCGGCACGCTGGCGGATCGTCCCGTGTACATCGCCGTCAGCTCCGGCGGCTACCGCACCGGCGAGCGCGCCCGCCAGCCCGACTTCCTCGAACCTTACCTGCGCGCGCTGCTGCCGACGATAGGCTTGAAGAACCTGAGCTTCCTGTCCGTGCAGGCCACCGCCGCAGGCCCGGAAACGACAACGGCCGCATTCGCGGCCGTCGAGCGGGAACTGGACGACTGCGTCGTCGCCGCTTAGATCCGGCGCACCACCACGCAGCCGATCGAGTAGCCGGCGCCGAAGGAGCAGATCACGCCCAGCTGGCCGGGCGCCATGTCGTCGGAGTGCTTGTGGAAGGCGATTACCGAACCGGCCGACGAGGTGTTGGCGTAGGTGTCCAAAATCACCGGCGCCTCGCCCGGCTCGGCGTCGCGGCCCAGCACCATGCGGCTGATCAGCAGGTTCATGTTCAGGTTGGCCTGGTGCAGCCAGTAGCGGCTCACCTGCGGCACTTCCAGGCCGGCGCTGGCGATGGTGGTCTTGATCATCTCGGCGGCCATCGGGCACACGTCCTTGAACACCTTGCGGCCCTGCTGGCGGAACAGCTTGTCCGGCTGGCCGATGCCCGATTCGTCGAAGCGGTTCAGGAAGCCGAAGTTGTTGCGGATGTTGTTCGAGAAGCTGGTCTTGAGCTTGGTCTCGACGATCTCCCAGCGGTGCGCGCCCTTGGCCGTGTCGGCCGCTTCGATCACCATCGCCGTGCAGGCGTCGCCGAAGATGAAGTGGCTGTCGCGGTCGCGCCAGTTCAGGTGGCCGCTGGTGATTTCAGGATTGAGCACCAGCACCGCGCGCGCTTGGCCGCTCTGCACCGCCGCCACCGCCTGCTGGATGCCGAAGGTGGCCGACGAGCAGGCCACGTTCATGTCGAAGCCGTAGCCCTCGATGCCCAGCGCGCCCTGCACCTCGACCGCCATCGCCGGATAGCCGCGCTGCATATTGGAGCAGGCCACCAGCACCATGTCGATATCGGCCGCCACGCGGCCGGCGCGGTCCAGCGCCTGGCGCGCCGCCGCCACGCAGATTTCCGCCTGCAGCGACAGTTCCTCGTCCGCGCGCTCGGGGATGCGCGACACCATGCGGGTCGGGTCCAGGATGCCGCTCTTCTCCATCACATAGCGCGACTTGATGCCGGACGCCTTTTCAATGAAGGCCACGCTGGACATTTCCAGCGCCGTGACGGTGCCGTCCGCGATGGCGGCGGCGTTGTCGGCGTTGAACTGTTCGGCGTAGGCGTTGAAGCATTCCACCAGCTCTTCGTTGGAGATCGACTGGGCTGGCGTAAAGAGACCGGTACCGCTGATGACCGCTTGTTTCATGTTTAAACTTTCAAATTAAGCAATGGCGTGCGCCAGTAATGACGCAAATTCTACACAATGACTGCACGTTAGGCGAAAATAAAAGCGGCGCCCTTGAGGCGCCGCTGAATTTGGTGATCGAAACCGCTTATTTCTTGGCCAGGTCCTTCTTGATGGTCAGATCTTTCTTGACCCCGACGTCGGCCTGCACCACGGCGGTCTCGGGCTTGGCCAGCTGCACCGGCAGGCCCTTCAGGTGGTTGAGCGCCTGCGCCAGCTGGAAATCGTCGGCGCTTCCGTATTCCAGCGGCTTGCGCTTCTTCTCCAGCGCCACGATGCGCAGCTGTTCTTCCAGCTCGTCGCGCTTGCTCTTGGCGATTTCCTGGTCGCGGTCGTTGCTCAGGTGCTTGTCGAGGTCGGCCTCGCGGGTGCGCAGCGCGTTCAGGCCGTCGCCGTCGGCGTTCTCGTCCACCGCCAGGTCGGGCACGATGCCCTTGGCCTGGATCGAGCGGCCGTTCGGTGTGTAGTAGCGCGCCGTGGTCAGCTTGACGGCGGTGTCGGCGGTCAGCTGGCGGATGGTCTGCACCGAACCCTTGCCGAAGGTCTGGGTGCCGACGATGTCGGCCCGCTTGTAGTCCTGCAGCGCGCCGGCGACGATTTCCGACGCCGAGGCCGAACCGGTGTTGACCAGCACCACCATCGGCACCTGCTTGACCGCGGCCGGCAGCTTGGACAGCGCGTCGCCGTCGTTGCGCAGCGCGTAGTATTCGGGGCGGCCGTAGAAGATCTGCTTGGAGTCCGGCAGCTGGCCGTTGGTCGAGACGATGGCCGCGTCCTTGGGCAGGAAGGCCGCCGCCACGCCGATCGCGCCCTGCAGCACGCCGCCCGGGTCGTTGCGCAGGTCCAGCACCAGGCCCTTGATGTTCGGGTCCTGTTTGTACAGTTCGACAATCTTGGCGGCCAGGTCGTCCACGGTCGGCTCCTGGAACTGCGAGATGCGCAGCCATGCATAGCCGGGCTCGACCATTTTGCCCTTGACGCTCTTCTGGTGGATTTCCTCGCGCGTGATGTTGAACACCAGCGGCTCGGCCTCGCCCTTGCGCAGGATCGTCATGCTGACCTTGGTGTGCGGCTCGCCGCGCATCTTCTTGACCGACTCGTCCAGGCTCAGGCCCTTGACCGGGGTGCTGTCCAGGCGCGAGATCAGGTCGCCCGCCTTGATGCCGGCGCGCCAGGCCGGCGAGTCCTCGATCGGCGCGACGATCTTGATGTAGCCGTCCTCGCTCTGGCCGATCTCGATGCCCAGGCCGACGAACTTGCCCTGCGAACCTTCACGCAGTTCGGCGTAGGCTTTCTTGTCCAGGTAGGCGGAGTGCGGGTCCAGCGAGGCGACCATGCCGGAGATGGCTTCGGTCAGCAGCTTCTTGTCCTCGACCTTTTCGACGTAGTCGGATTTGATCAGGCCGAACACGTCGGCCAGCTGGCGCAGCTCCTCCAGCGGCAGTGGCGGGTCCACCGGCTTTTGCGCCATGGCGGAAAACTGCAGCGAGATCGCGATGCCGGCCACCACGCCCAGCCCGACCAGTCCAGAATTCTTTAATTTCTTGCCCATGTTTCACCTATCGAAGCTGTTGCCGACAGCCGTCGCCGACGGGCCATCCCGCCTCAACGCGCTTGAGTCGAGTATAAACCTGATTCTCGGCAAACATGGTGGCCGTCGCGAAATGATTTATACCTTTACGAGAATTTACAACGCCCGGCGTTGACATTTGAAGCACACCAGCGCCCGCTTGGCGGTACGTCAATTTTGCTGTTTTGTACGCAGTGTATCCTTCACGCTCACGACCGTAAGCAATTGTAAGAAGTCCTGTAACGGCGGGAGGCGCGACCTAAACTGAACTCGTAATTCTCTCTACCCTGAAGTGGTTTTCGCCTGCGCCCCAAGCGCAGGCTTTTTTTTATCCATGGAGCCGACATGCGTCTTAACTTCTCTTCCACGTTGCAGCGCCTGGCCGTCGCGCTGGCGCTGAGCGCCGCCCTGCTGCCGGCCCGCGCGCTGCCCGTCATGGACATCCGCGCCGAGGACATGCTGCCGATGGCGGCCGAGCTGAAAAAATCGCTCAACCTCAACGCCAACCAGCAGATCCTGTGGCAGCAGACCGAAACCAAGACCCGCAACCTGCTGCGCGAGCGCCAGGCCCGCCGCGAGCGCCTGCAGGCGGCCACGCTGGCCGGCGCGCAGGGCGCCAACGTCGAGCTGCGCGACCTGGCCAAGGCGGTCGACGAGGAAACCACCGCCAGCGCGCTGGAGGAAAAGCTGCTGCGCGAATGGTGGCTGACCGTCAACGATGCCTTGAATGAAACGCAGCGCCAGGCGGTGGTGCAACTGGTGGCCGAGCAGCTGCAGCGCGTGCCGGACTCGGGCGCCCACAACGGCGCCATGCCGCACAAGCAGGAAGGCGGCGAGCAGCATCGCGGCGGCCGCAAGGGCGGCATGGGCGGCAGCGTCGGCGGGCCCGGCGGCGCCAGCATCAGCCTGCCGGGCGGCGGCGGTTGAGCGGTACGCGCCGGTGTGTATCGTAAAGTAAAAATCGGGCTATGGCCCATTTGGCAAGCGGGGCTGCCGGTAGAATGTGCAGCCTATGAGCAAACTGATCTCCCTCGCCTGCCTGGCCCTGTTGGGCGCCTCCGAAGTCCACGCACAAACCGACGCCGCGCCCGCCAAGCCGGCGCTGGGACCGGACGGCAAGCCGGTGCCGCAGGTCACGATCAGCGGCGGCCGCGCCAGCGACATGGACGAGCGCCGCAACTCGGTGGCCGGCAAGCAGGTCTACGGCCGGGAGGAGCTCGACCGTAACGGCGACAGCAACCTCGGCGACGTGCTCAAGCGCCTGCCCGGCGTGACCATCGGCGGCCGCCCCGGCCGCGGCGGCGACGTCCGCATGCGCGGCATGGGCAGCGGCTACACGCAGGTGCTGCTGAACGGCGAACGGCCGCCGGCCGGCTTCTCGATGGAATCGCTGTCGCCCGACCAGGTCGAGCGCGTCGAGGTGATGCGCGGCCCGGTCGCCGAGCACAGCACGCGCGCCATCGCCGGCACCATCAACATCATCCTGCGCGACGGCTACCAGCAGAAGGACAAGCAGCTCAAGCTCACCGACTCCATCGAGCAGGGCCGCCACGCGCCCAACGTCTCGCTGACGGTGCCGGGCAAGACGGGCAGCCTGACCTGGCTGCTGACCGGCTCGGTCTTCGAGAACCGCCAGCACGACCAGGCCGAAACCTACAACCGCGACACGCGCGACGACGGCGTGGTGCTCAAGGACCAGAACGTGCTCGACCAGACCAAACGCACCTCGCGCGGCCTGCACCTGACGCCGCGCCTGTCGTACAAGTTCGACAACGGCGACACGCTGAACTTCCAGCCCTTCCTGATGGTCAACCGCAGCGACAGCGACGCGCGCAGCGACCTGGCGCAGAACTTCGGCCTGGTGCCGCCGGCCCTGCAACAGCCGCCCGAATACAACCTGGCGCTGACCGGCAGCCATGCGGAGTCGACCTTCCTGCGCGGCTTCGGCAACTGGGTGCACAAGCTGGCGGGCGCGTCCAAGCTGGACGTCAAGTTCGGCTTCGGTGCCGGCCACAGCGACAGCGATTCGCTGCGCTACCAGTACGACAACGCCGGCAACCTGCTGCAACGCTACAGCGACGACGCCACCGTGCGCGACCGCAGCGCCAGCACCGGCGGCAAGTACACCACGCCGATCGGCAAGGAACACGCGCTGGCGGCCGGCTGGGATATCGAGCTGGGCCACCGTGTCGAGACCAAGACCTCGCTGGACAAGAACGGCGTCACGCAGTTCGGCGACTCCGGCGACAACCTGAGCGCCGACACCCGCCGCCTGGCCGTGTTCGCGCAGGACGAGTGGGACATCAGCAAGCAATGGTCGGGCTACGCCGGCCTGCGCTGGGAAGGCATCCGCACCACCAGCACGCGCGCCGGCCAGGACATCGTCAACACCAGCAGCGTGCTGAGCCCGTTGCTGCACGGGGTCTACCGCATTCCCGGCCACGACAAGGACCAGATCCGCGCCAGCCTGACCAAGAGCTACAAGGCCGCCAACATCCAGGATTTGATCGCCTTGCCGTCGCTGTCGCGGCTGAACAGCGCCACCCGGCCCGACCGCACCGGCAACCCCGACCTGAAGCCCGAGCTGGCGACCGGGCTCGACTTCGCGTACGAGCACTACCTGGGCCGCAGCGGCATCGTCACGGCAGGCGGCTTCGTGCGCGACATCAAGGACCTGATCCGCCGCGAGCTGACCCTGCAAAACACGCCGACCGGCCCGCGCTGGGTGTCGACCCCGGCCAACATCGGCCACGCGCGCACCAAGGGCATTGAGCTGGAGGCCAAGCTGCAGCTGCAGGAGCTGGTCGCGGGCGGCCCGGCGATCGATTTGCGTTCCAACTACAGCCGCTTCTGGTCCAGCGTGGACGGCATCCCCGGCCCCAACAACCGGCTCGACGCGCAACCGAAGCAGACCGCCAACGCCGGCCTGGACTGGCGCCTGAAACCGGTGCCGCTGACCCTGGGCGCCAGCCTGAACTGGACGCCGGCCACCATCATCCAGAGCAGCGCCGAGCAGGTCGTGACCACCAGCCGCAAGCGCTCGTTCGACGCCTACGCGCTGTGGAAATACAGCTCACACCATCAAATCCGCATTTCAGCCAATAATCTGATGGCGGAGGACGCGCTCGGTAGTAATATCGTCACCGCCAACGGCCTGGCACAATTGGCCAACACGACCAACCAGACGTACGTCGTCTGGAGCGTCAAATACGAAATGAAATTCTGACCAAGAAGGAAACGCAGTGAAACGATATGTGCTGAGCGCGCTGACCCTGAGCCTGATGACCGCCTTCGCCGGCGCCGCCGACACCGCCCCGGTGTCCGGCATCGACACCCAATACATCGACGCCGGCGTGCGTCCGCAGGACGACTTCTACCGTTACCTGAACGGCGGCTGGCTGAAGACCGCGCAGATCCCGGAAGACAAGTCCAGCTGGGGCACCTTCGCCAAGCTGCGCGACGACGTGCTGCCGCAGCTGCGCGCCATCATCGAAGCGGCCGAGGCCGACAAGACGCGCAAGGCCGGCACCGACGCCCAGAAGATCGGCGACCTGTACGCCAGCTTCATGGACGAGAAAAAGCTGGAGTCGCTGGGCGTGAAGCCGCTGGCAGGCGAGCTCAACCGCATCCGCGCCATCAAGGACAAGAAGGCCTTCCCGATGCTGATCGCCCACCTGGGCGAGATCGGCGTCAGCACGCCGTACGGCGTGTACGTGAGCCAGGACGCGCGCGAATCGACCCGCTACGCGGTCGGCATCTCGCAAAGCGGCCTGGGCCTGCCGGACCGCGACTACTACCTGAAGAAGGACGACGCCAAGCTGGCCGACACGCTGGTCAAATACGAGGCGCACGTGGCCAGGATCCTGGCGCTGGGCGGCGACAAGCACGCCGCCGCCAGCGCCAAGGCCGTGGTCGCGCTGGAGACCGCGCTGGCCGAGGCGCAATGGAGCAAGGTCGAGAACCGCGACCCGGTCAAGCGCTACAACAAGGTGCCGATCGCCAAGCTGGCCGAACTGGCCCCAGGCTACGACTGGCAGCACGCGCTGGCGGCGGCCGGCGTGGCCAACAAGGTCGACTACGTCATCGTCAACCAGCCGAGCTACCTGGGCGGCTTCAACGCCGTGCTGGACAAGACCGACCTGGCGACCTGGAAATCCTACTTCGAATGGCAGCTGCTGCGCCGCGCCTCGCCGTATCTGTCGAAGGACTTCGCCGACGCCAACTTCGATTTCTACAGCACCGTGCTGACCGGCGTGGCCGTCAAGCCGCCGCGCTGGAAGTCGGCGGTGGGCCTGGTGGAGAACAGCCTGGGCGAAGTGCTGGGCAAGCTGTACGTGGGCCAGTACTTCCCGCCCGAGCGCAAGGCGCGCATGGAAGAGCTGGTCAAGAACCTGCTGGCCGCATACAAGAGCAGCATCGACACGCTGGACTGGATGAGCCCGGAAACCAAGCAGCAGGCGCAAGCCAAGCTGGCCAAGTTCACGCCCAAGATCGGCTACCCGAACAAATGGCGCGACTACTCGTCGCTGGCCATCGTCAAGGGCGACCTGGTGGGCAACGCCATGCGCGCCTCGGTGTTCGGCCACCAGCGCATGATCAACAAGCTGGGCAAGCCGATCGACCGCGAAGAGTGGGGCATGACGCCGCAGACCATCAACGCGTATTACAACTCGACGATGAACGAGATCGTGTTCCCGGCCGCCATCCTGCAGCCGCCGTTCTTCGACGCCAAGGCCGACGACGCCGTCAACTACGGCGCCATCGGCGCGGTGATCGGGCACGAGATCAGCCACGGTTTCGACGACAAGGGCAGCCAGTCCGACGGCGACGGCAACCTGCGCGACTGGTGGACCAAGGAAGACCGCGCCAACTTCAAGGCCAAGGCCGACGCGCTGGTCAAGCAATACGACGGCTACAGCCCGATCAAGGGCTACCACGTCAACGGCGCGCTGACGCTGGGCGAGAACATCGCCGACAACAGCGGCGTGGCGATCGCGTACAAGGCTTATAAATTGTCGCTGGGCGGCAAGGAAGCGCCGGTGATCGACGGCCTGACGGGCGACCAGCGTTTCTACATGGGCTTTGCGCAGGTATGGCGCAGCAAGACGCGTGACGAGCAGCAGATCATGCTGATCAAGACCGACCCGCACTCGCCGGGCCAGTTCCGCGCCAACGGCACCATGGTCAACCAGCCGGGCTTCTACGAAGCGTTCGGCGTCAAGCCGGGCGACCAGATGTATGTTGCGCCGGAACAGCGCGTGATCATCTGGTAAGCGCTTAACTGCCCCAAAAAAACACAAAAAGGCCACTGCGTGTGGTCTTTTTGTTATCGTTGCACAACTTGGGGTCAAGTCTGACATTCGGACACGAGCTCTGCTGTAGACGCCGTCTACAGCAGAGCTCGTGTCCGAATGTCAGACTTGACCCCCCCCTTACAGGAGAGAGTCTTGAAGGCACATCTGTTAAGCGCGCTGATGCTGGCGCTGCTGGCTTCGGCCGGCGTCCAGGCGCAGCAAAAAAGTTCGGGCGTCGAGCTGGACGGGATCGACGCGGCGGTCCGCCCGCAGGACGATTTCTTCCTCAACCTGAACGGCAAGTGGCTGGCCAAGACGGACATCCCGGCCGACAAGTCGAGCTGGGGGGCGTTTGAAAAGCTCGACGACGACACCAAGCCGCAGCTGCGCGCCCTCATCGAGGCGGCCGCCGCCGATCCGGACAAGACCCCCGGCTCGGATGCCCAGCGCATCGGCGATTTCTTCGCCAGCTATATGGACGAGGCCAAGCTCGAACAGCTGGGCCTGACGCCGCTGCGCGCCGACCTGGACCGCGTGGCCGCGCTCAAGGACAAGAAGGACATCCCGGCCCTGATCGCGCACTTCAACCGCTACGGCGTGACCGCGCCCTACGGCTTCGCCATCCACCAGGACAACAAGGATTCGACCAAATACGTGGCCGACATCGTGCAGGACGGCCTGAGCCTGCCCGACCGCGACTACTACCTGAAAAAGTCGGACAAGAAGATGGCCGACACGCTGGCCAAGTACCAGCGGCACGTGACCAAAATGCTGACCCTGGCCGGCAACGCCAACCCGGTGGCCGACGCCAGGGCCATCGTGGCGCTGGAGACCGAGTTGGCCAGGATCCAGTGGACCAGGGTCGAGCTGCGCGATCCGGTCAAGGCCTACAACAAGGTGCCGCTGGCCAGGCTGTCCAAGCTGGCGCCGGGCTACGACTGGACCACCTGGCTCAACGACACCGGCATCGCCGACAAGGTCGATTACGTGATCGTCAGCCAGCCCAGCTTCATCACCGGCTTCAACAAGCTGCTCGACCAGACCCCGCTGGCCACCTGGCAGGCGTATTTCCGTTGGCAGGTGATCCACGCCAGCGCGCCCTACCTGGCCAAGGAGTTCGCGCTGGAGAACTTCGCCTTCTACGGCACCGTGCTGGGCGACATCAAGGAACAGGAGCCGCGCTGGAAGCGCGCGGTCAACGCCACCGACGGCGCGCTGGGCGAGAGCCTGGGCAAGCTGTACGTCGAGCAGCACTTCCCGGCCGAGCGCAAGGCCCGCATGGAGGCGCTGGTGCACAACCTGCTGGCGGCCTTCAAGCAGAGCATCGACACGCTCGACTGGATGGGCCCGGCCACCAAGGAGCAGGCGCAGGCCAAGCTGGCCAAGTTCATGGTCAAGGTCGGCTATCCGAACAAGTGGCGCGACTACTCGCAGCTGGTGGTGGTCAAGGATGACCTGGTGGGCAATGTCCAGCGCTCGCGCGAGTTCGACTACAACAAGGAGGTGAACAAGCTCGGCAAGCCGGTCGACCGCGACGAATGGGGCATGACGCCGCAGACCATCAACGCCTACTACAACCCCGAGCTCAACGAGATCGTGTTCCCGGCCGCCATCCTGCAGCCGCCGTTCTTCAACGCCGACGCCGACGACGCGGTCAACTACGGCGCCATCGGCGCGGTGATCGGCCACGAGATCAGCCACGGCTTCGACGACCAGGGCGCGCAATACGACGGCGACGGCAATCTGCGCGACTGGTGGACCAAGGCCGACCACAAGCACTTCGCGGCCAAGAGCAAGATGCTGGTCAAGCAGTACAGCGCCTTCAGCCCGCTCAAGGGCTACCGCGTCAACGGCGAGCTGACGCTGGGCGAGAACATCGCCGACAACTCCGGCGCGGCGATCGCGCTCAAGGCCTACCTGATCTCGCTGAACGGCCAGCCGTCGCCGGTGATCGATGGCCTGAGCGGCGAGCAGCGCTTCTACATGGGCTTCGGCCAGGTGTGGCGCAGCAAGATCCGCGACGCCCAGCAAATCGTTTACCTCAAATCCGATCCGCACTCGCCGGACCAGTTCCGCGCCAACGGCACAGTGCGCAATCAGCCGGGTTTTTACAACGCTTTTGGCGTAAAACCCGGCGATAAAATGTATCTGGCGCCAAAACACAGGGTGATCATGTGGTAGGCCTTTATGCCATTGCGGCACTGTGATATAAAGCGCAACAGGGCCAAACACCGTGGATTGGCCTTTATTCAATCAAGAGGATAATTTCGTGAAACGTCATCTCGTAAGTGCATTGACCCTGAGCCTGATCGCAGGCCTGGCGGGTGCCGCCGACAACACCACAAGTGTAGCCCCGGCCAGTGCCCAAGTAGCAAACGCCAAGCCGGTCTCCGGCATCGCGGTGGAGTACATCGATCCAGCGGTACGCGCGCAGGACGACCTGTTCACCCACATGAACGGCAAATGGCTGGCCACGACTGAAATCCCGGCCGACAAAGCCAGTTGGGGCAGCTTCGCCAAGCTGCGCGACGACATCCAGCCGCAACTGCGCGCCATCATCGAAGGCGCCGCCGCCAACCAGGCCGGCGGCCCCGAAGCCCAGCGCATCGGCGACTTCTACGCCAGCTTCATGGACGAAGCCAAGCTGGAACAGCTGGGCCTGACCCCGCTGAACGCGGAACTGGCCAAGATCGACGCCGTGAACAACAAGAAGCAGCTGCCGGCCCTGATCGCGCATCTGAACAAGATCGGCGTGACCGCGCCGTACGGCTACGGCATCCATCAGGACAACAAGGATTCGACCAAATACGTGGTCGACCTGGGCCAGGACGGCCTGGGCCTGCCGGACCGCGACTACTACCTGAAGGCGGACGACAAGAAATTGGCCGACGCGCTGGCCAAGTATGAGCTGCACGTCGCCAAGATGCTGACCATGGCCGGCGACGCCCATGGCGCCATCACCGCCCACGCCATCGTGGAATTCGAAAAAGAGCTGGCCAAGATCCAGTGGACCAAGGTCGAACTGCGCGACCCGGTCAAGGCCTACAACAAGGTCGACATCGCCAAGCTGGGCAAGGTCGCGCCGGGCTACGACTGGAACGCCTACCTGACCGACGCCGGCGTGACCGGCAAGGTCAAGTACGTGATCGTCGGCCAGCCCAGCTACCTGAAGGGCATGACCGCGCTGCTGGCCAAGACCCCGCTCGACACGCTGAAGTCCTACTTCCGCTGGCACCTGCTGCGTTCCGGCGCGCCTTACCTGAGCAAGGCCTACGTCGACGAGAACTTCGCCTTCTACGGCACCGTGCTGAGCGGCGTGACCGAACAGCGCCCACGCTGGAAGCGCGGCGTCTCCGTGACCGAAGGCGCGCTGGGCGAAGCCGTCGGCAAGATCTACGTCGAGCAGAACTTCCCGGCCGAGCGCAAGGCGCGCATGCAGGCGCTGGTGAACAACCTGCTGGCCGCCTACAAGACCAGCATCGACCAGCTGGACTGGATGAGCCCGGTCACCAAGAAGCAGGCGCAGGACAAGCTGGCCAAGTTCACCACCAAGATCGCCTACCCGAACCACTGGCGCGACTACAGCAAGCTGGTGGTGTCCAAGGACGACCTGGTCGGCAACGTGCTGCGTTCGCGCGAGTTCGAGTACAACAAGGAACTGGCCAAGCTGGGCAAGCCGATCGACCGCGAAGAGTGGGGCATGACGCCGCAAACCGTCAACGCCTACTACAACCCGGAAATGAACGAGATCGTGTTCCCGGCCTCGATTCTGCAGGCGCCGTTCTTCAATGCCGACGCGGACGACGCGGTCAACTACGGCGCCATCGGCGGCGTGATCGGCCACGAAATCAGCCACGGCTTCGACGACCAGGGTGCGCAGTACGACGGCGACGGCAACCTGCGCGACTGGTGGACCGCCCAGGACCACAAGAACTTCGCGGCCAAGACCAAGATGCTGGTGGAGCAGTACAACCAGTTCAGCCCGCTGCCTGGCTACCACGTCAACGGCGAGCTGACCCTGGGCGAGAACATCGCCGACAACAGCGGCGTGGCGATCGCGTACAAGGCCTACAAACTGTCGCTGGGCGGCAAGGAAGCCCCGGTGATCGACGGCCTGACCGGCGACCAGCGCTTCTACATGGGCTTTGCGCAGGTGTGGCGCATGAAGATGCGCGAAGCGCAGCAGATCGTGCAGATCAAGACCGACCCGCACTCGCCAGGCCAGTTCCGCGCCAACGGCCCGATGCGCAACCAGCCGGGCTTCTACGACGCCTTCAACGTCAAGCCGGGCGACAAGATGTACCTGGAACCGAAAGACCGCGTGATCATGTGGTAAAACAAAAAACCTCGCCTCGGCGAGGTTTTTTTTATCCCGGCGGGCTTACAGCTTGTTCACCTGCACCGGCTTGCCTTTTTGTATCTTGGTCAGATAGACCTTGCTCAAGCCCTGATGGTCGTGCGGCCCGAAAGCGATGTCCAGCCCGCCCAGGTTGATGCTCATGCTCTCCAGCGCGGCGAGGAAGCTGGCGCGGGTCAGGTCGGTGCCGGCCTTCTTCAAGCCTTCCACCAGCGTGGCGGCGTCGATATAGCCTTCGAGCGAGGTGTAGTCCAGCTCGTTGATGCCGGCCGCCTTCATGTCGGCGTGGTACTGTTTGACGATGGGAATCGAGTCGTCGAAAGGCGAGGGGACCACCTGGGTGATGTAGACGCCCTCGGCGGCGTCGCCGGCCGCCTTGATGAAGTTGGCGGTGCCGACGAACGACAGGTTGAAGAACTTGGGCTTGAAGCCGGCGGCGTTGGCCTTCTTGACGAACTCGGCGCACGCCTTGTAGGTGCCGACCATCAGCACCGCCTCCGGCTTGGCCGCCTGCAACGCGGCCAGGCCGGTGTCGACGTCCTCGGTGTTGCGCAGATAGTGGCCTTCGCCGGCGATGCTCATCTTGCGCTTTTGCAGCGACAACTGCAGCCCCTCCTTGCCGACCTTGCCGTAGGTGTCTTCCTGATAGAACAGGCCGATCCTGGTGATGCCGGCGTCGGTGACCAGGCGCTCGACCTGCAGCTCGATCTCGTTAAAGTAGGAGGCGCGGATGTTGAAGACGTATTTGTTGAGCGGCGTCCGCAGGAATTCGGCGCCGGTGAAGGGCGCGAAAAACGGGATGCTGTTGTCGTTGACCATGCCGATCGCGGCCTTGCTGGTGGGCGTGCCCACATAGCCGAACAGGGCGAATACGCCATCCTTCTTGATCAGTTTTTCCGTCGCGGTGGCGGTGCGCGGCGGATCGTAGCCGTCATCCTCGCTGGCCAGGTTGATCTTGCGGCCGTGGACGCCGCCGGCGTTGTTGATCTTCTTGAAATAGGCTTCGCTGCCGGCCTTGATCCCTTGGCCCAGCCCTGCGGTCGGGCCGGACAGGGCGTTGGCCATGCCGATCTTGATCTCCCCCGCGGTCACGCCGGTTTCGGCCGCCGCGCCCGACATCCATGCCGCAAGAAACAATCCGCCTATCACGGGAAGCAAGTGCTTTTTCATATGGCGTGCCTTCAGATTGGGCGCGGCCCTCCGCGCGCTTGAGTCGATCCACAGTATCCTTGTGGCCGGCGGATTTCAAGCGCGCGACAATGACGCAATGGGAAACGCAACACTAGCGAATCACAATTCACATCGACGGCCATGATGGAGTTTCGGCTGCGATGAGGTAGACTACGTGCCTCCGATTCTTGAAAGCCGTTCCTGCCATGCGCCTGCGTCATATCGCGCCACTGCCATTGTTTTTCCTGCTGGCCGCTTGCGGCGATTCGTTCACGCCGGTCGATGTCTACATGGCCAAGACGCCGGAGTGTTCCACCTGGCAGGAAGGCTCGCGCTACCAGCTGCCGCGCGGGATCAGCGTGTCGACCACGCCGCCGGTCACGCTGCCGGACGGCGGCGCCGAGTTCACCTTCGTCTACCTGGTGCCGCGCGGCGAGCGCGCCATGTTCCTCACCCGCGACTACCTCGTCACCGCGCCCAAGGGGCCGTTGCTGGCCAAGGCGGAACTGGTCAGCTTCTACCAGCGCGCCACCAACTCGCGGCCCGAGATCGTCGACGTGATCCCCAAGGTGCCCGACATGCTGGTGGCCGGCGCCACCAGCGACGATACTATCTGGCGCGTGCGCCTGCGCGTGAAGAACAAGCTGCCCGAACGCTTCGACGTGGTCCCGCCCGCCTTCGAGATCGCGCTGACCAAGTACCCGATGCGTACCTTCACCTACCGCTACTTCGCCGACCGCAAGGCCTTCGGCTTGTGCAGCTAAATGTCAAATAAGCTCGATGGCTTTTCGTAGAATCTGGCATGTTTGTGCCAGCCCTTGAGACTCATAGGTCGCGATAATTTCTTGCGCAGTTTTGGGTGGGGATCTGAGCCGTTCACGGACTGCCTTGATTGTCTTTAGAACGCGAATTGGATCGAGTTCGTATTGGGCGACCATGAAATCGTCAGGATGCAATATTTCGATGCCATGTTGACGAGTATCGGCTTCCGGAAAATCTCTAAGGTTAAAAGTTACGATAGCGTCCGCGTGTCCAATGATGGCTGCGGCCAGGACATGTCTGTCATTTGGGGCGGGTAGGGTTAGCTTCCCGATTAAGTACTCAAAATCTTCGATCAGACAATCATCAACTACGTCGTTCATTGTGGCGATAGTGCGGTTGAGCGCATCCGGGCGTAGATCTGGGCGATTCGCGGATAGATTGCGCGTCCATTCTTCCTGGATCGTAGTTGTCCAGCGTGCGCGAAAAACGCCCTCAACCGCCAAGCTGATAAGCAAATCGCGCAGCGGCGCCGGATATAGCACGCAAGCATCAAGAACAGCCGTATATCGATAGTAGCCAGCCATTAGTAGCCCATATTGAGCTCCTGAGCCTGATCCGCCAGCTGCTGGAGCGCATCCAGAGAGATTTGTTGCCTTCGTTCTTTGTACTGAACTACGTCCTCGAACCGAATTCTGCGATGTGTTCCTACCTTATGGAAGGGAATTTTGCCCTCTTCTAGTAGACGGACAAGATATGGCCGCGAGACATTCAAGAACATGGCAGCTTCTTGTGTGGTTACGTCCAGCTCCTTTGGCATGATAGCCACAGCTTTACCTTGTGCCAGGGAGCCCAATATATCTGCAAAGAGTCGGAGTACTTTAGGCGGTAACTTGAGCAGTGGAAGATCGTCGACTCGTTCAACTCCATCCTCCATGATCGCGATATTAACTGCATTGGAATGATCAAGCGCACCCACTATGCAACGTTGAGCCGCTTTTACCAGCTCGACATCTTCTTTATTGTCTAGGATCATTTCACGATCTAGAACACCTGACATCATATTCTCCCGGATTGTTAAAATCACTGTAAGTGAATCTTACGAAATAAACGAAATATCCGCAACAGGAATTTAGGTACGAAGAGAATTTTCAAAGTAATTGGGCGAAACTTCGCACGAGTCCTGATGCGGATTGCGGATTTTCGCAAATGAAGCGATTAGTTTTCTCTTCGTTCCCTTAGAAATCAATGACTTGAACCGCAGCCCGTGCTTGGCACGGAAGCTGCAATGTCTCCCGGTAACTACAACCGCAAAGGAGACACGCATGTCCAAGTTCCGTCTGTTATCGCTGGCCCTCGCGCTGGCGGCCGCCTCGGGCGCGCAAGCGCAGGAGGTGGTCCGCCTCGGCAACCTCAAGTTCGCCCACTACGGCGCTGTCTCGTACATCAAGGAAATCGCGCCCAAGTGCGGCATCAAGGTGGAGGAGCACGTCTTCGCCAAGGGCCCGGACGTGATGCAAGCCATCCTGGCCGGCGAGCTCGACGTCGGCGCCACCGCCTCCGAGGCCGCCATCTCCGGCCGCGCCAACGGCGCGCCGATTTACGTTGTGGCCGGCTTCGCCAAGGGCGGCGCACGCCTGGTCGCCCGTCCCGACAGCAACATCAAGTCGATCAAGGATTTGAAGGGCAAGAAGGTCGGCGTCACGCGCGGCGGCATCCACGAGGTGCTGCTGATCGCCGAACTGGCCCAGGCCGGCCTGACCGCCTCCGACCAGCCGGGCAAGGACGTACAGCTGGTGTTCCTGGCGTTCGCCGACCTGAACCAGGCGCTGATGGGCAAGAACCTCGACGCCATCATGCAGAGCGAACCGCAATCCTCGCAGGCCATCAACAAGGGCTACGGCGTGGAAGTGATGAAGCCGTACGACACGCCGATCGGCGCGCCGGTGCGTACGATGGTGATGAGCGAGAAGTTCTACAAGGAGCACCGCGCCACCGCCGCCAAGTTCATGACCTGCTTCGTGCAGGCCACCAAGCTGTTCATCGACAACAAGCCGGTGGCCGAGAAGTACGTGCGCGAGGTGATCTTCAAGAACCAGATCACTAAGGACGACTTCGACGACGCCATCAGCAATTCGCCGTACAGCTACGACATCACCCCCGAGCACATCCAGATCACCACCGACGTGATGGCCAAGCACGGCACCGGCAAGATGCGCGCCGCGCCTGTGGCCAAGGACTGGGTCAAGACCGACCTGCTGGAAGCGGCCAAGAAAAGCCTCAACATCCAATAACCACGGAGACCCACCATGAGCAAGCAAGACTGGCGGCAAGCCGCCTCGGGCGCGGTTGTGCCCATCGTTATCGTCGCCCTGTGGCAAGCCAGCGCTATGCTGGGCTGGGTCAATCCGCAGGTGCTGCCGTCGCCGTTCGCGGTGGTGCACAAGTGGATCGAATACCTGTTGCCGCTGACCGCCTACGATCCGGCCGCGCAATCGTGGCTGGCCTGGGCGCTGTCCGGCGAGCTGCTGGGCGACACCTTCAGCAGCATGTACCGCGTGATCGTCGGCTTCGCCATCGGCGCCGGCCTGGCGCTGCCGCTGGGCTTGCTGATGGGATCGAGCCAGCGCATGTACGCGTGGTTCAATCCGCTGATGCAGGTGCTGCGGCCGATTCCGCCGATCGCCTACATTCCGCTGGCCATCCTGTGGTTCGGCCTGGGCAACGCGCCGGCCGTGTTCCTGATCGCGCTGGGCGCCTTCTTCCCGGTGCTGGTCAACACCATCGCCGGCGTGCGCCAGGTGGACGGCATCTACATCCGCGCCGCCCGCAACCTGGGCGTGAGCCAGCGCACCATGTTTGTCCGCGTGATGCTGCCGGCCGCCGTGCCCTACATCCTGTCCGGCGTGCGGATCGGCATCGGCACCGCCTTCATCGTGGTCATCGTGTCCGAGATGATCGCCGTGAACAACGGCCTGGGCTTCCGCATCCTCGAAGCGCGCGAATACTTCTGGTCCGACAAAATCATCGCCGGCATGATCAGCATCGGTCTGCTGGGCCTGATCATCGACGTCGGCATGAACAAACTGAACAATCATTTGCTGCGCTGGCACCGCGGCCTGGAGAACTGACATGACCCATATCGAAGTCAAGGCCGTCAACAAGGTCTTCAAGACCGACAGCCGCGAAGTGATCGCCCTCAAGGACATCAACCTGGAGATCCCGCAAGGCCAGTTCGTCTGCCTGCTGGGGCCCTCGGGCTGCGGCAAGTCCACGCTGCTCAACGCCATCGCCGGCTTCTCGCTGCCGTCGTCCGGCACCATCACCGCCGACAACAAGCTGGTCACCGGCCCCGGCCCGGAACGCGGCATGGTGTTCCAGGAGTACGCGCTGTTCCCCTGGATGACGGTGGAAAAGAACATCGCCTTCGGCCTGGAAATCAAGGGCATGCCGCAGGCCGAGATCGCGGCCAAGGTCGACCAGCTGCTGGGCATGCTGTCGCTGGGCGACTTCAAGCACCGCTTCCCGAAAGACCTGTCCGGCGGCATGCGACAGCGGGTCGCCATCGCCCGCGTGCTGGCGCTCGATTCGCCGATCATGCTGATGGACGAACCGTTCGGCGCGCTGGACGCGCTCACGCGCCGCAACCTGCAGGACGAGCTGCTGCGCATCTGGGCCGAGCTGAAGAAGACCATCATCTTCGTCACCCACAGCATCGAGGAAGCGATCTACCTGGCGGACCGCATCGTCGTGATGACCTACCGCCCCGGCACCGTCAAGCGCGACATGATGGTGGACCTGCCGCGCCTGCGCGACCCGTCCGCCGCCGAGTTCAACGCCCTCAAGCGCGAGCTGGGCCAGCTGGTGATGGAGGAACAGCAGCGCCACCACAACGACGAGATGCGGATGGCGGCGGTGGACTGAGCGGGTGCAGTAGAATCTGCCCATGCGCGCCCAAAAAAACCTGCTGCTGTTTGTCGTCACCTTCGCCTGCGCGCTGGGCCTGATCGCCGGTTCATACATGGCCGGCACCTGGCGTGCGCGCGAGGAGCTGCGGCAGCAGGGCCAGCGTCAACTGCAACTGATGGCGCCGGACCTGCAGTCGCTGCTGCAAAAATACGAAACCCTGCCGTTCGTGCTGGGCTTCCAGCCCGACCTGATCG
The DNA here is from genome assembly GCF_013369445.1 of Duganella sp. BJB1802. Lineage (NCBI taxonomy): Bacteria > Pseudomonadati > Pseudomonadota > Betaproteobacteria > Burkholderiales > Oxalobacteraceae > Duganella > Duganella sp. BJB1802. Next base: position 164,474 of record NZ_JABWEF010000004.1, on the reverse strand, counting down.
AAGCGCTGGCGCATCCGTCCGATGCGCCGGCCATCACCCGCCTCAACAGCACGCTGCAAACCATCCAGCAACAAGCCAAGGTCGGCGCCATCTACGTGATGGACCGCGACGGCCTGACCATAGGCGCCAGCAACTGGGACCAGCCGCTGGGTTTCGTCGGCAAGAATTTTTCCTACCGTCCCTATTTCGACGCCGCGCTGCAGGGCAGGGCGGGGCGCTTCTACGGCATCGGCACCAGCACCAACGAGGCCGGCTACTTCATCGCCCAGCCTGTGTACCGCGACGGCACGGCAGGCGGCCCGGTCGCCGGCGTGGTGGCGGTGAAGATCAGCCTGGCCGACTTCGAACGCACCTGGCGCAGCAGCGACGACGCCATCGTGCTGGCCGACAGTTCCGGCGTCATCTTCCTGAGCAATCGGCCGGACTGGATCTACCGCAGCCTGCACGCGCTGGACGCGGCCACCGAGCGCCACCTGGCGCACACCCAGCAATACACCGGCCAGAAGATCACGCCGCTGAAAGGGCATTCCGATTTATTCGTCACGCAACCAGTCGGCCAGCTGGGCTGGCAGCTGATGCTGTTCCCTTCGCAGCAGCGGGTGCTGCGCGCCGGCATGCAGTGGGCGGCGGCCGCGGTGCTGCTGGTCGCCTGCGCGGCCGCGTCGAGCTGGGCGCTGCACCAGCGCCGCCGCCGCATGGAGGAACGCATGGCCTCGGCCGCCGCGCTGCGCCAGGCCGCCGCCGAGCTGGACGACAAGATCGTCGAACGCACGCAGCAGCTGCGCACCACCAACCAGCACCTGGAAAGCAAGTACGCCAAGTTGCAGGAGACCGAACACCTGCTGCGCTCCACGCAGAACGAGCTGGTCCAGGCGGGCAAGCTGGCGATGCTGGGCCAGATGGCGGCCGGCATCACCCACGAACTGAACCAGCCGCTGGCCGCGATCCGCGCCTTCGCCGACAACGCCCGCGTGTTCCTGGCGCGCGGGCAGGGCGCGCAGGTCGAGGGCAACCTCGGCCACATCAGCGAGGCCAGCGCGCGCATGGGCGCCATCATCGGCCAGCTCAAGGGCTTCGCGCGCAAGGACGAGACGGTGGCCGTGGTCGACCTGGCGGCCTCGGTGCGAGCCTCGGCGTTTTTGCTCGAGAGCGAATTCCGCCGCCACGCCGTCGCGCTGGACATCGCCGTGACCGACGGCCTGAACGTCACCGGCAACAGCGTGCGTATCGAACAAGTGCTGATCAACCTGCTGCGCAACGCGCTCGACGCGGTCGAGACGGCCGAGCGGCGCGAGGTCGCCATCCGCCTGGAACGCGAAGGCGCCTGCGCGCTGGTCAGCATCAGCGACAGCGGCGCCGGCATCCCCGAGCAGGTGGTGGCGCACCTGTTCGAACCGTTCTTCACCACCAAGCCGTCCGGCAAGGGACTGGGCTTGGGGCTGGCGATCTCGTCGTCCATCGTGCAGGCCATGAACGGCCAGCTGACGGCGCATAATCAACCTGGCGGCGGCGCGCGCTTCGAGCTGCGCCTGCCGCTGCAAACCGAGGGGACTTGAAGTGCAGGCAATCCTGATCGAAGACGAAGCCGCGCTGCGCCTGGCCACCAGCCAGACGCTGGAACTGGGCGGCTTCAGCGTGCAGGCCTGTGCCAGCGCCGAGGAAGCGCTGGCGCTGCTGCGCGCCGACTATCCCGGCGTGATCGTCACCGACGTGCGGCTGCCGGGCCGCTCCGGCCTGGAGCTGCTGGCGCAGGCCGCCGCGCTGGATGCGGAACTGCCGGTCATCGTCGTCACCGGCCACGGCGACGTCGAGATGGCGGTGGCCGCGATGCGCAGCGGCGCCTACGACTTCATCGAAAAACCGTTCGCGGCCGAGCGCCTGCTGGACGCGGTGCGCCGCGCGCAGGAACGCCGCCGGCTGGTGCTGGAAAACCGCCAGCTGCGCAGCGACCGCGCCCAGCATCCCGACGTGCCGGACCTGGTCGGCCGCTCGGCCGCCATCGAACAGTTGAAAGTCCTGATCCGCAACATCGCCCCGGCCGGCGTGGACGTGCTGATCAACGGCCAGACCGGCACCGGCAAGGAAGTGGCGGCGCGCCTGCTGCACGCCGCCAGCGGCCGCAAGGGCAACTTCGTCGCCATCAATTGCGGCGCGCTGCCGGAATCGGTGTTCGAGAGCGAAATCTTCGGCCACGAGGCGGGCGCCTTCACCGGCGCGCAAAAGCGCCGCATCGGCAAGCTGGAGTACGCGCAGGGCGGCACCGTCTTCCTCGACGAGATCGAGAGCATGCCGATGGCCTTGCAGGTCAAGTTGCTGCGCGTATTGCAGGAACGGCGGCTGGAACGATTGGGCGCCAACGACACCGTCGCGCTGGACTGCACCATCGTCGCCGCCACCAAACTTGATCTATTACAGTTGAGCGCGCAGGGCCAGTTCCGCGAAGACCTGTACTACCGGCTCAGCGTGGTCGGCATCGAGCTGCCGCGCCTGCGCGACCGGCGCGACGACATTCCGCTGCTGCTGGCCCACTTCACCGCCGACGCGGCCGCCCGCTACCGTCGCCCGCTGCCGCAGTGGAGCGCGCAGCAGATGGCGCAATGGCAGGCGGCCGAGTGGCCAGGCAACGTGCGCGAGTTGCGCAATTTCGCAGAGCGGCTGGTGCTGGGCGTGGCCGCCGCCGCGCCGCCGGTGGTGGCGCAGGCCGAAGCCGGGACGCTGTCGCTGCCGCAGCAGGTCGACCAGCACGAGCGGGAGCTGATCGTGCAGGCGCTGTCGGCGGTGGACGGCAACGTCGCGCTGGCGGCGGACAACCTGATGGTGCCGCGCAAAACCCTGTACGACAAGCTGAAGAAATACCAGATCGCCGCCGGCCGCAAATAGTCGGGGCGTAAAAAAACCGGCCGCTTGGGGCCGGTTCTTCAGGAAAGGCGGGCGCTTACTTGGCTGGCGCCGAAGCCTCTGGCGCGGCGGCCGCAGGGGCTGGTGCCTGAGGTTCCTTGAACGAGGCGCCGCCCTTGTTGGCCATGTAGACCACGGCACGGGCCACTTCCACGTTGTCCAGATCAGGGTTGCCGCCTTTGGCCGGCATGGCGCGCAGGCCTTCGATGGCGTGCTTGAGCACGGTATCGTAGCCTTGGGCGATACGTGGGCCCCAGGCGCCGGCATCGCCGAACTTGGGAGCGCCTGCCGCGCCGCTGCCGTGGCAGGCCGCGCAGGTCGAGGTGTAGATGGCTTCGCCGGTCTGCAGCACCTTAGGTGCGTTGGCATCTTTCAGCGTAAAGCCGGTGTCGGCAACGGGCGCGATGCGGGTCGCGACTTCTTCGGCGGTCTGGCTGTTGGAGCCGGCGCCGGTCAACTTGTCCGTGGTGACGTACTGCACCAGCAGGATGATACCGATGACTACAACACCAAAGAAGCCGACGACGGCAGCAACCAGCTGCTTAGGCGTTCTGATGGGGGATTCGTGTTCGTTGTGTGCGTCGCTCATGATTTCCTTAACAGACTAATTTCGAAGCCGGGTGGCGAGAGAAGAAATGTATCAACCAGCTGCCTTGCAAAACCTTCACCAAACGGGCGATTATAGACTCAAAAATGCCTGCATGGAAACGCAAAGATGCTCAAAACGACACTTTCCATGGACGACTCTCGATAAAACCGGTATCCTACGGCACACCTCAGAAATTCCCCCAGCGCGGCTGTAGCTCAGTGGATAGAGTATTGGCCTCCGAAGCCAAGGGTCGTGGGTTCGATCCCCGCCAGCCGCACCAAAATTCCTCATGTATATCAATGATTTAACTATCGCGTTGCTCGGCAATGTGATGCGTTAATTCGCGCACGTTGGCACACTAACTGTGCCAAAGTTGTGGGGGTTGCGGTGTTGCGTTTCAGGCATTGTCCACTGCTCTTCAGCTTGCATCAGAGCAGCGAGCGAAATAATGGATCGGCCCAATTGTGTGAGTTGTATTTGGTGGTAGTGTGGTGAAAAACACAGCATTATCGTTAATGCACTGAATGCAGTAACGATTTCAATTTGGGGAAGTCATCATGCGAAAACTGCCGCTCATCGCCATTATTGTTTTGCTTGCCTTAATCGCGGGCTACTTAGCGCTGGATCGGAGCGAGAAGAATACGGCTCAGGAGCGGAGTAAGGCTTTCGAAAAGAACTTCGCCAAGTAGAGCACGGCACAGACGCGCCGGCGGGGCGGGCAGACTGGCCCCCCGGCGTTTCCCAAGTCTTAGTAGGTGTAGAACATGCGCTGGATTTCCTTGCTGTCGCTGGTCTTGGTCAGAGCCAGCATCAGCAGGATGCGCGCTTTTTGCGGGTTCAGCGTGTCGGACACGACGAAGTCCAGCGCGTCGTCGTTGGCCTCGCCGTTGCGGGCCACGATGCCCTGGCCGACGCGGGCCGAGCGCACGATCAGCACGCCTTGCTTGCGGGCCGCGGTCAACGATGGCGCGACCTTGGACGCCAGGCTGCCGTCGCCGACGCCGGCGTGGATGATGCCCTTGGCGCCGGCGGCCACCAGTGCGTTCAGCGCGACAGGGCCGACGTTGGCGTAGCCGTAGACGATGTCGACCTGCGGCAGCGCGTCGAGCTTGCTGATGTCGAACTCGGTGTCCACCGTGTGCTTGCGGGTCGACACATGGTAGAAGTAAGGCTTGTTGCCCTGGATGTAGCCCAGCATGCCCAGCTCCGGCGTCTTGAAGCTGTCCAGCGTCGAGGTGTTGGTCTTGGTGACGTCGCGCGCACCCTGGATCTGGTCGTTCAGCGCCACCAGCACGCCCTTGCCGATGGCTTCCTTGCTGGCCGCCAGCAGCACCGCGTTGTACAGGTTGATCGGGCCGTCGGCCGACAGCGCGGTGCCCGGACGCATGGCGCCGACCAGCACCACCGGCTTATTGCTCTTCACCACCATGTCGAGGAAGAAGGCGGTCTCTTCCAGCGTGTCGGTGCCGTGGGTGATGACGATGCCGTCCACGTCCGGCTGCGCCAGCAGCGTGTTGACGCGCTTGGCCAGCACCAGCCAGTGTTCGTTGCTCATGTTTTCGCTGGCGATCTGGAATACTTGCTCACCCTTGACTTGCGCGACCTTGGCCAGTTCCGGCACGGCCTGGATCAGGCGGTCGACACCAACCGTGGCGGCGGTGTAGCCGACCGTGGTGGTGGTGGTGGCGCCGCTGCCGGCGATGGTGCCGCCGGTGGCCAGGATGGTCACATGGGCCGATGGCGCGGCGTCGGCGGCGTGGACCGCAGGAACGGCCCCTGCCAGCAGCGCCATGGCGCACAGCGCGGACATCAGACGGGAGGAAATAGGAACGAACATAGTGTCTCCAAAATAAACAAGTGGTTTGGGATGGGGCCTGGTCCCGACAGGGAACGAACCCCGGTGGTGCTTTGTGGCTTAGAACTTATGGCGGATACCGACCGACAGTGCCCGCGATCCGTTGCCGGCAGCCGGCGCGCTGCCGCCGCTGGAGGCGTCGCCCACCACATTGGTGGCGGCCGATTCGTTGCGGATGGTGCCGAATGAACTGTAGAGGTTGGTGCGTTTGGACAGCGCGTAGGTATAGCCCACCGCGAACTGTCTTCCGCCCCGCTCGGTCGAGGAACGGTCCTGCTTCTTCACATACGAGGCCAGCAGCTTGCCCTGTCCGAACGGCACAGAGGCACCCAGCAGGAAGTCGCGGAAATCGCCGCCGACGTCGTCCTTTTCGGTTTCAAACGCGGCGTGCACGGTCGCGGGGCCGAAGTTGTAGCTGGCGCCCAGCAGGACTTCTTTCAACGTGTTGAACGAAGTGACCTTCAGGCTGTCATAGGCCAGGGTTCCCACCAACGGGCCCGCGGCGTAGTCGATGGAGAAAGCGATGGTGCGGCCCAGGGTGCTGTCGCCGGGCTGTTCGCCGAAGCCATACATCACGGTGGCCGATAGTCCATTCAGCTTGGGCGTTGCATAGCTGACGGTGTTGTTGGTGCGCGCCGTGCCGATGCTCATCAGATTGGTGGCGGAGCCGGTAAAGCCGGTTTCAAACGGGTCGATGCCGTCCAGCGCGATGAAGATCGGGTTGCATTGACGGCCCAGGTTGACGGTGCCGGCGCTGGTGGTCAGGCCGACATAGGCGTGGCGGCCGAACAGGGCGCCGTTCTGGCGCGCCTTGCCGGTGTCGAGATCGAGCCCGTTCTCCAGCACGAAGTGGGCGTTCATGCCATTGCCCAGGTCTTCCTGTCCCTTGAAGCCCAGCCGGCTGCCTGACTGCACGCCGCTGGCCAGCTTGGTGACCGCGCCCTCGGCGCCCCCTGTTTCGCGGGTGATGCCCGCGTCCAGTATGCCGTAGACGGTGACGCCGGATTGCGCGGAGGCGGCACCGGCTGCGGAGGCGATCAAGAGGCCAGCTACTAATGATGTTTTCATAAACGATCCAATAAGACTATACGATGGTTGTCACGACGCGACCGGGAAATCGAGGATGCAGCGATCCCCGCCGGACCAAGGTCCGGGCTCGGTCAGCCGTGAAGTTAGCGATGGAGTGGCGCGCGATCGGCGCCGCCGGCCTGGCGGTGCCGGCGCTTGCGTCAGGAAGCCGGCCTGCGCGTTCGTGCGGGAATAATTGTGTTCATTTTGTCTCCGTTTTATTTATAGTAAAAAGCGATTCGAAGCGGACCACCGCCATCGAATAAACTTTTCACAACAGAGATAGCACTATCCATGCCATGGGAATGGCACGCCGGGCTGTTGAACCAGGCCATTGATTACATGAGGTTTTTTTGAGATGGGTGGGGCCGGGCGCCGGTGCCGGAGTATGAATTTTCATACCCGGATATTGAGCCGATTCTCAATTTCCTTATCGCCGCCGTGATCCGCCGAAGCGGGAAAGCTGACCGTGACGGCCAGCCCGACACCGTCCACGCCGTCGTCGAGCCGGACCGAGGCCCCGTGCATGGCGGCGATCCGGCTGACGATGGACAGGCCCAGTCCGCTGCCCGGCATCTTCGCGCCGGGCAGGCGGAAGAACCGTTCGAAGACCCGCTCCCGCATCGCCGGCGGAATGCCCGGCCCCGAGTCCGCCACGCGCAGATAGCTGTGCCCACCGGCCTGGCCGCAGCTGACCACGATACGCCCCGGCGCCGGCGTGTAGCGCACCGCGTTGTCGACCAGGTTGCGCAACAACATGCGCAGGCTTTCCCGTTCGATCCGGCACGGGGCGCGCGCAACGTCCACCTGCAATTGATGGCCGGCCGCCAGGCTCTGCCAATGAGGCCGCTCCTCGGCCAGCAGCGTCGCCAGGTCCGCTTGCTCCAGCGCCACGCCGTGGCTGTCCTGCGGATCGAGCTGCGCCAGCGTCAGCAATTGATCGACCAGCCTGCTGGCGCGGTCCACGCTGGCGTTCAGGCCGGCGATGAATTCCTCGCGCTCGGCCGCGCTGCGCGCCCGTTGCATGACCTGCAGATTGGTCTTGATGGCCGCCAGCGGCGTGCGCAACTCGTGCGCGGCGTCGCCGGTGAAGCGCTGTTCGTACTCCATGGTTTGCCGGACCCGGCCAAACAGGCGGTTGATCGCCTGTAGCAGCGGAAACACCTCGCTCGGCGCGCCCTCCAGCGGGACGTCCGCCAGATCGTTGGGAGTGCGCGCGCCGACCTCGTCGGCCGACACCTGCAGCACCCGGAAAACCCGGTCGATGCACAGCCAGATCGCCAATCCGGCCAGCATCGCCAGCACCACGCCAAGGCCGCCGGCCTTGTAGAAAAACCGGGTGCTGATTTCATCGCGGTGGCTGCTCGGCTCGGCCACCTGGATCTGCACCGTGCGGCCCGCGTTCCAGCTGGTGTAGAGGCGGCTGCGGTGGCCGTCCACCCGCGCCCACGAATATCCCTCCGGTGCGTCGACCGAGAACGCGGTGGAGGGCGCGCCGCCGTTCTTGTACAGCAGGCGCCGCTGCGCATCGCGGATCTGGAACATCAGGTAGCGGTGGTGGTCCGGGTGCTCGGAGATCTTGAGGTCGATCGCCAGCGAGGTGCCATGCTCCCTCGCCTCGTTCTCGGCCAGCGACAACAGCAGGTGCGCCGTTTCCGCCAGCGACTGGTCGAACAGTTCCTGGCTTTCCCGCTGCGCCTCGCGGTAGACGATGAACGCGCTGCCGCCCCACAGGGTCAGCGTCAACGCCAGCAGCACGCCCAGCAGCAAACGCCGCAGCGACCAGCGCGGCACGGCGGCCGCGCTCATGCGCCCGCCTCCGGCGCCGGCTTGTCGATGCAGTAGCCGACCGCGTGCACCGTGCGTATCAGCGTCCGCCCCAGCTTCTTGCGCAGGTGGTGGATGTGGACCTGGACCGCGTTGCTTTCGACCTCCTCGCCCCAGCTGTAGAGTTGATGCTCCAGCTGTTCGCGGCTCAACACCCGGCCGCTGTTTTCGACCAGCGTCAGCAGGACCCCGAATTCCCGGCTGGTCAGCGCGACCGGCTTGCCGGCCTGGGTCACCTGGCGGGCGGCGACGTCGAGCACCAGGTCGCCGTGCACCAGCTCCTCGCGCAGGCGCCCGGCGGCGCGCCGCGACGCGCTGCGGATGCGGGCCGCCAGCTCATCCAGATCAAATGGCTTGACGATGAAATCGTCGGCGCCGCCGTCAAGGCCGGCGATGCGCTCCGGGATCTTGTCGCGGGCGGTCACGATCAGGATGGCGCCGCCGTAGCCGGCTTTGCGCAGCGCATGCAACGCTTGCATGCCGTCCTGACCCGGCAAGCCCAGGTCGAGCAGGATGCAGCCATAGTCGTGCAGCCGCACCGCCGTGTGCGCGTGTTCGGCCGACTGCACCCAGTCCACCGCGTAGCCGGCTTGTTCCAGCCCGATCTGTGTGGCGCGTCCCAGCTGGGGGTCATCTTCTGTGAGCAATATACGCATGATGCGATCTCGTCGTTTGGCTGCTGTCCAGCGTAGGCGGCAGTTGTTAAGAACTTCTTAATATCTGCTCACCACCATCATACCCACTGATGCCCTCCAAGGAAATTACTCCATGATGTACCCTCCATCCCCTGCGGCCTTGCTCCGCCTGCTGGCCTTGGCGTCCCTGCTGGCCGGCCCGGCCCGCGCCTGGAGCGCGGAGGCCGTGGCGCAGCTGCCGATGAACGCAAAGCAGATCAGCCGGGCCGGCATCGCGACCGCGCCGGCGGTCGCCGCCCAGGCCGGCGCGGCCATGTCCGTCGGCGATGCCGTCGTGTTGTCGGGCACCGTGGTCGCGCCGGCCGATGCGGTGGTCCTCGCCGCCGCGGCCGCCGGCGGGGTGGTTCAGCAGGTGCACAGTGTTTCGCTGCAGCGCGTGCGGACGGGCTCGGCGCTGGTCACCTTGTTCAGTCCAGCGTGGATGGAAACGCAGCGCGAATACGTCCAGCTGTCCACGCAGTCCCGCCTGGCGGCCGACAAGCGGCAGCGTGACGAAAACCTGTTCGCCGAGGGCGTCATCTCCCGCGCGCGGGTGGAGGAAAGCCGCGCCGCCGCGCAGCTGGCCAGGCTGGCGGCCGACCAGCGGGCGCAGATGCTGCGTGCCGGCGGCCTGGACGCGGCGGCCATCCAGGCGCTGTCGGCCGGTGCGCAACCGAGCCCGCTGCTGACCGTGCGCGCGCAAAGCGCGGGGACGCTGATCGAGTTGCCGGTCACCGTGGGGCAGCAGCTCGACGCCGGCATGGCGGTGGCCAAGATCAGCCGCGACGGTCCGCTGTGGGTGGAGCTGCAAGCGTCGGCGCGGCAGATGTCCATGCTGGCGGTGGGCGATCTGCTCGATGTCGCACAGTGCGGCCAGTTGCGGATCATCGCGCTGTCGCCGCAGGTGAACAGCGCCAACCAGACAGCGCAGGTGCGCGCCCGCCAGCTCGAACCGCAAGGGTGCCTGAAAATAAACGCCTTCGTGGAGGCGCGCCTGGTCAGGCCGCCGGCACAGGGCGCGTCGCTGCTGGTGCCCGCCGCCGCGCTGGTGCGGCGCGGGACGGCCAATTACGTCTTCGTGCGCAACGCCGCCGGCTTCCAGGCCGTGCCGGTCGTCAGCGGCGCGGCAGCCGGCGACCAGCTTTGGGTGCGCGGCGCGATCGCCCCCGGCGCGCAGGTCGCGGTGCGCGGACTGGTTGCGCTCAAGGGCGCCTGGGCCGGCCTGGGAGAACCGGCCGGCGCCCCCGCGCCGCAGGGGAAACCGTGATGCTGGGCCGGTTGATCGCTTTATCCCTGGCGCAGCGCCTGCTGGTGCTGGTGCTGGCGGCGTTGATGGTGGCGGCGGGTATCAAGGCCGCCGGCGAACTGTCGATCGATGCGTTTCCGGATGTCTCCAGCACGCAGGTCAAGCTGATCCTGAAGGCGCCCGGCATGACGCCGGAGGAGGTCGAGGCGCGCATCGTCGCGCCGATCGAACAGGAGCTGCTGGGCATACCGCGCCAGGCGGTGCTGCGCTCGCAATCGAAGTACGCGATCGCCGACATCACGCTGGACTTCGAAGAGGGCACCGACGTCTATTGGGCGCGGCAGCAGGTCAGCGAACGCCTGGCCTCGGTGCTCAAGGACTTGCCGGCGTCGGTCAGCGGCGGGCTGGCGCCGATCACCACGCCGTTGGGCGAGATCTTCATGTTCACCATCGAGGGGCCGCTGTCGCTGATGGAAAAGCGCACGCTGCTGGAATGGACGATCCGCCCGCAGTTGCGCAACATCGCCGGTGTCGCCGACGTCAATTCGCTGGGCGGCCAGGTCAAGAGCTTCGAAGTCGTGCCCGATCCGGCCGCGCTGGCGGCGCGGCGCATTTCGCTGGCGCAGCTGCAGCAGGCGCTGGAGGCCAACAACCGCAGCGACGGCGCGGGCCGGCTCGGCAGCAACGAGGAATCCCTGCTGATCCGCAGCGACGCCAGCATCCGCACGCTGGCCGACGTCGCCGCCATCGCGATCGTCAACCGTGGCGGCGCCGCCGTCACGGTGGGACAGGTCGCCACCGTGCGTATCGGCCAGCTGACGCGCTACGGCGCGGTCACCCAGAACGGCAAGGGCGAGGCGGTCGAGGCGCTGGTGCTGGCGATGCGCGGCGCCAACGCCCAGAGCGTCGTCGACCAGGTGCGCGCCCGGCTGGCCGAGATCGGCCGCTCGCTGCCGGCCGGCACCACCATCAGCACCTTCTACGACCGGGGCAACCTGGTCGAGCGCGCCGTCCACACCGTCGCCAAGGCGCTGCTGGAGGCGACCGTGCTGGTGGTGGTGCTGCTGTACGTCTTTCTCGGCAACCTGCGCGCGGCCCTGGTGGTCGCCTGCATCCTGCCGCTGTCGGCGCTGGGCACCTTCCTGCTGATGCGCCACTACGGCCTGAGCGCCAACCTGATGTCGCTCGGCGGCCTGGCCATCGCCATCGGCATGCTGGTCGACGCGGCGGTGGTGGTGGTGGAGAACATCGAGGCCCACAGCGGCAAGGCCCAGCCGGGCATGTCGCGCCTGCATGTGATCTACCGCGCGGTGCGGGAGGTGGCGGTGCCGGTGACGGCCGGCATGGTGGTGATCATGATCGTCTTCCTGCCCCTGCTGACGCTGCAAGGGCTGGAGGGCAAGCTGTTCGCGCCGGTCGCGCTGACCATCATCTTCGCGCTGGCGGCGTCGCTGCTGCTGTCGCTGACCGTCATTCCGGTGCTGTCGTCGCTGCTGCTCAAGGCCCAGCACGGCCCGGCGCCGCGCCTGGTGCGGCGCATGGAGGAGGGCTACCGGACGCTGCTGGGCCGGGCGCTGCGGCACGAGCGCCTGGTGACCGGCGTCGCCGTCGCCGCGCTGGCCGTGGCCGCCGGCCTGTTCATGGTGGTCGGGAAATCGTTCATGCCGGTGCTGGACGAGGGCGACATCATCATGCAAATCGAAAAGCTGCCGTCGGTGAACCTGGCCGAATCGGCGCGCCTCGACATGGCGATCCAGCGCAGCATCCTGGCCGAAGTGCCCGAGGTGCGGCGCATCGTGGCGCGGCTTGGATCGGACGAGCTCGGCCTGGACCCGATGGGCCTGAACGAGACGGACACCTTCCTGGTCCTCAAGCCGCGCGCCGAATGGCGCAGCCAGCGCAAGGAGGACTTGATCGACGCCCTGCGCAAGGCGACGGCCGACTTCCCCGGGGTGAACATCAGCTTCACCCAGCCGATCGAGATGCGTACCTCGGAAATGCTGTCGGGCGTGCGCGGCGACCTGGCGGTCAAGGTCTACGGCGCCGATTCCGCGACGCTCGGCACGCTGGCGGCGCGCATCGTCAACGTGGTGCAGGCGATACCGGGCAGCGAGGATGTGCTGACCGTGAAGAACGAAGGCGTGCAATATCTGCAGGTCGACATCGACCGGGTCGCCGCCGGGCGCCTGGGCCTGAGCGCCGAGCAGGTGCAGGCGGACCTGCGCACCCTGATCGAGGGCCGCGTGGCCGGCGTCGTGATCGAGGGCGGCAAGCGCCTGCCATTGCTGATCCGTGGCGGCGAGCGGCTGCAGCTTTCCGCCGAGTTGTTCGGACAGCTGCGCCTGCCGCTTGCCGACGGCGAGTCCGTGCCGCTCAGCCAGCTTGCGACGCTGCGGCACGTGGACGGCCCCGTCAAGATCGAACGCGAGAACAGCAGCCGCCTGGCGGTGGTGCGCGCGAACGTGCGGGGCCGCGATCTGGTGGGCTTCGTCGACGAGGCCAGGCTGGCGGTCGCCAGGCAAGTCCAGCTTCCGGCCGGATACCGCCTGAGCTGGGGCGGGCAGTTCGAGAACCAGCAGCGCGCCGCCGCACGGCTGGCGCTGGTGGTCCCGGTCGCGCTGGCGCTGATCTTCCTGCTGCTGTTCAGCACGCTGCACAGCATGCGGCAGGCGCTGCTGGTCTTCGTCAACATCCCCTTCGCGCTGATCGGCGGCGTGGTGGCGCTGGCCGTCACCGGCGAATACCTGTCGGTGCCCGCGTCGGTCGGCTTTATCGCCCTGATGGGCATCGCCGTGCTCAACGGACTGGTGATGATCACCTGCTTCAACCAGCTGGTGGCGCGCGGCATGGCGTTGCCGGAGGTGGTCAGCCAGGGCGCGCTGCGCCGCTTCCGGCCGGTGATGATGACCGCCTGCATCACCGGCCTGGGCCTGGTTCCGCTGCTGCTGGCCACCGGCCCCGGCTCGGAAATCCAGAAGCCGCTGGCGATCGTGGTGATCGGCGGGCTGCTCAGCGCGACCTCATTGACACTGATACTTTTGCCTCTGCTCTTCCGCCGCTTCGGCGTCAAGGGCCCGGCAGCAACCCAAGCGGGACCATCATGCTGAAACAAATTTCCAACGATAGCTTGCTGACGCTGGCGATCCCGGCCGCCCTTGAAGAGGACGTGCTGGACTTCCTGCTGTTGCACCCGGAGTGGGCGACGGGCTTCTCCGTGGTCGCGGCGCAGGGCATGGGGAAGGGCGCCGTGCTGCGGTCGGCGATGGAGCTGGTGCAGGGACGCAGCGGCCGAAAGCTGGTCCTGGTCGCCGGCGTCGGCGCCCATCTCCAGTTGCTGCTGGAGGCCCTGGCCAACGAGATTCCCAGCCCCGACGTGACGTACTGGCTGAGTCCGTTAAGCGCTTGCGGGAGGCTCGCATGAGACTCCGGCTTGCCAAACTGGCGTTCGCCCTGGCGGCACTGGGCAACACCAACGCGTGGGCCGGTGGGACGGCATTGCCGCTCGCGGGCGACATGTTGTTCGGGCTGCCGCGGGAGCAAACGGTGAGGCAGCTGCTGTCGCAATTGCCGCAGCTGCGCATCGGCGCCCTCAACAACCAGCTCGCCGGCGCGGAGCAGGCGAAACTGGCGGCCGGCCCCGGCGAATGGGTGGTGCGGGGCGGCGTGAGCCGGCGCAGCGTGCTCGACGGAGACCGCTATCGCGAGCAGGAACTGGCGGTCGAGCGCAGCGTGCGCTGGTTCGGCAAGGCGGAACAGGACCGCGCGGTTGGTGAAAAGGGCATGGCGCTGGCGCAGGCGCAACGGGCGGACGCCTGGCATGAGGCGGGCCGCGCGCTGATGCAGGACTGGTATGAGGCCCTGAAGGCGCAAGCCACGCTTGAGCGTTTAAGGGAACAGCATGCGCTGATCAAGCAGTTGAGATCGATCGCCGAAGTGCGCGTGAAGGCCGGCGACGGCGCGCGGCTTGAACTGATGCAGGCAGATACCGAGTTGCGGCGGGCCGATGCCTTGATCGAGCAGGCCGATCAACAAGTGCAGCACGCGCTGACCTTGTTGGCCACCAATTATCCCGGTCTGCCGGCGCCGCAGCTCGCCCAGGTGCCCGATCCGCAGCCGATGCCATTGCAGCGGCCGGAACAGCTCGCGCGCATCCTGGATGACAATCACGAGCTGGAATTGGCGCAGGTGGAGGCCCAGTGGTACGGCTTGAAGGCAAAGCGCGCGGCCAGCGAGCGGATGCCCGATCCGACGATCGCGATACGCGCCGGCCGCGAACGCGCGGGCCAGGAACGCACCATCGGCCTGACGCTGTCGATGGCACTGCCGGGTGGCGCCCGCGATGCCGAGAGTTCGGCTGCCTACATCCGGTCGCAGATGGCGGACGAAAGAGTGGCCCAGGTAAGAACCAAGGTCACGCTGGCGGCGCAGCGGGCCGTGACCGAGCAGGAATACAGCTACCAGGTATGGACCAGCCTTCGCGCGGTCGAACAGCAGAGCGACCGCCAGGCGCGCTTGATGGAACTGGGCTACAAGGCCGGTGAATACACGCTGGCCGAAGCGCTGCTTGGCCGCCGCCTCGCGATGGAGGCGGCGCTGGCGTCGCAGATCGCGAGGATCGCGGCCGTCGCCGCCAGCGCCAGGGTGCAGCTTGACGCCCACGCGCTGTGGGCAATCGATTAAGACCTGGTGTGTTCCGCGGCCTCGCGGCCGGCTGCCGGTGCGTCCGCATGGCTCCCTTGCCACCACCACAACGCCAGCACCGCGAGCAAGAGCAGCAGGGCGGTGCCGGTGCGCAGCCCCTGTGCCTTGACGCCGGGCGCGGCGTGTTTGCGTCCGGTCAGCATGGACTTGGCCAAGTTCTCGCGGTGAATAAAGCTGGCAACAAGCACGCCGGCGATGTGGACCAGGACCACGGCCAGCATCAGGTTGGCGATCAGCTCGTGAACGTCCTCCATCCATTCGCCGGCCCGCTCGGTGTACAGCAGCCAGCCGGACCCGGCCAGCGCCATGGCTATGCCCAGCATCAGCACGATGGCCACCGCACCGGCCGGATTATGGCCGGTGAAATGTTGCGGGCGTCCGTGCAGCATGGATCGCAGGTAGCTCAGCGTCGCCTTCGGTCCCCGCACGAAGCTGGCGAATCTGGCGTAGTACGTGCCGAAAAATCCCCAGAGGATGCGAAAGCAGACCAGCGCCGCCATGGTGTAGCCCAGCGTGACGTGGACCCGGCGCCAGTTGTCCGCCTCGGCCGTCAGGTAGGCCCCGGCGAAGCTGAAGGCCATCAGCCAGTGAAATATGCGGACTGGCAGATCCCAGACGCGAATTTGAGGGGGCGTGGCCCCGGAATAAATGTCGTTCATGTGATGCTCCTGTAGGTTGGTTGCCAATCCGCAGGACCGGATCGAGGGCGGCACCGCGTTGGCACAAGCTGATCGTCGTCGTCGAACATTAAGGAATTCTGAACTGGGTCCAAGCGCATCCCGTCGCCATGCATGGCATTGCAGGGATCCTCTTGCCTTTTATCAATTCCATCGGCCGCAGACTGACTAGAATCGGCGCTTGAGCACGCGTATTTCGCGGCGGCAATTCGATTCGACAGCTAAGGCTTTTGGAGGCGGCATGACCGGGACGGCTGGATCGCTTGGAGAGGGACGAGATCGGCAGCAGGGCGCCATCGCCCTCATGTTCGCCCTGATGCTGGTGGTCCTCGTCGGATTCGTCGGCATGTCGCTCGACCTGGGGCGGGTGTACAACCGCAAGCTGGATCTCCAGGCCCTGGCCAATGCCACCGCGCTCGCGGCGGCCCGCCAACTCAATGGCACCTCGGCCGGCGTGACGAACGCGCTTGCCCAGGCCGCCAGTGCGGCGAGCGCGTTGAAATACCAGTACAACCAGCAATCGATCAGCTGGAACAGCGCCGCGCTGTCGTTCAGCAGTTCATCGACCGGCGGCTGGGTCGATGCGGGCTCCGCACAAGCCGCGCCCAGCGGCCTGCTATTCGTCAAGGCCGACACCAGCAAGCTGGACGCCTCGCTTGCCACCATCAGCCTGGTGTTCATGCGTGTCCTTTCGGATGAGCTGACGTCCAGCAGCGTCGGTGTGACAGCGGTGGCCGGCCGCTCGACGATCGGCGTCGCGCCGATCGCGGTGTGCGCGCTGTCCAACACCGCCGCCGCCGCACGCGTCAATCCAGGACCGCCCGCGTACAGCGAATTGACCGAATACGGTTTCCGGCGCGGTGTCGCCTACGACCTCATGCAGCTCAATCCCAATGGCACGACGCCCGAGAATTTCGTTGTCGATCCGTTTGATCCGCCCGGTGTCTACGGAACGGCAAGTAACACGGCGCCTGGCGTTGTCGGCCCCTACGCTTGCACGGGCAAATTGGCGATACCCAGGGTTACCGGCGCGCCGATCACGGTCGGCCGGCCGTTTCCCCTCGCGTCGCTGGTCAACCAGCTCAATTCGCGCCTCGACCAGTTCAGCGGATCGCTTTGCTCCTTTGTCACCGCGCCGCCGGATGCGAATATCAAGTCCTATGTCTACAACACCGCGATCTCGTGGATGACCACCACGCCCGGCGCCCAAGGCGCGGCCTCGACGACCAGCGGCGGCAAGTTGTGGACGGTCGCCGATCCCCTGCCGGCCCTCGCGGGCACGACCGCGGCGATGTACGGCCCGCTGTGGGCCTATGCGCGGGCGGTGCCCTACAGCTCCTATGTGCCGGGAGCGGCGGAACCGGCCAACGGCTACACACCCTTTAACACCAGTGTCTGGAGCTCGCTGTACAAGCCCGGTGTGCCGGTCGCCACCGCCTCCTATCCGTCCGGCGTGTTGACGCCCTACACCACGTTAAGTGTCAGCTTTTTCCAGGCGCCGTCCGCCGCCCACAAAGGCATCGCCAATCGCCGCGTGCTGAATGTGGCTTTATTGTCTTGCCCGGTGGGAGCGGGGACGACCACCACCGCCACCGTGCTCGGCATAGGTAAGTTCCTGATGACCGTTCCGGCGACCACGACCACGCTTTTCGCTGAATTCGGCGGCCTGGCCACCGAGCAATCGCTGGGCGGCGCGGTGGAGTTGGTTCAATGAGACCCATGGACCGCGCCCCCCATGCCACCGGCCGCCAGCGCGGGATCGCCGCCGTCGAGCTGGCGCTGATATTGCCTGTCCTGCTGATACTGCTGGTATTCCCGCTCTTCTTCGGCAGGCTGTTCTGGCACTACGGCGTCATGAACCGCGCAGCGCAGGATGCCGTCCGCTACCTTTCCGTCATACCGCTGAGCGAGATCAAGAATACCGCGCGGGCGCCCGCCCTTGCCGCAGTCGCCCGGTCCATCGTGGATGCCGAACTAGCCGAGCTTGCACCCGGACCGGATGCGATTCTCGTGACGATCGGATGCGATGCGGTCCAGTGCGGAGGCTTCGCTGTGCCCACGACGGTCAACGTGGCAATCCAGCTGCAGTTGACGGACATTTTCTTTTCCAACGTGACGTTGATGACGATACCGTTGACGGTCAATGTCACCTATCCTTACGTGGGAAGGTAGCCATATGTTCCCGCAACAAAAAATCCAGGCACAAGGCGGGGTGGTTGCCGTTGAGTTCAGCCTGGTGCTGATGCTGTTTCTCGTCATGGCCGTCGGCGTGATCGAATGCGCGCGCGCCATGTATCTGTACAACACCCTGGAGATGGTGACCCAGCGCGCGGCGAGCCTGGCCGCGAACGCGGATTTCCGCGATGCCGCCGCCATGAACGCCGTGCGTCAGAAAGCCGTCTTTCGTAGCAGCGCCGGCACCCTGATGCTGGGCGCCCCGATCACGGACGCGCATGTCCGCATCGACTACCTGGCGCTGACCTACGCCGGCGCGCCGGCGATGACCGAGATCCCTGCCGCTTCGCTGCCGGCGTGTACCGTCAACAACCGGATCACCTGCATGAAGGATCCCAACGATGCCAGCTGCATCCGCTTTGTGCGCGCGCGGATATGCGATCCGGCGGTGACGGACACCTGCAACCGCGTGCAGTACCAGGCGCTGCTGTCATTGGTGAGCTTGCCGTTGAGCTTGCCGAATGCGACCGCCATCGCCAACGCGGAAACGCTGGGCGCCACGCTCGGCGCCGCGCCGTGTCCCTGATCTAGTCCACCTGCTGATGCACGCGGGCGCGCATCGCTTCGCCGATCATCACCAGCACCGGGCCGGCGGGCATGCCCAGGCCCTGCGACAAAGCGGCGATGTCCATGCGGTGGATGCGCTGGTCGGCGCGGCTCACGTTCTCGATCACCACCACCGGCGTATCGGGCTTGCGGCCATGCGCCAGCAGGCGTTCGGCGGTGGCGATGGCTTCGCGGCCGCCCATGTACTGCACCAGCGTGTCCGTGTTGGGGATCGCGTCGAGCTCCGCGTGCTCCGGCGCGGTGGAGGAGGTGAAGAACGCCACGCTGCGCGCCACCCCGCGCTTGGTCAGCGGCTGTTTGGACGCCGCCGCCGCCGCGACGGCCGTGGTCACGCCCGGCACGATCTCGACCTCGATGCCGGCTTCCTCCAGCGCCCGCAACTCCTCGTCGGCGCGGCCGAACAGCATCGGATCGCCGCCCTTCAAGCGCACCACCATCCCGGCGCGCGCGGCGCATTCGAGCAAATGCTGGTTGATGACCTGCTGCGCCACGGAGCGTTGGCCGCTGCGCTTGCCCACCGCGATCAGCTCCGCCTGCGGGCACAGCGCCAGCATCTCTGGCGTGACCAGCGCGTCGTGCAGCACGATGTCGGCCTGCGCCAGCAGCCGCGCGCCGCGCACGGTGATCAGGTCCTGGGCGCCGGGGCCGGCGCCGATCAAATACACTTTCCCTGCCATTTGCTTCTTTCGTTGACTGCTTGCGCTCAGCTTTCGCCGGCCTGGTGGAATATCAAGTCCTCCACCCGCTTGCCGTCGCGCAGGTGGTCGTTCACGATGCGGTCCATATTATCGGAAGTGACGTTGTAGTACCAGGTTCCATCCGGCTGCACGCAGACGATAGGCCCGCCCTTGCAGGCGGCGAAGCAGCTCACGCGGCTGCGCTTGACGCGCAACTCGCCCTCATTGAGCCCGGCCTCCTTGAGCTTTCCGCCCAGGCTGTCGAACAAGGCCTGCGAGGCGCCATCCTCGCTGCAGCGCGGGCCGGTGCACACCAGCAGGTGGCGGTGGTAGTTGCCGATCTTCGGCTTGACGACGGCTTCCGTCATGTTTCGCTCTCCTCGACGGCGGGCGCCTCAGCTTCCCACGGTTCCTCCAGCGTGGCGCGGATGTAGTCGGCCGGCAGGCGGTGGCGGGCGGCCAGCAGCTCGATGCTGTCGCCGGCCGCGTGTTCGGCCTGCAGCGTGTCCAGCCAGCCCAGAAGGCCGGTGGACAGCGAGCGGCCAGCGCGTTCGCCGTCGCGGGTGGCGCCGCCTTCCTCCATGTCGTACTTGTTGGCGTAGCCGCGCGGCGTGACCATCAGGCCGTGGCGCACGAAGGTGTTGCTGTTGCCGATCAAGACGGTGCTGAGCATGCCGATGTCGGCGTCGGCCATGTGGTCCAGCGTGGTGAAGACGATGTTCTGCCGGCGGCGGTAGCCGCTCTTGACGATAGCCACCGGCGTATCGGCGCGGCGGTGCCGCAGGAACAGGCGCTGCGCCTCGACGATCTGGCGCGTGCGGCGGCCGCTCTTAGGGTTGTACAGCGCGACCACGAAATCGGCCATGGCCACCGCGTCCAGCCGGCGCGCGATGGTCGGCCATGGCGTCAGCAGGTCCGACAGCGAGATGGCGCAGAAGTCGTGCGTGAGCGGCGCGCCGACCAGTGCCGCGCAGCTGTTGAGCGCCGAGGCGCCGGGGATGATCTCGACCTGCACCGCGTCGTCCGGCGTCCAGCCGGATTGGAACAGCACCTCGTAGGTCGGCCCGGCCATGCCGTAGACGCCGGCGTCGCCCGACGAAATCAGCGCCACCTTCTTGCCGGCGCGCGCCGCCTCCAGCGCGCTGACGGCGCGGTCCAGCTCCTCGGTCATGGACTTGCGGATGATCTCCTTGCCCTCGATCAGATCGGCCACCAGCTTGATGTAGGTAACGTAGCCGATCACCACGTCGGCTTCGGCGATGGCGTCGCGCGCCCGTTGGGTCATGTGCTCCACGCTGCCGGGGCCTATGCCGACCAGCATGATCTTGCCTGCGCTTGTTTCATTCATGGTTGTATCCTTGCGATGGAGACGGTGGCGTTGCGGCCATCTGCGCCTTTGTGTTTGTGTTTTTCGACGACCAGCGCGGTCATCGGCGTATCGGGTCCGGCGGCCAGCAACGCCGCCGCCTCGCTCACCGACGGCGTGCCGGTGTAGTGCCGCACGGTCTCCGACGGATGCGGCACTTCCACCGCCGCCAGTTCGTGCGCTTCATAAAAATGCAGCGGCCAGCCGTGTTCCTGCGCCAGCGCCAGCAGGGCCGCTTCGTCCTTCTTGAGCATGATGCTGGCGGCGGCCACCACCTGCGCCGGTTGCGCGCCCGCAGCGGCCAGCGCGTCGCGCACCGCCTCGCGCACGGTGTCGAGCGCCACGCCGCGGTCGCAGCCCAGGCCCATGGCGTATCGCGTCATGCCGCGTTGTCCTGCGGCGGACGATAGACCACCAGCCGCTCGTTGAGCGCCTGCCAGCGTTCGTCCGTCACCTCGGCGTGCGTGACCCACAACAGCGCTGCGTAACGGTCCAGCGGAACCTCCTCGAAGCGCGTGAAGCGATGAATGTTTTCAGGCAGCGGCGTGGGCCGGGTCCACCAGTCCGCGCTGCCGGCTTCCTGCACGAAGGCGATCGGCTCGCCGTTGACCACGTGTGCGGACACGCGCGTGATGTTGATCTTCGGCGCCTCCACCTTCCAACCGAGGTGGCGTCCGAGAATATCGACCGGGATGGTGCGGCCGACGTCGGACGCGGTGGTCAGCACCGGCGCGGCGCCCAGCAGATCGGCCACGCGCTCGCTCCACTCGTTGGCGCCGCCGACGTGGCCGGACAGGACCGGGATCACGTACTGGCCGGCGTCGTCGACGACGATGATGCCGGGGTCTTCGTCCTTGCTGCGCAGGTGGGGCGCGATGAGGCGCGCCACGGCCCCCAGCGAGACGAAGAAGATGATCTGGTCATAGCCGGCGAACAGCGGGCCGATTTCGTCGCGCAGCGCGCCGTCGTAGGCGCGCACGGTGTTGGAGGCTTCCGCGAAGGTGGCGGCAAACTTTGCCGAGGTGCAGATGTCCGCTTCCGGCAGGTCGGCGGCCAGGCGCGCGGCCTGCGCGGCGCCGTGTTTGGTGATGGCGACCAGGCATACGCGCGGGGCGGCCTGGTTGGTGGTGGTCGCTGTGGTCATGCGGTCTCCGTCAGAGGTTGAGGGCCGTCCTTCTTCAGGCAGCCCTTGATGCGTTCACCGCGTATGCGGTGCGTGTGTTTGACGATCAGCAGCGACAGGTAGCTGACCTTGGTGCCGCGCAGCGACAGGATGTCGTTGCCGCTGAAGCGGCGTTCGTCCGGCGCGCCGACGCGTTCGATGAAGTGCGCGCCGTCCAGCAGCTCGCGCCGTTCCAGCCAGTCGATCAGCTCATCCATCAACGGCTTCACCTTCATCAGTACCAGCGTGTCGAAGTCGGGCAGCAGGCGGTCCACCGCGCTCACGCCGTAGGCGGCGGGCACGATGGCGACCGTGTCGTCCTGCTCCGCGAACGGCACCGGCACCTGCGCGCAGGCGGCGGTGAAGGCGTTGACGCCGGCGATGATCTTCACCGGCACTTCCTCATCGATCGCGCGCACGGTGCGGGCCAGGTGGCCGAAGGTGGCGTAGGTGCTGGCGTCGCCCTCCACCAGGAACAGCACGTCGCGGCCGGCGCGCAGCCAGGGCAGCACGGTGTCGGCGGCCTTGAGCCATGCGCGGCCCAGCTTCTCGCCGTCGTGCGTCATGGGGAACAGCAGCTGCGTGTGCTGCTCCGGCGGCGGCAGGCCGGCGCGCTGCACGATGTCGAACGCGTAGCTCGGCGTCTTGCCGCTGCGGGCGGGGTAGACCCAGATGGTATCGCGCCGTTGCAATGCGTCCCATGCGGCGCGCGTGATCAGGCCAGGATCGCCGGGGCCGAGCGAGATACCCCACAGGGTGCCGGGTTTGGTCATGTCATTCATCGGCGGCCACCTTCGCTTCGGCGCGGCGGGCGCAGACGATCCACACGGGATTTTCGGCGGCCATGCGGTGCATGTGCAGAATCGGCTTGCTGCGCGCGGCCTGCAGTTGCAGCACGTCCCATTCCACGCCTTCCATCGCTTCCAGCGTGGCGGTGGCGGTGGCGAGGTTTTCCAGCGTGACGAAGTTCATCACCAGCGTCCCACGTGGGCGCAGGCGGGCGATCACGCCGCTGATCAAGCCAGCCAGCTCGCCGCCCGAGCCGCCGATGAATACCGCGTCGGGATCGGGCCACGCATCCAGTCCTTCCGGCGCCTTGCCGAGGTACAGGCTGTAGTTGCTGACGCCGAAGGCCGCGTGGTTCTGCCCAGCGATGGCGAAATCGGCTTCGTTCTTTTCGGTCGCGTAGACATGGCCTTGCGGGCAAAGCCGCGCCGCTTCCAGGCCCACCGATCCCGAACCGGCGCCGATGTCCCACACCACGCTGTCGGCGCGCAGCTGCAATCGCGCCAGGCTCACGGCGCGCACCTCCTGCTTGGTTATCAGGCCTTTTTCCGGCTGCCGCTGCGCAAACTCCGCGTCGGCGAGGCCGAAGCGCACCGGCTGCGTCGCCGGCGTCACGCGCCACAGCAGCACCACGTTCAGCGCGGCGAAGCGCATGCCGGCCGCTTGCTGCGGCGTGAGCTCGGCCAGCACGCGCTCCTCAGGTTGCAGAAGGTTCTCCGCCACCGCCATCAGGAAATCGTCTCCCAGGCCTTCGGCCAGCAGCAGCCGCGCAATGCGGTCGGGGCTATTGTCAGGGCTGGTCAGCACCAGCAGGCGCGCATGCTGGCGCGCCGCCTGGGCCAGCGCGTACAGGCCGTGGCCAGGCACGCTGCCGCGCTGCCATTCGCCGGCGTCGCGCGCGTGCACGGAGACGATGCGCGCGTCCTGCCATGCGAGCCCGATGCGCGCGCACGCCAGCTGCAGCGTCGACAGGTTGGGCAGGATGTCCAGCGCCTCCACGCACAGGTGCTGCGCCAGATAGGGCGCGATGCCGTGGCACAGCGGATCGCCGGTGGCCAGCACCACGCAGGACAGGTTGTCTGCCCGCGCGGCGCGCACCCATTCGGGCACTTCCTTCAGTTTTCCGGTGAGGTCGTGGCGCATGGCGCCGGGTTTGAACTCGCGCTCCAGCAGGGCCAGCGTGCGTGCGCCGCCGATCAACACGTCCGCGCTGCGCAGCAAGGCCAGCGCGGTGGGACTCAGGCTGGCGATGCCGTCATCGAGTACGCCGATAACGCGGCAGGGGTTGGGGTCTTGTGTATGCATGCTTATGCTTCCGGTAGATGATCGATGCCGATGCGGCCGGCGCTGGCGGGCCGCTCATGCGGCTCGGCGGGGGCCGACCATACGTCGGCCACCTGCACGCCGCTGAAATCGCACACCAGCACGCGCAGCTGGAATGCGCGGCCGTAGCGGTCCGGCGCGGTGAGGGTGTCGATGGCGGCTTGCGCCAGCGCGTGGTGGAAGGCGTCGCCAAGGCCGCGTTCCACCATCAGCTCCGCGCCGAAGCGCGCGGTTTCGGCGGCGGCCATGGCGGCGCAGTCCTCCGGCGTGGCGCCGATGCGGCGCGCCACCTCGGCCACCAGGTCGGTATCGACCTCGCTGCGGTTGGCGTGGGTGATGGTTTCGCCCTGCGCGATCTTGGTCAGCTTGCCGACCATGACGGCCATCACCACCAGCTGTATGCCCTGCGCCACCACTTCATCCAGCGCGTAGCGCAGGAAGTCGCCCATCTGCACGAAGCAGGCCGACGGCAGCTCCGGGCGTTCCGCGCGCAGCGCGGTCATGGCGAAGGTCTCGGTGCGGCCGCCGGTGGTCAGCGCCACCACGCCGTGGCCTGCGGTGGCTGCCACCTGTATGCCCTGCACCACGCTGGCGCGCCACGCGGCGGTCGAATACGGCTTGACGATGCCGGTGGTGCCGAGGATGCTGATGCCGCCCAGGATGCCCAGGCGGGCATTGGTGGTCTTCTTCGCCATCACCTGGCCGTCCGGCACGCTGATGGTCACTTCGACGCCGTGTTGCGCCAGCAGCTCCGGCGCAGCTTCGCGCAGGTTGTCGGCGATGTTCTTGCGCGGGGCGGGGTTGATCGCCGGGCCGCCCACTTCCAGGCCCAGGCCTTTCATCGTGACAGTGCCGACGCCGTCGCCCGCCACGTAGGTCACCTCGCCGGCCTGGCCGGGCAGCAGGCGTAGGTCGACCGTCATGTGGGCGCCGTCGGTGCAATCCGGGTCGTCGCCGGCGAATTTGACGACCATGGCGTGCGCGCGGCCTGGCTCGCAACGGCCGTCGTGGATGGCGAACACCACGCGACTGCCGTTGGGCAGCAGGCTCTCGATTTCTTCCGGCACCCGTCCGTGGACGAGGCCCAGCACCGCCGCGCGCGCGGCGGCGGCGGAGCAGGCGCCGGTGGTGAAACCGGTGCGGGTGCCACGTTCGGCAGCCGCTTTCTCCTTCATGCCATCGCCTTTTGACGTGCTTCGGCCAACGCCAGCAGCGCGTGCAGCGTTGCCACCACCAGCGTGGAACCGCCCTTGCGGCCACGGATGACGATCCACGGCACGTCGCCGACTTCGGCCATCAAGTCCTTGGATTCGGCGGCGGAGACGAAGCCCACCGGCATGCCGACCACCAGCGCCGGGCGCACGCCTTCCTCGCGGATCAGGCGCACCAGCTCAATCAGCGCGGTGGGCGCGTTGCCGATGCCGATGACGGCCTTGTCCAGCAAGCCCAGTCGGTGCGCCTTGCGCATGGCCTGCACGGCGCGTGTGGTGTCTTCCTTTTGCGCGGTGGCGATGACGTCGGCGTCGCTGATGAACTGGTGGGTCTTCATGCCGAAGTGCGCAAGGCGCGGCTGCGACAGGCCGGAGCAGATCATCTCCACGTCGGCCACCACCGGCGCGCCGCCGGCCAGCATCGCGTCGATGCCGGCTTCCACCGCGTCCGCATGGAAGGCGGTCAGGCCGTTGAAGTCGAAGTCCGCGTTGGCGTGGATCATGCGGCGCACGATGGGCCACTGGCTTTCGGTGTAGCCGTGCGGGCCGGCTTCGGCGTCGATGATGGCGAAGCTGTCATGCTCGATCGCCTGCCCGGCGCGGGTCAGTTGTTCGGTAACGGTGTTCACGGTGCTCATGCCGGCTGCGCCTCCGCGTGGTCGTGATGCGGATGCACGTGAACCTCGTGCGTGTGCGCGTGGGAGTGGCCGTGGCCCAGGTCATGCGCGATCTCGCGGTAGCTGCATCCGTCGCAGGGCAGGCGGCTGTCCGGCACGCCGGCGCGCAGGTCTTCCACGCGCTGGTCCATCAGTTCGAAGATCTCGTTCTCGAAGCCGAAATGCTCGGAGCAGGCGAAGCGCACCTGCGGATACTGGCCGCGCAGATGCTCAACCTGACGGTGTATGCGTTGCATCAGGGTGCCGGTGTACAGGTAGTAGGGCAGCACCACGATCTGGCGCATGCCCAGCGTGACCTGGCGCTGCACCACTTTCTCCAGGCGCGGCCAGGTGATGCCGGTGAAGGCCAGGTCGACCAGCTCATGGTCGCCTTCCTCCAGCAGCCAGCGGGCCATCTTGGCCATCTCGCCGTTGGCGCCACGGTCGGACGAGCCGCGTCCCAGCACCACCACGCCGGTGCTGGTCGGATCGGGCATGTCCAGAGTGTTCATCGCCTTGCGCAGGCGGCGCTTGAGGATCGCCAGGATCGGATCGCAGGCGGTGAGGTGCGGCGCCAGCAGGATCTCGGTCTGCGGGCAGGCGAGCCGCGCGTGTTCGATCGCTTCCGGTATCTCCATCTTGACATGGCCGGCCGCGTTCAGGATCAGCGGCACCACCAGCACGCGGCGCGAGCTGCGCGCGGCGTCCAGCAGCGCGGCGTTCATCTCCGGCGGCGCGAATTCGATGAAGCACAACTCGATGCGCCAATCCGGGCGGCGCGCGCGCCATTGGCTGGTGAATTCACGGATCTCCTGGTTGCCGGAATCCTCGCGGGAACCATGGCCGACAATCAGGATTGTGTCCTTGCTTACTGGGTTCATGCGCTCGCCTTTCTGAAACGATGGGTAAATGTGGGGTCATACAATTTGGAGCGCGCCAGTGTCTCCCAATGCAGCGCGCCCAGGGTGGGGCTGGCGACGATCATCGCCTGGCTGGCGATGCCGGCCTCCCGGCAGCGCTGCTTGATGTCGGCCAGCGTGCCGCGCACGATCTTCTGCTCGCCGGGCCAACTGGCCTTGTGCACCACCAGCATCGGCGCGTCCTCGGCCCAGCCGGCGGCGCGCAGCGCGGTTTCCACCTTGTGCATCAGCGTGATCGACAGGAAGATGCACAGCGTGGTGCGGTGCGCGGCCAGGCTGGCGAGGTCTTCGCCCTCCGGCATCGGCGTGCGGCCTTCGACGCGGGTGAGGATGACGGTCTGCGTCACCTCGGGCAGCGTCATGGATTCGCCGGCCGCCGCCATCGATGCCATCGCGGACGACACGCCCGGCACCACGGACCATTCGATGCCGGCGTCGACGAGCGGGCGCGCCAGTTCGATCAGCGCGCCGTACAGCGCGGGGTCGCCGGTTTGCAGGCGCACCACGGTGGCGTGGTTGCGCGCCTGCTCGATCAGCCATGCGGTCATTTCCTCCAGCGTCATGTCCTTGGAATCGCGGATGGCGCAGCCGGGCGGCGCGTACAGCGTGACGGCGCGGTCCACCAGCGAGCCGGCGAACAGCACGGCACCCGCCTGCGACAGCAGCTTCTGGCCTTTGACGGTGATCAGTTCCGGGTCGCCGGGGCCTGCGCCCACGAACCAGATTTTGCCGAGAGATGTCATGCGGTGATTACTCCTGAATGTTTTTGTGCGCGCAGCGTGTCGAGCAAGGCGTCGACGCTGCGCGGTGCGGGGCCGGCCGGCAGCACGCCGAGATCGACCAGCTCCGCGTGCAGCGCCAGCGCGGCCGGGGGACGCTGGCCGGCGGCGTGCAGCACGTCGGCATGCGCGCACAGCGTCTGCGCCGGGCCGGAGGCGATGCAATGGCCGGCAGCCATCACGTGGATGTCGTCGGCCCAGCGGAAGGCGAAGTCGATGTCGTGCGTGGACAGCAGCACGGTGACGCCGCGCGCGGCCAGGCCGTCGAGCAGGGCGGCGAGTTCGGTTTGCATGGGCGCGTCGAGGCCCGCCATGGGTTCGTCCAGCAGCAGCACGTCCGGTTCCATCGCCAGCACGCCGGCGATGCAGACGCGTTTCTTCTGGCCGAAGCTCAGTTGATGCACCGCGCGGCGCGCGTGATTGCGCAAGCCCACCGCATCCAGCGCGGCGGCCACGCGGGCACGCACCTCGTCCGCATCCAGGCCGAGGTTGAGCGGGCCGAATGAAACGTCCTCCTCGACCAGCGCCGAAAACAGCTGGCGGTCCGGGTTCTGGAACACCAGTCCCACGCGGCTGCGCAGCGCCGTGAGTCCGGTGCGGCTGTAGTCGAAGGCTTGGCCGTCGATGTGCAACTGGCCGGCGGTGGGGCGCAGCAGGCCGTTCAGGTGCTGCAGCACGGTGGTCTTGCCGGCGCCGTTCGCGCCCAACAGCGCGTAGCGGCGGCCACGGTGCAGCGTCAGGCTGCAATCGTGCAGGCCCTTGCTGCCGTCGGGGTAGACGTGGGCGACGGCTTGCAGTTCCAGTATCGGGGCGCTCACAGACGGTCTCCCACGGCCAGCGCCACCAGCAGCGCGCCGGCCAGCGCGGCCAGCGCGCACTGGCGGCGCGCCTGCGGGTAGACCACTGGCAGGAAGCGCAGCGCGCCCTGGCAGACGCGCGCGTCCGCCGCTATTTGCAGCGCTGCGGCGCGCTGCCACACTTGTACAGCCATTTGCCCGGCCAGCAAGCCGGTCGAGCGCCACGCCTGGCGCCAGCCGCGATAGCCTAGGCGCGCGCTTTGCGCGGTCACGCCTTCGTCCCACGCCTGGCGCAGCACAAACAGCATGCGGTAGCACAGCACCATCATGTCGAGCAGCAGTTCCGGCATGCGCAGGCGGCGCATGAGTGCGAGCAGGCCGGGCATCGGTGTGCTGAGCACCAGTCCAGACAGCGCGGCCAGCATGGCCAGCGAACGCAATGCGGTGTGGACGACGACCGGCAGCATGGCGGCGGACCAGCGCCAGTCGCCCTGCGCGTCGGGGCTGAACAGCATGGCGGCGCAGGAGATCAGCAGGAAGCCGAGCGGCGGCAGCACGGTGGCCGCGTAGGCGCGCAGAGGAACGCGCGCGCCCAGCAGCGCGGCTAGCACGAGCACCGACGTCAGCGCGGCCAGCGCGTAAGGACTGCGGGCCACCCAGGCCGCGACCACGCCGGCCAGCGCAAACAGCGCCTTGGCCGACGGCGCCACATCGCGCCAGCGGCTGGCGTACGCGGTCGACTCAATCAGCACGGCGGTCCTGCGGGGAGGCGGCCTCGCGGCGCGCGCGTTCGCGGGCCATGGACGTGCCGAGCCAAAAACCGATCACGCCGGCGCCGATGGCCGCCTGCAGCGCGAACAGCAGCGACGCGATTTCATCGCTGGCCGGCTCGAACACGGGCGTGAACCAGGGCTTGTAGCCGGGAGCGATGGCGCCGATGGCCTGCTGTGCGCGATTGTCCGCGCCGGTGAAGATGGCCGGCGCCTCGCCGCCGGGCGCCGCCGGCGGCGCGGTCGCCAGCCACAGGGGCAGCACGGTCAACAGCACCAGCGCCAGGCAGATCAACCAGGTGCGCGCCTTCATGCGCCACCCTTGCGCGCGCCGAGCGTCATCACCGGCAGCGCGCGCAGCTCGTGCGCGTTGAAGCGGACCATCGCGTTCACCACCAGCAGCGTGAGCAGGCCTTCGCTGATGGCGATCGGCACCTGCGTCAGCGCGAAGATGCCGGCGAACTTGAAGAACGAAACGCTAAAGCCGCCCACGGCGGCGGGGAAGGCCAGCGCCAGTTGGATCGACGTGGTGACATACGTGGCCAGGTCGCCCAGGCAGGCGGCCAGGAACACCGCCGGCGACCGCGTGAGGCCCAGCGCCGACGCCGCGCGCAGCACGCCGTACGACACGAACGGCCCGACGATCGCCATCGAAAACACGTTCGCGCCCAGCGTCGTCAGGCCGCCGTGCGCCATCAGCAGCGCCTGGAACATCAGCACCACGAAGCCGACCGGCACCATCGCGGCGGGCCCGAACAAGGCGGCGCCCAGGCCGACGCCGGTCGGATGCGAACAACTGCCCGTGACCGACGGCAGCTTCAAAGCGGACAACAGGAACGCGAACGCGGCGGCCACACCGAGCAGCATGCGCCGCTCGGGATGCGATTGCAGGTCGCGGCCGATGGAGCGCAAGCCCCAGGCCAGAAAAGGCAAGGAAACGGCTGCCCAGCCGAGCGCGTGCGCCGGAGGCAAAAAGCCTTCCATGATATGCATTCGAAACCTCCCGTCGAATGGTTTTTACGGACAACCACGCGGGAGATGAAAGACGGTCGACGGGCGGCACGGGAGCGTGCGCGAACGATCGATAGCGAATTCCCGTCACCCCGCGGAGATGATGCTGATTTTTTTTGGGCCGGTATTCTGGCTGGCCTTCGTCCTTCTCCGTGTCTTCCCGCGGTTTAATGCAGTGACGTGATGACGGAGTCGTCTGGCTTACAGCAGCGGGGGCTGCACCGGAATGGCCGCGTGTTTCAGCGGCTTCACCGGTTTCCCGTTTAACGAGCGCTCCAAGGAGACGCTCGCACCCAAGCATTGATCTTACACTAACGTTACGCAATGTGCCAACACCGCAGGCTGTGATCGCGGCGCGACAGGCGGCCGGTCCTGTGGAGACATTCGCTTGTTCTTGCGAGACAGCTGGCGGGTCATGGCGTGCGCGGGGCGCTCGCGGGGTAGTATGAGCTGCTTGCTAACATTGCGTCGGCAGGCGATATCACGCAGTTGAAGTGGACGACGGCAACCAGGCCGCCGCGACGTGATGGCTCGCGCGGGCGAGGTTGCTGTTAGTCGTAGCAGGAGAACAACCAACAATACGCCATCTCGCACATCCTCTGATCGGAGACACCCCATGTCGTACACCCGCTTTCACAAGAAGTCGTTGCCTACGCTGCTGTCCTCGCTTTTCCTGCTCGCTGTCGCGGACCACGCGGCGGCCAGCACCCTGAACCAGAACGTTTCCTGGACCATCGACCGGGCCGGTACCTCCACCGTCTACCGCGTGGTGGCCTACGGCGATTCGATCTTCGCCGGCTACAACGGCTCCGTCACCAGCGCCGCCAAGTACTCGGCGCCGACGGTGGATGCGGAATACCTGTCCGCGCTGTGGAACGCCGACATCGAGAGCGTGCGCCGCACCAAGTCCGGCGCGGTGGCGTCGGACGTCTACAACAACAAGATCGTGGCCGAGCGTTCGTATATGCAAGCGAGTAACACCCGCGTGGTGGCCTTCGAGATGTGCGGCAACGACGGCCTGCAGGCCCGCACCGCCTTCAAGGGCCAGACCGGCACCTGCGACGACAGCGTGCTGACCGCCGCCGAAAGCAGCTGCAAGACCTATGTCGGCGCGGCGATGGACTACATCAACGCCAACGCCTATTCCGGCGTCAAGCTCAAGCTGGTGTCCAACCTGCACTATCCGGGCTACGATGCCGACAACGTCCAGAGCTCGTGCAAGGACGCCTCCACCGGCAAGACCGTGAACATGCAGGACAAGTTCCTGCCGTCGCTGGCGCGAATCAACTTCGCCATGTGCGACCTGGCGCGCCAGAAGGGCTTCGCCTGCGCGGACAACTTCGCGCAGTACATGGGCGCCGACTACGACAGCAACAACGACGGCAAGATCGACTCCGAGGCGCTGCGCTACGTCGCCGGCGAGAGCCAGTCCAGCTATGTCACGCGCATCACGACCACGCTGCGCTCGACGCTGCGCGACGCCAACGCGCACTTCGTCTCGTCCGGCAGCAGCTACGACTACATCCAGTCCGACGACACCCATCCGACCTACAGCGGCAGCACCGTCACGGCCGGCCTGTTCGGCGGCAGCTCTGGTTCGGGCGCGCCGCGCTACACGTCCTTCTCGGCCGGCAAGAACCCGATCTGGAACCAGTACGGCCACGAGCGGATGGGCTGGGCGGTGTCGACCTACAACGTCGCCACGCCTTGATGCGTGGGTGAGCTGATCCCTTGGACAAGCCTCCCGAGCGGCCAGAGGCCGGCAGCGAGACACCGGGCGCGGACCGCGCCTGGCGCCCGCGCGCCGGCTTGCTGGCTGTGGCGCTGGTGCTGGCCGTGATCGGCTGCGGCGTGCTGGTGTATCTGGTCACCACGCCGGATCCCGGCATCGCCGCCGGCGGCGCGCCGGCGCCGGTTGCGGCCAGCGCGGCGACTGCCGCAGGGCCGCCGCTTGGGTCCGCCCCCGCGCCTTCAGCACTGGCGGGCTCCGCGTCAAATCAACAGCGCCCGCCGGAGGGAGACGCCGACCCGACGCGCGACCTGAAAAGCTACGTGCCGCGCGGCGCCAATCCCAGCATGCCCGAAGTGATCGAACGCCTGCATGAACGCGGCGTGTACAGCGGCCTGGGCGCGTTTTCGCCGCCGGGCACGCGTCCGCCCAAGGTCGGGCTGGCGGTGCCCGAGGACTTCGAGCTGCCGTCCGGCTACGTGCGCCACCACCAGGCCACCGACGACGGCCAGCGCATCGAAGCGATCCTGATGTTCGCGCCCGATTTCCAGCTGTACGACGCCGCCCACAATCCAATCGCGATGCCCAAGGACCGCGTGGTGCCGCCCGAGCTGGCGCCGCCCGGACTGCCGATACGGCGCATCGTCATTCCTCCTCCCATCGAACCGGCCGCCCCCGGCCGTTGATCCGCATGCGACTACTTTTGAATTCCTCCACGGCGCGCATGGCGGCCGGTATTTGTGTGAGCGCCGTCCTGTCGGCCCTGTACGCGCGCGGTGGCCCTGGCTGGTTGCTGGGCTTCGTGATGCTGGCGCCGTGGCTGTGCACGCTGAACGCGAGCAGTTCGTTGGCGGCGTCGCTGGGCTCGGCCTATTTGATGTCGCTGGCCTTCACGGCCGCCGCCTTCGCCTGGTTCGGTACCGCCTTTGGACGCTACACGCATGCCGGCGCCGGTACGGGACTGGCCGTGCTGCTGCTGGCCGCGCCGCTGTTCCAGCCCCAGTTCCTGGTGTTCGCGCTGGTGCGCCATCTTAGCGGACGCTGG
The DNA here is from genome assembly GCF_013369445.1 of Duganella sp. BJB1802. Classification (NCBI taxonomy): domain Bacteria; kingdom Pseudomonadati; phylum Pseudomonadota; class Betaproteobacteria; order Burkholderiales; family Oxalobacteraceae; genus Duganella; species Duganella sp. BJB1802. Next base: position 131,905 of record NZ_JABWEF010000004.1, on the reverse strand, counting down.
CACGGCCCGCTGCTGCGCGCGCTGGCCGCCGCCGCATCGTGGGTGGCGGCGGAATGGCTGCTGCCCAAGCTGCTCGGCGACACGCTTGGCTACGGGCTGTATCCGTCGCAGCTGCTGCGCCAAGGTGCAGCCGTGGGCGGCGCCGCCGGCCTGACCTTGCTGCTGTTGCTGGCCAACGAGGGCGTGGCGGCATCGCTGACGCGCCGCCGCGACGGCTGGCGTGCGATGTTGCGGCCGCTCGCGCTGGCCGCGCTGGGTCCGCTGCTGCTGGCGGGCTATGGCTTGGCCTCGCAGCCGGATGGCACTGCCGCCGCTGGCAAGCCACTGCGCATGGGCCTGGTGCAGGCGAACATCGTCGACTATGAGGGCATGCGCCAGCAGAAGGGCGCGCGCGCCGTGGTGCGCGAGGTGCTCGACACGCACTTCGCCATGAGCTACGACGTGGTGGTGCGTCGCCACGCCGACGCGGTGCTGTGGTCGGAGACGGCCTATCCCACCACCTTCGGCCATCCGAAGAGCGAGGCAGGCGCGGAGTTCGATCGCGAGATCCTCGCCAACGTCCGGGCGGCCGGCGTGCCCTTCGTGTTCGGCACCTACGATATCGACAACGATGGCGAATACAACGCGGCCGCCTTCGTGCAGCCCACCGGCCTGACGGGCTTCTATCGCAAGACGCGCCTGTTCCCCTTCACCGAATACGTGCCGGCCTGGCTGGACGGGCCGCGCCTGCGGCGCCTGCTGCCGTGGACCGGCCACTGGCGGGCGGGCAATGGCGCGCGCGTCTTCCCGCTGCGCCTGGCCGACGGCCGCGAGATCCCGGTGCTGCCGCTGATCTGCCTCGACGACGTCGACGCCGGCCTGGCGATCGCAGGCGCCAGGCTAGGCGCGCAAGCCATCCTGACGATGTCGAACGATTCCTGGTTCAGCGACGATCCCGAAGGCGCGCGGCTGCACCAGGCCGCGGCGGCGTTCCGCAGCATCGAGACGCGGCTGCCGCAATTTCGCGTCACCACCAACGGCTACAGCGCGGTGTTCGACGCGGCTGGCAACATCCTGGCCGGCACGCGCATGGGCGAGCCGGCGCTGGTGGTGGCGGAATTGCGCGTGAACCGGCCGGCGCCGACCTTGATGGTGCGCTGGGGCGACTGGGTCGGACCGGCCGCCGTCGTGTTCCTGCTGTTGCTGGCGGCGCGGGCGGCGATTCCGTCGTGGCGTCCGCAAGCGGAGGCAGCGCCGCAGCCCGCCATGCGCTTTCCTGTCCGGGTGGCGGTGCTGCCGCCGGCGGCGCGCGTCGCGGCGGCGCTGTTGCGCGTCATCGCGCGCGCCGGCCTGCTCGGCATCTGCGTGGCGCTGCTGCTGAACGAACCGTTGCGGACTAATACCCTGGCGCAGATTCGTTTGTTCTCGGGACTCTTCCTCGCGCCGGAAGCCGCGTCGTGGTGCGTGCTGCTGGCGTTCTCCGCGCAAGCGTCGATCGGCGGTGCAGCACTGGTGCTTACGCGCGGCGCGCAACGCATCGAACTTGCGCTGGGCGACATCGCCGCCGTCGAGTTGTGGCGCTTGCCGGTTCCCGGCGCCGGCGTCGCGCTGCGGCTGGCTTCGGGACAGCGCTGGCGCTACGGGCTGGCACTGGCGAACCCGCTGGCGTTCGCCACCGCGCTGTCTGTCGCCGGCGTTCCGCGCAGCGTTGAGCGCTCCGGCGCGGTGATGGGCGTGTATGCACGCGCGCGGCTGGCGCTGCGCCGCCGCAAGCTGGACCTGCCGCTGGCCAAGTTCGTGCTGCTGCCGCTGGCGTTGGCGATACCCGCCTTCCACCTGCATCAGCATATTGCCTACGGCAGTGCTTTCGGCGAGTATTACACCTTTGGCCTGAAGGCTTACCTGGTGGCCTTTGCGCTGTGGTGGGCCGCGTGGTCCATCGGCGTGGTGCTGAGCGCGGCGCTGCTGCGCGCGGCGATCGAAGCCGGCACGCTGATGGCGGCGCTGCTGCGGCCCGGTCGGGCCGTCGAAGTGCGCGGCTGGCTGGAGCGCGCCGGCCGCCTGGCGCTGTATCTCGGCTTGCCAGGATGGCTGCTGGCGAACTTGTTTGGTACCTAGAATTCACATAGCAATGCAGATTAAACGACGTGTCATGTTAAAAAAACTCCTCGCTTTTTTTGGCGGCTCACTCGCCGTGCAACAGGCTGCGCAATCCGCTTCGCCCGCCGAGGAGGCGCTGCTGCGCCAGATCGCCGAGCGCAGCAAGTCCGATCCCCTGATCGGCGCTAAACTGGGCGGCAAGGATGTCACCCAGCGTCTGCTGGCGGGAATGAAGACCGCGCAAGGCGTCCATATCGAATCGCTGCTGTGCGCGCTGGGAGCGCTGGCGGGATATGCGTGCCAGGCCAGCGTTCGCGCGCAGGCCGTCGCGCGCGGGCTGCCGGAAACCGCGCTGTTGACGTCGGTTCAAACCAAGGATGGGCAGACCTATTTCTTCGGGGACGATCTCAACAAGCCATTGGCCGAGTCCCGATATTCGGTGTGGGGCATCGCCGGCGGCGGCGCGCAGGAGGCCGGCTGCAAGAGCCTGCCGGACCTGGCGGCGATTTTCCGGCACACGTCGGACGTGGTGGGGACGGACGCGTTCGGCAAACCGCGCGTCCCCGATAACCATGTGCCGCGGGATCAGCCGATCAACTATGTCCGCACACTCTGGCCTGTGCTCAAGCCGGTCGTGGTCAAATATTGTCCGAACCCCGAGCACTGGCCGGTGCTGTTGGGGCTGTCCATTCAGGAGGTCATCCTGATGGCGAAGACCGTCATCGACCCCTGCCTCGCGATGCAACTGGTCATGGAGGCGGCGGTGCCGATGTCCAAGGTGAACCTGGCCATGGTTCGATAATTCAAGCGGAGTCGTGTCCTACAACTGCGGCTTGTTGTCGCGCACGGTATTTTCGAGATTCTTTTTCTGTTGCTCGCGTGCGGCCGCCTCGGCATTGAGCGTGCCGACGTCATGCTGCAGCGGCGGCGCGACGATTTGGACCGCATACCGGTCGAGCATGTCCTGACTGCCGGTGCGCAAAGCCGAGGTGTCGATGGTGATGGTCATGGCGCAGGTCGGCGCGTACTCATCATAAACATTCATGTTGTCTGAAACCGGGGAGTACCTTGAGTACGGTACTTCACGGCAGGGAGTGTAATTGAAGTTGGTACTGAACGACGCGATCTGCTTGCCCGCCATATCGTACACCCACGCCATGTTGACCGTGATCTTGTCGCGATACATGACCTGGCCGCCGGGTTGGTCGTATTTTGTCTTCAGCGACTGGACCAGGGTATCTTTCAGTATGGCCCTGTCCGGTGGCAGGGATTGGTCGCGTTTGATCGCCCAGACTGTGCCGCCCTCGTTGAACAGCACACTGAAGAAATCCGCGCCCTTGGGATCGCCGCGTCCGACTCCGACCGATGCCTGGAAGCCGATCTCCCGCTTTGAGCCATGCTGGATGATGGGGATGATTTTGTAACCGGGATTGAGCTTTTGCACCGCCTGGCGCGCCTCGTTGGCGGTGATGCCGACCCGGATGCCGGCAATATCCGGTCCACCCGAGTTGAGCAGCGACGCCGGCATGCTCCTGCCGGTGGCGGCGGCGGCTTGCGTACCGCCGCCGTTGGCGGTGGCCGTGGCGCTGGCCTGGTCTTTGCCCAGGCCCTTGTCCACGCCTTGTTTGATGATCTGTTTCAGGTCGATGCCGCCGTTGGCCTGGCTTGCGGCCGATACCGTCAACGCCAACGCGGCGATCAAGAGTGCAGGGGTCTTCATTCGTTCATCCTTATTCATTCGATAACGTTAATGTACAACATCTTGCGCCATGCACGCCAGATTCAGCCTGCTATGATGCTGGCTCTTTCGCTAACATTTCAAACAGGCGGGAACATGGAACTACTGGACGCATATTGCGCGCGCATCGGCTACACCGGCCCGCGCACCCCCACGCTGGACACGCTGCGCGCCCTGCAGCAGCTGCATCCGGCCGCGATACCCTTCGAGGCCATCGACGTGCTGCTGGACCGGCCGGTGCTGCTGGCGCCGGCGGCGGTGGACGCCAAGCTGATCGCGGCCGGACGCGGCGGCTACTGCTTCGAGCAGAACAGCCTGTTCCAGCGCGTGCTGTGCGCGCTGGGCTTCGCGGTGGAGCCCTTGATCGCGCAGGTGCGATGGATGGCCGGCCCGGAAGCGTTGCACCGACCGCGCACCCACATGGTGTTGCGGGTGACCGTCGATGGCCAGCCCTGGCTGTGCGACGTCGGCTTCGGCAGCTGCGTGCTGACCGCGCCGATCCGCTTCGACCTGACGGCGCCGCAGTCTACGCCGCACGAGTGCTTCCGCATCACGCCGCAGGGCAACGAGCATCTGCTGGAGGCGCTGCTGGGCGACGACTGGCTGCCGGTCTACCTGGTCTCGCCCGCGCCCTGCCGCGACGGCGACTACGTGATGGCCAACTATTACTCGTCGACCTATCCGCAATCGCACTTCCGGCACGACCTGATCGTGGCGCGCTCCACGCCCGGGGCGCGCCACGCGCTGCTGCGCAACCGCCTGACGATACGCCGCGCGGACGGCGCCGGCGAGCGCCGCTTCCTCACCGCCGACGAGATCGAGCGGGCGCTGGCCGAGGTGTTCCTGCTGCCGGTGGCGCCGGACTGGCGTCCCGTGATCGAGCGCGCGGCCGCCGCCGTGTGGGACGAGCCGGTCCGCTAGCGTTCAGATCCCCGGTACCGGGTTGACGCCTTCGCGCAAATGGTAGGCGCCCTGTTCGTACACGTAGCGCGCGCTGCCGTTGAACGGGCGCACGTCGCGTTCCACGTCCTCGTTCTGATCGGATGATGCCGGCGCCGAGCGCGCGGTCCTTTCCTCGCCCGAGAACGTCAGCACCAGGTCGTCGTAGCCGCCCGGCGTGGCGGCGGGCGCTAAGCGCCACGCCGCCTCGGCTTGCCAGCACTTTTTGGTCGACGGTCCGCAGCCGCCTTCGTTATCCGAATGCACGGGAATGGCGCCGGCCAGGTCGCGCACTTGCATCGCGGCCGGATCGAACAGCGAGAGCAGGGTGATGGCGTAACCTTGCCACACGCCGCCATGCAGCATCGCGATGCCGGGCTTGCCGGCCGCCAGCTCGATCCAGCGCAGCTCGCCGATATTGCCGGACGAGCCCAGGCTGGCCACGTTGTCGTGGCGGCGCACCAGCTTCCATTGCCTGCCTTCCTGCCGCAGCAGATACAGGCTCAGGTAGCCGCTGCTCACGTGCGCGGAGTCGGCGTCGCCGGCGGCGTTGGCGTGCTGGCCGGACACCACCAGCACCGTGTCGCCGGAGGGCAGGCGTTCCATGTCCACCGCCTCCAGCGCCATGTGTATCTTGTGGCCGGGCTGGTCCGGGTCGGGCAGGTCGGCGACGGCGTCGTCCTGCGCCGCGCGGTAGGCGGGGCCGAACACCACCTGCATCAGCGGCGCGTAGTCTGAGGCCGGGGGCGGGGTGGCGGCTACGGTTGCGGGCGGTGCGCTGGCCGGCGCCGGCGCCGCCGGTGCGGTCTCCTTGCGGGAGCAGCCGGCGAGGCCGCTTAACATGGCGGCCGCCAGCAAGGGCGCGACGAGGGATTTCAAAGGCATGGCTGGTCTTGGTTTAAGAAAAAGACAACGAATATAGCGCAAATCCGCCGACTCGTCCGGCAAAAAAAGTTTTCATCGGCGCAACACTTGTTGGGGCGGCGGGGCGCGATTTTGCTAGAATGGAATTCGATCCTTGCTGGCATCTCCAATGTTATGAATCGTTTATACGCATGCTTGCTGTTGTGCCTTGCCATGGGCTCTGCCTGCGCGGGCACGGTGCAGGTGTGCGCGGACCAGGCGGAAATCCCGCCGTTCGTGTTCGCCGAGCGCGTCAACGGCCAGCGCAGCGCCAAGGTGGTGGGCGCCAGCGTCGACCTGCTCAAGCTGATCGGCGCGCGCCAGGGCTGGGACGTCAGCGTGCAGCTGCTGCCGTGGGCGCGCTGCCTGGCGCTGGTGGCCGATCATCGCGTCGATATCGCGCTCAACGTCAGCCAGGCCGACGCCGGCAGCCAGCTGGTGCTCAGCGACGCCTACTTCACCATGCACAATGTGTACTTCTATTCGCGCCGCGCGCGGCCGCAGGGACTCAGCCTGCAGAAGTTGAGCGACGTCGGCCGTTATCACTTGTGCGGCCTGGGCGGGTATCACTTCGAGGTCTACGGCATCCCCACCAGCAAGGTCGACCGCGGCGCCACCATCGGCTACGAGCAGCTGATCGGCAAGCTGCACCTGGGCCGCTGCGACCTGTTCATCGACAGCCGCGAGACCATGGCGGGACAGTACCTGATCAATCCCAAGCTGCGTAGCCTGCTGGTGGACGGCACGCTGGTGAGCCAGCCATTGCCGGACTCGCCGCTGCGTTCGCTGTACTTCGGCGTGGCCGCCGGCGGCGCCGACGCGGCCAGGCTATTGCAGACGCTGAACGAAGGCCTGGCGCGGCTGGCCAAGACCCGGGAGCTGGAGAAGCTGCTGGACCATTACATGGAACAATGACCGACCTGCCTGGAGCCCGGATGACCGCCATCTCTTACCTGATCCCGGCCGCGCTGGCGGCATTGCTGAGCTTGTCCGCGCGGGCGGCCGAGGCGCCGTCCGATCCGGTGCGGCCGTGGCTGTCGGTCAACGGCTTCGGCACGGTCGGGCTGGCGCATTCGGACGAGCACAACGCCGACTACGTGTTCGACAACCTGCAACCGAACGGCACCGGCCGCAACCGCCAGTGGACCGGCGATGTCGACAGCCGCCTGGGCGTGCAGCTGACCGCCAACTTCACGCCGCAGCTGTCGGGCGTGGTGCAGGTGGTGTCCGAGTACCGCTGGAACGACAGCTACCGGCCGCTGGTCACCTGGGCCAACCTGAAGTACGCGTTCACCCCGGACCTCAGCGTGCGCGTGGGCCGGATCGGACTGGCCAGCTTCCTGCTGTCGGATTCGCGCCGGGTCGGCTACAGCAACATCACGGCGCGTCCGCCGATCGAGGTCTACCGCCTGCTGGCGCTCAAGGAAAGCGATGGCGTGGACGCCTCGTACCGCGTCCACGCCGGCGACATCAGCAACACCACCACCATCCTGTACGGCAAGCGCACCGTCACCAACACGCGTGGCGTCGACATCCATTCGACCGCCGTGACGGGCGTGTTCGACACGCTGGAAAAGGGACCGCTGACCCTGCACGCGGCCTACCAGGAGCGCAATGTCGACAACCAGAATCCGCCGCGCGGGCGTTTCGCGTCGCTGGGCGCGTCGTGGGATCCGGGCGAGTGGTTCGTGGCCGGCGAATGGGTGCGGGCCACCAACTTCGACGGCAAGCGCGTCAAGGCGATCCGCGAAGCCTGGTATGTGAACGGCGGCCTGCGCTTCGGCACGTTGACGCCGTATGTCACCGTGTCCGAGCTGCGGCCGCTGACCGACACCGGCAACATCCCCGTGGCCCAGCGCACCTACGCGGCCGGCATGCGCTGGGACGTGGCGCGCAACCTCGACCTCAAGCTGCAATGGGACCAGCTGCACCTGGGCGCCAATTCCTACGGCACCTTGCAGAGCGTGGTGGCCGGCACGCCGCGCGGCGGCCATGTGAACGTGGTCAGCCTGCTGGCCGACTTCCTTTACTGACGGGGAGGCCGATCATGCGCATACCCGTCTCCATCCATTGCCTGCTGGCGGCGCTGCTGCTGGCCGGCAGTTGCAGCGCCGAGGTGGTGGTGATCGTCTCGGCCCGCAATCCGGTCAAGGCCCTGAGCGGCGAGCAGGCGTCCGACCTGTTCCTCGGCAAGGCGGTCGAGTTCCCCAACGGCCTGCACGCGGTGCCGATCGACCAGAGCGAAGGCTCGCCGGTGCGCGACGCCTTCTACCTGAAGAGCAGCGGCAAGGCGCCGGCGCAGATGAAGGCCTACTGGGCCCACATGCTGTTCACCGGCCGCGGCCAGCCGCCGGTGGAATCCGGCGACAGCGCCGCCATCAAGCGCCTGGTGGCCGACAATCCCAACCTGGTGGGCTATATCGACCGCAGCGCGCTCGACGCCAGCGTGCGCGCGGTGCTGGCGATCCACTAGTCAAACGTGGGCGGGGTCGTCCTGAGGTTGGCGGGCGGACAACAGAGCCATCTGCTGTTCGCGAGACTGCAAGGCGGCAAGCTTGTCGGTCAACCCGATTTTATCGTCGGCCTTGGTGCGGGCTATGGGCGCCATGCACGATAGCAGCGACTCCAGGCCCGTTACATTTTTGATCGCGTGGAACACCTTGTCCTTGTTGACGAACACCCAAGCGTTTTTCTTGCGCGTTAGCAGCTCAATGACGTTACTCAGCGTTCCCGGACTCTTTGTGTCCCAGATCATAAGGCCGGCGTCGGCTGCCTCCGCCATGGCAACATCCTTGGCCGTAAAGTAGGCGCGCGTACCTGGCTTATGATAAGTCGTCACCATGTGTACGGGCCAGTTGCCGACGTTGTTGCGGGGTTGGGCGCCGGTGCAGAACACAGTAACGTTCCGGTAGTCGCAATCAAGTAAAAACTGCTGAAGAGCTGTGTCGACTCCGTCCGCATCTCCCACCACCACGTCATGCCCAAGGGTGACAATGTTCATCAGGCGCTCCTGCACTTGCAGATCAAGGTGCTTGATGGACATGGAGCCGGCGACGAAGACGGTGGTCATGGTTTATTTCCAGGTCAGGGCGACGTAGTACACGCCTTTGATTTTGGGGTCGTTGCGCAGGACGGTGGTGACGGCATCGGCCGTGGCGCCACTGTCGTATAGGTCATCGACCAGCAGCACATTATAACTCCCTGGTCCGCTGACCGCGCCATGCAGCGAGAACTTGCCGGACAGTTCCGCGTCCTTCTCTTCTCTGGTGTGCAGATCCTTGAGTTTGCGCCCACCGGGCTGGCGCCGTACGAGATCCAGCACAGGAGCGCGCATAAGCTGTGCCAACTGGGCCACCACCACACTTACCGGCTGCACTGCGCGCACGGTGCTCGGTGGCATCGGAATGATGATGTCGATGACCACCGGCAGCCTCGGCCCCACGGTGTTATACAGCGTTTTTGCCAGCGCCAGCGCCTGGCTGTGATCGTGCCTGTACTTGAGCTGGTAGAGCGCCTCTCCCACCTCGGTGCGTAGCGTGTTGAACTGCATGTGGCCCTGCTCGTTGGGGCCGAGGGGGATGCTGCGGATGGTGTGCTTGTCGAGCACGAAGCCCGCGTCGAAAGCGCCTTGAACTTCCCGGAGGTGCGTATTCATTCGTGCTCCTTGGTAGTGGTAGGACCCGATCTAGGTACGGGTCCCACTGTACCGGAACACAAAAAGCTGGCCTCGAATAATTCTCAACACTGCAGGCGGTTGAATCAGTTGTAGTGAACGCCTAATTTCCGCCTGCACCCCGCAACCAGATAGCCGCATATGCTCTGCCGCGCGGACTCTTAGCCCGCACGCAGGTCGGCGGTGTCGACCAGGCAGGCTTCGCGCACGCGCTGCACTGTGGCCGGCGACTCCATCTGGAACCATTCGTGATGGCCGCGGTCCTGGCGCGCCGCCAGCACGGCGCGCTTGATCGCGAAGAAGGCCGCCACCGCCAACGTCATCGGCGGCTCGCCGATCTCCTTGGCCGACAGGATGTCGCCTTCCTCCGGCGCGTTCGGCGCCAGCTCGCGCGGGAACATCATGATGTTCATCTCCAGGGGGATCGACTGCGCCGCAGGCGGTTTGTACTCCCACGTGTTGGTGGTGTACAGCGCGCCCGGCGCCGGCCGCGTGGTGCTCGGCGCGGTGCTCGAATCGGCCGGCTGGTAGCTCAGGTCTTCGCTGGTCACATAGCCCAGGCCCTGCACGAAGCCGCCCTCGACCTGGCCGACGTCGATGGCCGGGTTGAGGCACTTGCCGCCGTCGTACACCACGTCCGCGCGCAGGATGGTGGTCTCGCCGGTCAGCACGTCGAGCTCGACCTCCACGCAGGCCGCGCTGTAGGTGTAGCCGGTGAAGTAGTCCACTTCCTCCTTGGCCGGCTTGCCGTCCACCAGCTTGAACTCGAGGTTGCCGTCGGGGTGCTCGCCGCCCTCGATCGCCACCCGCGCCTGCGCCGACAGGTTGAGCCGTTCGTTGAAGGCCATGCCGACGATGACGTTCCAGATCATGGTCATCGCGCCGTTGTGCATGACCTTGGCGCGCCAGCCTTCCTTGTAGTCCCAGAAGTTGATGTTTTGCTTCACGCACCAGGCGTGGCCCTCGGTGGTGAGCAGGTTCAGGCAGTACGCCTCCAGCCGGTGGCGCAGCTCGCCGCAGGCCTGCTGCGCGGCCAGGCCGTTGAACGAGGTGCCGGTCGAGGCGCCCGTGCTTTCCGGATTGGGCACGACGGCGGTGTCGTTCTCCGCCACCCTGATCATGCCGATCGGGACGTTGAGCGCGTACGCCACCACCTGCGCCATCTTGGTGTTGAGGCCCTGGCCCATCTCGATGCCGCCGTGGCGCAGCAGCACGGTGCCGTCCTGCGAATAGACCTCGATCAGCGCGCCGCCCTGTTCCAGCAGCGCCAGGTTGAAGCCCGAGCCGTACTTCACGGGCAGCACCGAGATGCCGCGCTTGCGCCAGCGGTTGGCGGCGTTGAACTCGGCCACCGCCGCCTCGCGTCTGGCGAAGTCGGATTTTTGCAGCGTGTAGTCCCACACCTCGCGCATGTAGCACGAGTCCAGCGGCTCGGCGTACGGCGTGACCTGGCCCTGCACGTACAGGTTGCGCGCGCGCACCTGCTCGGGCGTCAGGCCGACCGCGTGCGCCGCCGCCTCGATGGCGTCCTCGACGATGATGGCGCCCTGGATCATGCCCACCGTACGCATCGAGGTGTTGCTGGTCTTGTCGGTGCGGCAGACGTCGGTGGTGCAGGACCAGTTGGGGATGAAGTAGGCCGAGTCGCTGCGCAGCGCCATGCAGTCGCTGATGATGAAGCTGCAGTCGTAGGTGCGGCCGCCGTCGAGCCAGTAGTCGGCCTGGAAGCCGAACAGCTTGCCGTGCGTGAGCGGGTTGCTGGCGTCGCCGATGGCGATGTTGTAGTTGCCCAGCGCCGGGTGGCGGTGGCCGAACATGGCGGTGTCGACCTGGCGCAGCGCGGCCATGCGCAGCGGCCGGTTCAGCTTCCACGCGCCGACCGCGGCGATGGTGCTGGCGAACGCCGACTGCCCGCACTTGCCGCCGTAGCCGCCGCCGATGCGGCGCACCCGCACGTCGACCTTGTTGACCGGCAGCGTCAGCACGCTGGCCACCGCGCCCTGCACCACGTTGGCGTCCTGGGTCGAGGCGTAGACGCGCACCTGGCGGTCCTCCACCGGCTCGACGTAGCTCGACTGCGTCTCCATGTAGAAGTGGACCTGGCTGCCGACCTTCTGCCGGCTGGCCACGCGGGTGCAGCTGACCGGGCCGTACAGCTCGCTGTCGATGGAGATCTTGTGGTCGACCACCGGCTTCAACAGGTCCGGCTGCTCGGGCGTGCGCGGCCGCATCCAGGCCAGGCTGGTGCCGCTGCGGGTGATCTTCCAGATGTGCGAGTACCATGGCGCGCCGGCCGGCTTGTCCAGGTAGACCAGCTTGTTGCGTTCGGCGTCGGTGTCGGGCAGGTCGATCTGCGGGCGCTGGGCGGTGAAGTGGCAGAAGTGCGTTTGCAGATGGTTGGCCGCTTCCTGCGCCAGCTGCTCATTGCGCGCCACCACCATGCCGATGCACTGGCCGTAGCCGGTCAGCAGCAGCGGCGCGCGCGCGTCGTAGTTCGGCGGCAGCGCGCCGCCCGGGCAATCGGCGGCGGCCACGCTGACGGCGAAGATGGGATCGTCCATCGCCATGCCGTCGATCACCTTGCCGGGCACGTCGATGGCGGTGATGTAGTCCTTCACGCCCGGATACACGGCCTGCAATGCCGCCAGCACCTCGGCCGGCGAGGCCGGGCCGTCCACGCCCGGCACCTGGTAGACGCACGTGCCCAGCGCGACCATGCTCTGCACCGGCGCGCCGTTCATGCCGGTCGGCGGCATCGGGATGTCGTGGATGTACTGGGCCTCGCCGGTGGCCTGCAGCATGGCTTCGATCTTCACGTAGGGCACGTGCACCGGGAACTGGTCGGCGTACGCCTTGTAGGCCTGCGTGCCTTTCGACACCGGCCGCTCGCCGCGCTCGCCGGCCGAGCGCAGCGCCGGCGGCACCGGCAGGCCGCGCCACTCGCTGACCGCGATGAAGAATTTGTACAGGTAGGATTCGGCCAGCTGGCGCTTGTAGGTGGCGCTGTAGCCCTCGTCGGGCAGTTGCGCGTAGTGGGCGGCGTAGCGGTCGGCGAGCGCGTCCAGTTCCTGGCGCAGCACCGGCATGGCCCGGTCCAGCGCGGCGGCGTCCCAGTGCTGGCCGCGCAGCGCCTGCTCGGTGTGCGGCATGCGGGTGGCGGTCGGCGACATGCCGCCGTACACCAGCGCGATGTCGGCCACGCGCTGCTGCGCGTCGAGCTTGACGCGCATGCCGCTGTTGACGATGGAGTGGGCGTTGACTTCGCGCTGCGCGGTCTTGTAGGTCTGCGCGTATTCGTCGGCGCCGGTCAGGCGCACCTGGTAGGACAGCAGCACGCAGCCTTCGGCGTGCTGGCGCCAGTAGGCGGGCAGGTCCAGCAGCGGCAGCGTCTTCGGCTCGGGATGCGCGGGCGCGCTCACGGTCACCGTGGCGTCCAGCGCGGCCAGCGCCGTGTACAGGTCGGAAGGGAAGGGCACGCCCTGCTCGGCGTGCGTGACCACCAGCATGGTGTTGCCGGCCAGCGTGGCGGCGTTGCGCACGATGCCGCCGGCGGTGCGCCCGGCCATGTAGGCCAGCGCCTGCAGGCCGGCGTTGGGCGCCTTCGCGTTGGCGGCGTCGAGGAAGTCCAGCAGCTTGGCGTACAGCAGGCCGCCGCCCAGGCGCAGCTGGCCGTCCGCCAGGCTCAGCGTGTGCAGCTCGGGCAGGTGCGAGATGTCGATGAACACGTGCGGATTTTCCACCGTGCGCGGATAGACGCCGATCGAGGTGTTGCCGCCGACCAGGCGCAGGTTGGCGCGGTCGTGGAAGTCGCGCATCAGGCCGATGGTGCTGGACACAGTCAGCGGCCGGAACCAGTGGTAGCCGTTGGCCGAGTAGTGCACCGGACGCGGCGGCTTGCGCAGCTCGGCGGGGAAGGCGATCTCCACCGGCGCGACGCGCTCCACCTTCTCGGCCGGATCGACCTCGCACGTCATGCAGCCGGCCTCGTCGACCTGCGGATTCCAGTCGGAGGCGAAGGTTTTCTTGAAGCCGTACAGGATGGGACGGTAGCCGGTGCAGCGGCAGATGTTGCCGTCGAACATGGCCTCGATCTCCTGCTTGGTGCCGGGCTTGGGGCCGCGCTGGGCCACGGCGGCGGTCATGTTCATCACCCAGCCCGGCGTGCAGTAGCCGCACTGCGTGCCGTTGTTGCAGGCCAGCCCGTCCTGCACGCTGCTGATGCAGCCGGACTTGACGCTGCCCGTGCCCTCCACCGTGGTCACCAGCATGCCGTCCAGCGAGGCCACCGGACGCAGGCAGGAATTGACCGAGCGGTGCTCGACCTGCTGGGTGTCCTCGTTCCAGCTCGACAGCATGACGGTGCAGGCGCCGCAGCCGCCTTGCTTGCAGCCTATCTTGGTGCCGGTCAGGCCCACTTCCGGCGAGCGCAGGTAGTCGGCCAGCAGCGCGGTCGGGTCGACCGTCGGCAGCTGGACCCGCTCGCCGTTGAGATAGAACACGAGGTCAAGTGTTTGATCGGATGTGGACATGAAAAGGCTCCTGTGACATGGGTGGCATGGTTCAACGTGGCGAATTCGAGACAGCGGCAAACAGGCCGCGGCGCACGGGAAGAATACTGGTTTCGTGACGGGCGATAAACATTATTCTGCTCATATTTTTCCCAGAGAAACTCACCAATTAACACCGTCCGCGATTTTCCGCGATTGACATGCAAGAATTCACGGTGCTATAGTGAATTTAATAAGTGGAAGCGTTTCCACTCGTAAAAAACACATAGACAGACGGGCCTGGACCCTTCTGCACGGAGACAGAATGTTCACAGCCAGCCCCGCTCTGCCGGGCGACCAGGCCTTGCGCCGCTCGCCCGACCGCCATCCACAGCGCCCGCCACGCCGGCTGATGTGTCTGCTGGCCATCCCGGCCCTGCTGTTGTGCGCGCACGGCGCCGCGCTGGCGCAGGGCAAGGTGCAGGCATGGATCACCACCGGCGACCAGGCGCAATTGCTGGCGCGCGGCGCCGACGCCGCGTTCGGCGCGGGCGCCAAGGCCGCCACCGTCATCGAGGTCGATCCGTCCCAGCGCTACCAGGAGATGGTGGGCTTCGGCGCCGCCATCACCGACGCCTCGGCCTGGCTGATCCAGAACCGCCTGAACCCGCAGCAGCGCGGCGCGCTGATGAACGACCTGTTCGGCAAGGCGCCCGGCGCCAACTTCAGCTTCACCCGCTTGACGATAGGCGCGTCCGACTTCTCGCGCCACCACTACAGCTTCGACGACATGCCGACCGGCCAGACCGATCCCGCGCTGGCGCATTTCTCCATCGAGCCCAACCGCGCCGACGTGCTGCCGGTCACCAAGGCCGCGCTGGCGATCAACCCCAAACTGCGCGTGATGGCCTCGCCGTGGAGCGCGCCGGGCTGGATGAAGAGCACCGACAGCCTGATCCAGGGCACGCTGAAGCCGGAAGCCTACGCGCCGTTCGCGGCCTACCTGTCGCGCTACGTCGGCGCGTATGCGCAGGAGGGCGTGCCCATCTTTGCGCTGACCCTGCAGAATGAACCGCATTTCGAGCCCAAGGATTATCCCGGCATGCGGGTCGAGCCGGCGCAGCGGGCCGCCTTCATCGGCGGCCACCTGGGACCGCTGCTGGCCAGGGAGCATCCGCAGACCCGCATCCTGGACTGGGACCACAACTGGGACGAGCCGGGCTCGCCGGCCGCCGTGCTGCAGGATCCGGTGGCGAGCAAGTACGTCAACGGCGTGGCCTGGCACTGCTACGCCGGCGACGTGCGCGTGCAGGCCGCGCTGCACGACCGCTGGCCGGACAAGGACACGTATTTCACCGAATGCTCGGGCGGCAAGTGGGCGCCGGTGTGGTCGGACAATTTGAACCACTTCGCCCGCACGCTGGTGATCGGCGCCACGCGGGGCTGGGCCAGGGGCGTGCTGCTGTGGAACCTGGCGCTGGACGAGCACGACGGCCCGCACCTGGGCGGCTGCAAGGATTGCCGCGGCGTGGTCACCATCGACAGCCGCGACGGCAAGGTCACGCGCAACGAGGAGTACTACGCGCTGGCGCATGCCAGCCGCTTCGTGCGCCAGGGCGCGCGCCGCATCGCCTCGACCAGCGGCTACGACGACCTCGACACGGTGGCCTTCCGCAACGCCGACGACGGTTCGGTGGCGCTGCTGGTGGTGAACTCGGCCAAGGCGCCGCGCAGCTTCGCGGTGCGCCTGGCGCCGGGACTACGCAGCTTCAGCTACACCCTGCCGGCCGCCAGCGTCGCGACCTTCACCTGGCAACCCTGACACGCACTGCCGTGCAACCGCGCGGCAGTTTTTTCAACCCGGGAGTGGAAGCGCTTCCACAAGAGGAGATACGGATGGTCAAGTTACTGAGTGTGGTGTGTGCGGTGTTGCTGGCCGGCTGCGGCAGCGGCGGCGCCAGCGTGGTGGTGACGCCGGTGACGCCGCCGGCGCCGCCACCGCCGGCCGTGATCAAGCCGACCCCGGTCACGCCGGTGCCGGCGCTGCCGCTGACCATGCTGCACACGCAGGGCACCAAGTGGCTGAAGGCGGACGGCGGCCAGGTGGCGCTCAAGGGCACCAACCTCGGCAACTGGCTGATCAACGAATTCTGGATGATGGGCCAGGGCAGCGCCGGCATCGACGACCAGTGCAAGCTGGAGGCCAACTTCGACAGCCGCTTCGGCTACGCCGAGCGCCAGCGCCTGATGCAGCTGCTGCGCGACAACTGGATCACCACCCGCGACTGGGACCAGATGCAGAAGTTCGGCCTGAACGTGGTGCGCCTGCCCTTCATCTACAGCGTGGTCGAGGACGAGAAGAACCCGCGCCACCTGCGCGCCGACGCCTGGCGCTACCTGGACGACGCCATCGCCCAGGCCGAGAAGCGCGGCATGTACGTGATCCTCGACCTGCATGGCGCGGTCGGATCGCAGGGCTGGGAGCAGCACAGCGGCTGCGCCAACAAGAACCTGTACTGGTCCACGCCGGAATTCCAGGACCGCACGGTCTGGCTGTGGCAGCAGGTCGCGGGCCGCTACAAGGACCGCGCGGCGGTGGCCGGCTACAGCGTGCTCAACGAACCGTGGGGCACCACCGCCGCCAACCTGGCCGCCGTGGTCAAGACCCTGTACACGGCGATCCGCGCGGTCGATCCCAACCACGTGGTGATCCTGCCCGGCCACAACAGCGGCAACATCACCGCCTACGGCAAGCCGTCCGACCAGGGCATGAGCAATGTCGCGTTCGAGATGCACTTCTATCCCGGCCTGTTCGGCTGGGGCCAGACCGGCCTGCAGGTGCACAAGGACTGGCTCACCTGCGCCGGCGGCAGCAACAGCGGCGTCTGCGAATGGGACAACAAGATCAAGACCGTCGACACCGCCTTCTTCATCGGCGAGACCCAGCCGTGGATGGGCATGGGCCTGGACCTGGGCGGCCAGGTCGGCCGCGCCTCGTTCGACACCTACGCCAAGTACGGCTGGGCCACCACGGCGTGGAGCTGGAAGGTGGTCAGCAACGGCGGCGGCCAGGGCAACGGCAGCTGGGGCTTCGTGACCAACGCGGCCGGCGCCGCCGTGCCGGCCATCGACTTCACCAAAGCGCCCATCGCCGACATCGAAAACCTGTTCAAGTTGTTCGGCACCCAGGCTTACGAGGTCCACCAGCCCCTGCAGGACTGGATGACCAGCAGCACCGCACCACAACCCTTCCGTTAGCACTATCAACCCGTCTAAAATTATAAGAGAGACTAGAAGATGAGCAAGCCAACACAAGCACTCGCACTGACACCGATCGCCGCCGCCTGCGCGGCGCTGATGATCGCGTCCGCCCCGGCATGGGCGCAACAGGCACCGTCCGCCACGGCGGACGGCAAGGAGGTCCAGACGATCGTCGTGACCGGCATCCGCCGCAGCATCGAGACCTCGATGGCGGTCAAGCGCGACGCCGACTCCATCGTCGAGGCCATCACCGCCGAGGACATCGGCAAGCTGCCCGACGTCAGCATCGCCGAATCCATCGCCCGCCTGGCCGGCCTGACGGCGCAGCGCGTCGAGGGACGGGCGCAGGTGATCTCGATCCGCGGCCTGGCGCCGGACTTCTCCGGCACCTTGATGAACGGCCGCGAGCTGGTCTCCACCAGCAACAACCGTGGCGCCGAGTACGACCAGTATCCGTCCGAGCTGATCAACGGCGTCACCGTCTACAAGACGCCGGACGCGTCGCTGGCCGGCGGCGGCCTGTCCGGCACGGTGGACCTGCACACCGTGCGCCCGCTCGACATCCGCGAGCGCACCATCGTGTTCAACGCGCGCGGCGAGCACAACTCCAACGGCAAGCTGAACTCGAACAGCTCGGCCAACGGCAACCGCGTCAGCGCCTCCTACGTGGACCAGTTCATGAACAACACGCTGGGCGTGGCGTTCGGCTACGCGCACCTGGATTCGCCGGGCCAGCAGCAGGAATACAAATCGTGGTGGTGGGGCACGGACAACAAGCTGCCCAAGGGCGACGAGGACGTGGTGGCGCTGAAGGGCGCCGAAGTGACGGCCACCTCGCGCAAGCAAAAGCGCGACGGCCTGATGGGCGTGATCGAATACCGTCCGACCAAGGAATTCCGCACCACGCTGGACCTGTACTATTCCGAGTTCAAGGAAGACACCACCATGCGCGGCATGATGTGGAACTCGCACCAGTGGAGCGACGTCACCTACAACAACCCGCTGATCCAGACCGTGGGCGGCACGCGCCTGCTGGTGGGCGGCGCGCTGGTCAACCTGGAACCCATCGTCCGCAACGACTTCAACACCCGCAAGGACCAGCTGGGCGCGGTCGGCTGGAACAACACCTACCGCAAGGACGGCTGGACGCTGGTGGGCGACGCGTCGTACTCGACCGCCAAGCGCCGCGAGCAGGTGCTGGAAACCTACGCCGGCCTGGGCCCGGCCAACTCGCACATCACCGACAACAACTTCCAGTTCCGCATCCCGACCGCCAGCGGCCTGCCGACCTTCACGCCGAGCATCAACTTCGCCGACCCGTCCATCATCAAGCTGACCGACGTCGGCGGCTGGGGCAAGGACGCGGACATGCACCATCCGGTGGTGGAGGACAAGCTGGGCTCGATCAAGCTGTCGGCCAAGCGCGACCTGGACGGCATGTTCCGCAGCCTGGAGGGCGGCGTCAACTACAGCAAGCGCGAGAAGACCCACGCCGACACCAACAATTACTGGAACCTGAACAACGGCCGTACGCCGGCCGTGGTGTCGCCCGACCTGATCCAGCCATCCACCTCGCTGGCCTTCGCCGGCATCCCGAGCGTGCTGACCTATGACGTCATGGGCGTGCTGGGCAAGTACTACACGATGCAGCCGGCCCGTCCCGACGACCAGGCGCTGCAGGACTGGGGCGTGACCGAGAAGGTCACCACCGCCTACGCCCGCCTGGGCATCGACACCGACGTCGGCCCCTTCCCGCTGCGCGGCAACATCGGCCTGCAGGCGGTCAACGTCGACCAGAAGTCGCGCGGCGCCATCGTCAACGCCGGCAAGCTGGGCGCGATCACCGGCGGCTCCAACTACACCGACTACCTGCCCAGCCTGAACCTGAACTTCGACCTCGGCAAGTACCTGGAGACCACCAACCTGCGCTTCGGCGCGGCCAAGACCGTGGCCCGGCCGCAGATGTCGGACATGCGCGCCGGCGTTTCGGGCGGCGTGGACGCCACCACCCGCATGTGGAACGGCAGCGGCGGCAACCCGCAGCTGGAACCGTGGCGCGCCAATTCCTACGACCTGTCGATGGAAAAATACATGGGCAAGCGCAGCTACATCGCGGGCGCGCTCTGGTATAAAAAACTGCAGAGCTACATCTACAACCAGCAGACCGCGTTCAGCTTCGCCGGCTTCCCGAACCCGTCGGCCGTGGTGCCGCTGCAGGACATCGGCACGCTGAACCGTCCGGCCAACGGCGCCGGCGGCCTGGTCAAGGGTGTGGAACTGTCGGGCGCGCTGGACGGCGGCCTGCTGTACGCGCCGCTGGAAGGCTTCGGCGTGACGGGCAGCATGTCTGGCACCGAGAGCTCTATCCATCCGAACGGTCCGGGCACCAAGGAGAAGTTGCCGGGCTTGTCGGGCGTGGTGTCCAACTTCACGGTGTACTACGAGAAGTCGGGCTATCAGGCGCGGGTGAGCCGCCGCTACCGTTCGGCGTATCGCGGCGAGGTGACCGGTTTGTTCGCGCAGCGTTCCTTCAGCGAGATCCTGGCCGAGCGACAAATTGATCTACAGCTTGGTTATGCGATCGAGGAAGGCCGCTACAAGGGCTTGTCGTTCCTGTTCCAGGTCAATAACCTGAACAACTCGCCGTACCAGACGCGCCAGGGCGATCCGTTCTCGGGCGGTTCGTATGCGCCGGAGCGCTACACCACCTACGGCCGCCAGTTCCTGCTGGGTGTGAACTACAAGCTGTAAGCCGGAGAAGCGCGCCGCTCAGCGCGAGCGCGCTTCTTCGCGCCGCTGGATGATGAAGGCCTTCAAATCCTCGAAGGTGACCACGCCGCGCTGGGCGGTGTCGATATGGTCGAAGTTCTTTTCCACGAAACCCAGGCCGGCGTTGTGCGCTTCCTCGCGGCTGAGGCCGCCGCTGCTGTCGACGTCGGCGTCTTCAAAGCGCTGCTTCAGCTTCTGCATGGACTGGTATTGCAGCATGGGGCTGGGCGCGCCGTCGCGCGGTGGCTTGCGCATGGCCGGCGGGATGTAGGGATCGGGATGGGCCGGCGCCGACATCAGGGCCGGCGCGGCGACCGGCTGGGGCTGCTGAATTTGAGCGTGCGCGCAGGCGCAGGCCACCGTTGTGGCCAGCATGGCAATGTGGATGAACTGTTTCATTATCGTCTCCCCCGCGCCGTGTATTCAGCCTGGCGCATGGCTGGTGGTGCCACTGTGACGCTGTTGACGAAATTAATCAAATCCGATTGCAGGGTTCGGCTTGTAGTGTCGTCTGGAAACGTCACTTGTCAAATTGCTTAATCTTTGAGAAAAATTGACGACGACGCACGCTTTACCAGGGCGCGACTCATCGGCCCGGATCACAATTATGATCCGGGTCCGGTTGGAATGCATCAGTAATTTACTTGTGCCAGAAGCCGACGTGCGCCAGGCGCGCCTCGTCTTCGCGCATGGGGCCGATGACTTCGGTGGGACGCTGGCCGCGCGCGAACACCTCGCGGCAGGGCAGCGACAGGGTGGGATTTTCGGGATCGCTGCCGGTCAGTGCCAGCAGGCTGGCTTCGGACATCGCATACACCACGCGTCCGACGCCGCTCCAGTAGGTGCCGCCGGCGCACATGGCGCACGGTTCGGCGTTGGCGTACAGCGTGGCCGTGGCCAGCTGCTCGGGGCTGTGGCGCTGCGACGCCTGGCGCAGCGCGTTCATCTCCGCGTGCGCGGTGCGGTCGCTGCTGGATGCGTTCATCGCTTCGGCGATCACCGTGCCGTCGGCGGCGACCACCATCGCGGCGAAGGGATGGTGGCCCTCGTCTCGCGAGCGCTGCGCCAACGCCAGCACGCGGGTGAGGAATTCGTGGTCCTGGGCGGTGGCGGTGGTCATGCGTTCTCCTGGTCGTTGCGCAGGACGCCGTAGCGCAGGTCCTGCTGTTTGAGGTAGCCGCGATAGGCCAGCGACATGCGGTCGCAGGCTACAGAGACTTCGGCGCCCGGTATCAACGGCAGTCTTGCGGGGCTCTGGCTTTCCAGTATCGGCCGGTCCTGCAGGAAGATGGTGTCCTGGAACTGGCGCAGCTCGTCGTCGCCGGAGGTGAAGTCGTCCAGCGCCAGGATGATCCAGACGCGGGTGGTGGTTTCGGTCAGCGGTTGCAGCATCAGCGCGATGGCTTCGCGCACGCGGTCCACGGGATGCTTGGTCAGCACGGCGGTCAGCGGACGCACCACGCGGTAGGTGTATTCGATGTCGGCGCCGGCGGTGGCTGCCTTGCTGGCCTGCGGTTGCCATGCGCGGCACTGTTTGGCCCAGACGCCGCTGCCGTAGTCGGCGTCGTCGAAGTTCTCGACGGTGTAGTTGGCGATGGCGGCTTGTTCCTGCACGCCCAATATGCCCTCGTGGACGAAGGCGAAATGCGCCATGTCGAGGAAGTTCTCGACGATGCGCGGTCCGCTGCTTTGCACGTCGTACGGTCCGCACCAGACCTTGCGCAAGGCAGTGTCGGCGAACTCGGGAAACGGCGGAGGGCTTGCCACGACTGGCTCGCCGAGGCAGACCCATACCAGGCCATAGCATTCCCGCACGTGGTAGGTGGCGACTTGCGCCTTCAGGTTGGCTTCGCCCAGCGCGGGCAAAGCGGGGATGTGCTTGCAGCGGCCGTCGCCGCCGAAGGCCCAGCCGTGGTAGGCGCAGCGCAGCGTGTCGTTGTGCAGGGCGCCCATCGACAGGCGGGTGCCGCGATGCGGGCAGCGGTCCTCCCACGCGTGCAGCACACCGCCGCTGTCGCGCCACAGGACGAGGCGCGTGTCCAGCAGGTCGGTGGCCGTGACCGCGCCGGCCGCGATCCCTTGCGAGAGCGCGACCGGGTGCCAGTCGTTCAACAGGACTGGATCAAGGCTCACTTCGGAATCGAGCCTTCCACGCCCTGCACGTAGAAGTTCATCGACAGCAGGTCCTTCACCGGCGCCGCCACGCCGGCCGCGTACTTGATGGCGCCCGACTGGTCCTTGATCGGGCCGGTGAACGGCGCGAAGGTGCCGGCGGTGAGCGCGGCCTTCTTCTCTTCGAACGCCTTGGCCGCATCGGCCGGCACCACGGCGTTCAGCCCCGACATCTTGACCATGCCTTCCTTCATGCCGCCACGGTATTCACCGGTTTTCCAGGTGCCGGCGATGACCGCCTTGGCGGTTTCGATGTAGTAGGGAGCCCAGTTGTTGGTGGCCGCCGTCAGGTGCGCCTTCGGTGCGAACTTGGACATGTCCGAATCCCAGCCGAACGCGTACACGCCTTTTTCCTGCGCCACTTGCAGCGTGGCCGGCGAGTCGGTGTTCTGTGCCATCACATCCGCGCCTTGCGCCACCAGGGTTTCCGCCGCCTGGCGTTCCTTGGCCGGGTCGTACCACGAGTTCACCCAGATCACCTTGGTCTTCACGCCAGGATTGACGCTCTGCGCGCCCAGCGTGAAGGCGTTGATGTTGCGGATCACCTCGGGCACGGGGAAGGAGGCGATGAAGCCCAGCGTCTTCGACTTGGTCATCTTGCCGGCGATGACGCCGTTCAGGTAGGCGCCTTCGTACAGGCGCGATTCGTAGGTGCCCAGGTTCTTGCCGGTCTTGAAGCCGGTGGCGTGCATGAACACCACGCCCGGCGTGGTCTTGGCGACTTTCTCGGTCGGGTTCATGTAGCCGAAGGAGGTGGTGAAAATCAGCTTGTTCCCTTCGGCCACCAGCTTGCGGATCACGCGTTCGGCGTCCGCGCCTTCCGGCACGTTCTCGACGTAGGTGGTCTTGACCTTGGCGCCGAGCTCCTTCTCCATCGCCAGGCGGGCCTGGTCGTGGGCGTAGGTCCAGCCGGCGTCGCCGACCGGGCCGACGTAGACGAAGCCGATCTTCAGCGGCTCCGCAGCGAACACGGAGGCGGACATGCCGATGGTGGCGGCGGCCAGCGCGGCCACGGCCAGTACTTTGCGACGATTGATCATACGGTTTCCTTTGATGGGCAGGGTTTAGAAGTGGTATTCGGCGCGGACCATCGGCGTCTTGGCCGTTGCGCCCGGGTTGTTGGTGTCCGGGTTGCCGAACTTGTTTTTCCAGAACTGGTACTCGACGCCGACCTTGAAGGTGTTCTTCGGCGCGCTCACCACGGCGCTCATGTCGTACATGATCTGCATGTCGATGTTGGTCTCGCGCGCGGTGTCGCCGCCGAATTCATTCTTGCCCTTGGTGCCGATGAAGTTGGCGAAGCCTTCGAACGACAGCGGGATACCGATGTTGAACGGGATGCCCCATGCGGCGGTCAGCATCGGGTGGGTCTTGTAGGCGTAGCGCGGAGTCGCGGCGCCGGTGAAGGTGTTGTACGGCGCGTTGCTCTCCCACAGGGCGAGCAGGCTGACGTCGAGGAAGCCCGGCACGTCCATCATCAGCGTCGGGCCGGCGACGACCATGCGCTTCTTGGAGTTGTAGCCGGCGTCGGTCTTGCTGTTGAAATCGAAGCCCGCCGTGGCGCCGACGCCGCGCACCGGACCGAAGGCCCAGCTGTTGCCGGTGACTTTGCCCAGGTCCAGCGTGTGGCGGTACAACGCGTAGGCTTCATGCGCGCCGCTCTTGGCGCCGGCCGACGACGGGTCCACTTCCGACGACATCAGGAAGTCGACGCTGAAGAAGTTCTTGCCATACTTGTAGCCGGAGACGCTGCTCAGGTTGACGATGTTCTTGGTGATGTCCTTGTCGTTGAACGGTTCGGCGAACTTGGTGCCGTAACGGTAGCTGAGCGAGGTGTCGCTCCAGTCGGCGGCGTGGGCGGCGCAGGCGCAGCAGGCGAGAAGGGCAAAGGCGGTGCGGGAGGCGAGACGGGACATCATGGAACTCCATTCAGTGAGATAAGGAACGACACGGTTTGTAATAACTTCTTTTGTATCCAATTCGTTTTTGTGATTGGATTCAATCTCATCGACATCTCTAGCAATTCCCGGGCCATACCGCTAGTACCCGGACAGCGCCTCGGCCAGGTTCACTTTCTTGTCCTGCTCATGCAGGTGTAGGCGCGCTTCGATTTCCAGCAGGTGGTGCTCGATCAAATGGACGGCTTCCTTGACCTTGCGCTGCTCGATCAGCGTGGCCAGGTCCTGGTGCTCATCGTTCTCGCACATGGTGGCGCCGGGCGCCTCGTACAGCGCGATGATCAGCGAGCAGCGCGACACCAGCTCCGCCATGAAGCGCTGCAGCACCTGGTTGCCGGCCAGCTCCGCCAGCAGGATGTGGAACTCGCCGCCCAATCGTATCCAGCCGGCGCGGTCGCCGGTGCGGCGGGCCTGGTCCTCGGCGTGCAGCGCGGCGCGGATCTGCTTGAGCGAGGCGGGTGTGGCGTTGCGTATCACCAGCGGCACGATCTCGCGCTCGATGGCGCGGCGGGCGGCGAAGATGTCGCGCGCTTCCTCCGGCGTGGGCGAGGCGATCACCGCGCCGCGATTGGGCCGCAGCTCGATGATGTGGTCGTGCGCCAGCCGTTGCAGCGCCTTGCGCACGGTGGTGCGGCTGACCTGATACAGCTCGCAGAAATCGGCTTCGCCCAGGTGGGTGCCGGGTGGCAGGCGGTGGCTCATGACGGCATTGACGACCGCGCGGTAGATGCGCAGGTCGACGGCGGTGGTCCCGCGCTTGATGGCGGCAGGCGCTTCCGCAACGGCGGCCGCGGTGGCGGCCTTGCGTGGTTTGCGTTTGCCTTGTAATGGCATCGATCGATTCTCCGTGAGGGTGGTGCTCACACTGCATAAAGCAGGAACCATGCTAACTACATCGTGTACAAAGCTGCGTTGAAGCTGTCTTGTATTGTGTACGAAAATACTTTGTTTTGTCCTCATTTTTGAGCGTCGCGCACATTTTTGGTGAAAAACTGTGTCATATTTAGTGCACTCTCCGGTCCAAAACAGAGCGTTTACGGCGGATCGCGTGTGGCATGCTAATTGCGTCTGTTTTTGTATTCAATTTGTATACGATGAGGGAAGCGCCGATGACAGAGCCGCGCCTGAAGATGCTGGGCATCTCCAAGATTTACCCTTCCGTGGTGGCCAACGCCGCGGTCGACCTGACCGTCATGCCGGGCGAGATCCACGCGGTGCTGGGCGAGAACGGCGCCGGAAAAAGCACGCTGATGAAGATCATCTACGGCGTGACCAAGCCCGATGAAGGCCAGATCATGTGGGAGGGGAAGCAGGTCGACATCCACTCGCCGCACGACGCGCGCAAGCTGGGCATCGGCATGGTGTTCCAGCACTTCGCGTTGTTCGAGACGCTGACCGTGGCCGAGAACATCGCGCTGGCGCTGGACGAGAAGATCGCCCCGGCCGCGCTGGCGCCGCGCATCCGCGAAGTCTCCGAACAATACGGCCTGCCGCTCGATCCGCAACGGCTGGTGCACAGCATGTCGGTGGGCGAGCGGCAGCGGGTGGAGATCGTGCGCTGCCTGCTGCAGTCGCCGCGCCTGCTGATCATGGACGAGCCGACCTCGGTGCTGACGCCGGACGCCGTGCTCAAGCTGTTCGAATCGCTGCGGCGCCTGGCCTCCGAAGGCGTCAGCATCCTGTATATCAGTCACAAGCTCGATGAGATCCAGTCGCTGTGCGACAAGGCCACCGTGCTGCGCGGCGGGCGCGTGTCCGGCACAGCCAACCCGAAGGAGGAAAGCGCGAAGTCGCTGGCGGAGCTGATGATCGGCCGCGAGCTGCCGGTGTGCGTGCACAAGCCGCGCGAACCGGGCGAGGTGCTGCTGGCGCTCGACAAGCTCAATGTGCGCAGCGACGACCCGTTCGGCACGCGGCTCAAGGACGTGAGCCTGGAGCTGCGCAGCGGCGAGATCGTCGGCATCGCCGGCATCTCCGGCAACGGCCAGCAGGAACTGTTGAAGGCCATCTCCGGCGAGCGCGCGCTGGCCGCCGGCAGCGGCGCGGTCCGCCTGTGCGGGCGCGACGTGGGCAGGCTCGATGCCGCGCAACGGCGCCAGCTGGGGCTTGGCTTCGTGCCCGAGGAGCGGCTGGGACGCGGCGCCGCGCCCGACCTGTCGCTGGCCGACAACGCGCTGCTGACCGGCTATCTGCCGGCGGCCAACACCGGCATGGTCAAGCGCGGGCTGATACAGCGCGGCGCGGTGCGCGCGTTCGCGCGCAAGGTGATCGAGCGCTTCAACGTCAAGTGCGGCAGCGAGCAGTCGGCGGCGGCCAGCCTTTCGGGCGGCAACCTGCAGAAGTTCATCGTCGGCCGCGAGATCGCGCTGGCGCCGAAGGTGATGGTGTTCGCGCAGCCCACGTGGGGCGTGGACATCGGCGCCGCCATGCTGATACGGCAGGCCATCATCGACATGCGCGACCAGGGCGTGGCGGTGCTGGTGCTGTCGGAGGAGCTGGACGAATTGTTCATGATGAGCGACCGCATCGCCGTGCTGGCGGACGGGCGCTTGTCGAAGGCGGTGCCGGCGGGCGGCACCAGCATCAACCAGATCGGCGTGTGGATGAGCGGCGATTTCGACTACCAGGGAGCAGAACATGTCGCGGCTTGAACAACGCCCGGAACCTTCGCGTTCGATGATGCTGGCGTCGCCGCTGATCGCGGCGGCGGCCATGCTGCTGACCGGCTCCGCGCTGTTCTTCTTCCTCGGACAGGAGCCGCTGCATGCCTTCTACGTCTACTTCATCAAGCCGTGGACCACGCTGTACGGCGTGGGCGAGCTGCTGCTGAAGGCCACGCCGCTGATCCTGTGCGGCGTGGGCCTGGCGATCGGCTTCCGCGCCAACGTCGCCAACATCGGCGCCGACGGCCAGCTGACGGTGGGCGCGATCGCCGCCGGCGCGGTGGCGCTGTATTTCGACGAGGTGCAGGCGTGGTGGGTGCTGCCGCTGATGCTCGTCGCCGGCGCGCTGGGCGGCATGCTGTGGGCCGCCATTCCCGCGCTGCTGCGCACGCGCTTCAACACCAGCGAGATCCTCGTGAGCCTGATGCTGGTGTACGTGTCGTATCACTTGCTGAGCTACCTGGTGCACGGGCCGATGCGCGATCCGGCCGGCTTCAACTTCCCGCAGTCGAAGATGTTCAGCGACTCGGCCACCTTGCCGCTGCTGGTGGAGGGCCTGCGGGTGAACGCGGCCTTCATCCTGTCGCTGCTGGCGGCTGTTGCGGCCTGGTTCTTCTGCAAGCACACCTTCGCCGGCTACCGCATGCAGGTGAGCGGCATGGCGCCTGCCGCCGCGCTGTACGCAGGTTTCAGCGAACCGCGCAACGTGTGGCTGGCCTTCATGGTCAGCGGCGCCTTGTCCGGCATCGCCGGCGTGGGCGAGGTGGCCGGGCCGCTGGGGCAGATGCAGCCGTCGGTGTCGGCGGGCTACGGCTTCGCGGCCATCATCGTCGCGTATGTCGGGCGCCTGCATCCGCTGGGCGTGGTGCTGTCGGCGTTGTTGATGTCGCTGCTGTACATCGGCGGCGAGACGGCGCAGATCGAGCTGCAGGTGCCGTCGGCGATCACCGGCATGTTCCAGGGCCTGCTGCTGTTTTACCTGCTGGCCGCCGACCTGTTCATCCACTACCGCTTCAAGCCGCGCGCGCGGCACCTGCCTGTCACCGTTGGAGAAACCGCATGATCAGCACCGAACTGTTAATCGCCTTCCTCGCCAGCACGGCGGGCGCCGCCACGCCGCTGGTGGTGGCCTCGATGGGCGAGCTGGTGACCGAGCGTTCCGGCGTGCTCAATCTGGGCATGGAGGGCATGATGCTGGTGGGCGCCGTGGTGGGCTTCGGCGTCACGCTGGGCACGGGGCAGATGTGGCTTGGCTTGTTGGCCGCGATGGTGGCCGGCATGCTGATGTCGCTGATCTTCGGCTTCCTGGTGCTGACGCTGCAGACCAACCAGGTGGCCACCGGACTGGCGCTGACCTTGTTCGGCATCGGGCTGTCGGCCTTCATGGGGCGCGGGCTGGTCGGGCAGACGGTGGAGCCGATGCCGCATCTGCATTTTCCACTGCTGTCCGATTTGCCGTTCGTTGGGCCGCTGCTGTTCCGCTTCGACGCGATGGTGTACGGCTCGGTGGCGCTGGTGCTGTTGGTGGGCTGGGTGCTGGCGCGCACGCGGCTTGGGCTGGTGATACGCGCGGTGGGCGAGTCGCCGCACAGCGCGCATGCGATCGGCTTTCCGGTGATCGGCCTGCGCTACGGCACGGTGCTGTTCGGCGGCGCCATGGCCGGTTTGGGCGGCGCCTACCTGTCATTGGCGCTGACGCCGATGTGGGTCGAGGGCATGACGGCGGGACGCGGCTGGATCGCGCTGGCGCAGGTGGTGTTCGCGACGTGGAAGCCGCGCGGCGTGATGGTGGGCGCCTATCTGTTCGGCGGCGTGACGGTGCTGCAGTTCCACGGGCAGGGCATGGGGCTGGATATTCCGTCGGAGTTCCTGTCGATGCTGCCCTATCTCGCCACGATCGTGGTGCTTGTCATCATTTGCCGAAATCCGCAAGCAATATTGTTGAATAAGCCAATGTCCCTGGGGCAAAACTTCAAGCCGGACTGACATTTGTTGTATTTGCATTTATAAAATTTGATACAGGTCAAAATTCGACCATTAAAACCGGCAGTAAAAATTCCCCGCGACAATTGGTGATTTTGTCGCAGGGATATTCCCGTATTCTGGATCCATTGGCTATTGGCCAATGGCGCTCCCCCGACCCCGGCACGCCCCTTCCGTCGATAAAAAAGGAATGGCCATGCGAACCAATAGTCCAATCACCCAAAACGAATACCTGATGGAAGACGGCAAGACCATCGTCTCCAGCACGGATTTGCAGGGCAATATCAACTACGCCAATCCTTATTTCATCGAGGTCAGCGGCTTCACCGAGCAGGAGCTGATCGGCGCGCCGCAGAATATCGTGCGCCACCCGGACATGCCGGTCGAGGCGTTCGCCGATTTGTGGCGGACGATCAAGGCGGGCATGCCGTGGACCGGTTTGGTGAAGAACCGCTGCAAGAACGGCGATTACTACTGGGTGCTGGCGAACGTGACGCCGGTGATCGAGCAGGGCAAGCCGATCGGCTACCTGTCCGTGCGGACCAAGCCCAGTCGCGAGCAGGTGCGCGAGGCGGACGAGGTGTATCGTCAGTTCAAGGCGGGCAATCCGCGCCGGCTACGCATCGTCAACGGGCGGGCGGTATCGACCGGCGTGGTGGCGCGGCTGGCGGGTTTGCTGAACATGTCGCTGGCGCGCCAGATCGGCGTGGCGACGCTGCTGACCGGCGGCGTGCTGGCCTTGCTGGCCTTTGCCCTGCTGGGCATGAGCGACGCGGGCATCGTCGCGGCGCGCGGCTGGATGGGCGCGCTGGCGTTGATGGCGATGCTGGGCATGGCGTGGTTCGGCCGCAGCCTGTACCTGAACGTGGCGCTGCCGCTGCGCCAGGCCACGCGGGCGGCGCGCATGATGGCCGGCGGCGACCTGACGGCGGCCTTCGATATCCAGCGCGACGACGAGGTCGGGCAGTTGCTGGCGGCGCTGCGGCAGACCAATGTCAACCTGCACAGCATCATCGGCGACGTGCGCGCCAACTTCGACCAGATCTCGCTGGCCACCGGTGAAATCGCGGACGGGAATATGGACCTGTCGGGGCGCACCGAGTCGCAGGCATCGAGCCTGCAGCAGACGGCGGCCAGCATGGAGGAGTTGACGTCGACCGTCCAGCAGAGCGCCAGCAACGCCGCCAACGCCAATGAGCTGGCGGAGCGGGCGTCCGCTGTGGCGGCGCAGGGCGGCAGCATCGTGTCGCAGGTGGTGACGACGATGGGCGACATCAGCGCGTCGTCGAACAAGGTGCTCGACATTATTGGCCTGATCGAGGGCATCGCCTTCCAGACCAATATCCTGGCGCTGAACGCGGCGGTGGAGGCGGCGCGCGCCGGCGAGCAGGGACGCGGCTTCGCCGTGGTGGCCAGCGAGGTGCGCAACCTGGCGCAGCGTTCGGCGACGGCGGCCAAGGACATCAAGATCCTGATCGACCAGTCGATCGAGAAGGTGCAGGCCGGCGCCGCGCTGACCAGCAGTGCTGGTGTGACGATGAGCCAGGTGATCGAATCGGTGGATCGGGTGTCGCGCGTGGTGGAGGAGATTTCGAACGCGACGCGCGAGCAGAGCGACGGCATCGTGCAGGTCAACCAGGCGGTGATACAGATCGACGACATCACGCAGCAGAACGCGGCGCTGGTGGAGCAGGCCGCGGCCGCCGCCGGCAACCTGGCGCAGCAGACGCGTTGCGTGTCGCAGGCGATGGCGGTGTTCAAGCTGCGCGGCGGAGTGGTGGTGCGGCGTCCCGCCGCCGCGCCGCGCGGCCCGGTGAAGCCGAAGCTCAAACTGCTGGCCTGACGGTTTATCATGCTGGTTTGACACGGCATTTCGGGAAGCAGCATGGACAAGGCGGTACGGGTAACGCTGGCGGGGCAGGGATGGACCTTCGACGCGCCGGCGCCGGCGACGGTGCTGCAAAGCGCGGAGCGTGCCGGCGTGCGCCTGCCCAGCTCCTGCCGCAACGGCACCTGCCGCACTTGTATCTGCCTGAGCACCAGCGGCACGGTGCGCTATCTGATCGAGTGGCCGGGCCTAAGCGCGGACGAAAAGCGCGAGGGCTATATCCTGCCTTGCGTGGCCATCGCCGAAACCGATCTGGTGATCGTGGCGCCCGCCGCCTCCAAGTCCGCTTGACCTGACGCACGATGTGCTGTGACCGATAGCAACCGCCCCTTTGCAGACATTCCGCGTAAGCGGAGGTGAACTACTGGCGCGCCTGTCAAGTTTTCCTATAACTCCACAGCGCGCATAAACTTCTCGAGTATGTTTCGGGTTCTACGCAGCTCCTCGGCTTTATGATCGATTAAACGCAGGTAATCATGCAGTGCAGCGCGTAACTCATCGCATGGTTCAAAGATGGGGGCATCCCCCCGTACGCATGGTGCGAACTGCCTGATCATGGCGAGAGTCATCCCGCCGGAACCTAGCAGCTTGATGCGCTCGACTGTTTGCACGTCAACGTCACTAAAGTCACGGTAGCCACTCGCCGTCCGCCGTGGCTTCAAGAGGCCTTGCGCCTCGTAATAGCGGAGCATGCGAACACTTACCTCGCAGCGCAGGGATAGCTCGCCGATTTTCATTTTATCCTTGACTCTGACAGCACTGTCAGACTCGATACTGTCTGCTCCTCAATGGCAACTGGAGCAAAATATGTCTGTCCAAACACACCCTTACCCGACGATTATTAACGGCACGCCTGTGCACGACTCTGAACTGATACCGTTTGCATTTTCGGGTTTCGCACATTTTACCGCAATGCAGGTACGCGAGCGCAGGGTGAAGGGCATCGATCTACACCTTAGGAGGCTACGCGATGCGTCCGTTGAGCTGTTTGGAGCCGCGATTCCCGATGAACAAATTCTCCAAAGTCTGCGGCGGGCCATTGACGCAGGCCCTCCGAGCATGTCACTAACTGCGACGATTTATTCGACACATGGTGAATTCACTGCGGCCGGCAGGGGGATGCCGCCATCAGTCCTAGTCCGCACTTCGCCACCTTCCAATGGCCCCGTAGGTCCGCTGCGCCTTGCAGTCGTTGAACACGAAAGATCACTGGCTAGTATCAAGCATGTTGGGGAAGGAGCTAAGACATATTATTTGCACAAAGCCGTCGAACATGGCTTCGATGATGCGGTGTTTATCGACCGAAATGAACGCTTGAGCGAGGCGACGATCTGGAACCTTGTTTTATGGAATGGCCAGTCCGTTGTCTGGCCCCGCGCCGACATCCTTATCGGAACTATGATGGGCATTGTTCAAAGACAGCTGACACGGATGGGAATTGAACAACAGAGTCGAGATATCAGACCAAGCGATCTAGCGGGCCTGTCCGGCGCTGCAGTCATGAATTCATGGACACCCGGTGTCCCCGTCACCGCGATGGGCGCAGCTCCTATTTCGGAATCCCACCAATTCATGTCTCTACTGAGACAGGCGTACGATGCAGAGCCTGCGTTGATCCTCTAGATCTGGAAAAGCCAATGTTAGGTCGCTTGAGAGCAATCTGAGGTATGACCGTTTCTGGCCGGAAGCGGCCGACGCCACTTGACTTGCTCTGACACCTGTTGCAGAGCACATACCGATCGTATTACTTCAAGCATCAAGCTAGAGTTGCTTTACGTAGTACGTCTTCCGCCCATTGATTGAGGCTCTTCCCATGCGCGGCGGCGGCAACAGCTGCCGCCTCGTGGATCGCAGGTGCAACACGCAGCGAGAATTTCCCCGAAAAACTCTTTCGTGGTTCGACGCCGTCTTCGGCGCACGCTTCCAGAAAGACATTTAGCGAAATTTTCCCCTCCCGCTGCAAGCCTTTGACATCCTTCGCGTAAAAATCGGCCCCTCCATTCAGACCAAGAAACTCGCCCCGGAACATTTGAATTTCCGGGTCGAATGTGATCACCGCTTGGTGGCCGTCAATTGTCATTGTGTTCTGCATGCTCATGGTTTAACTCCGTGATCTTCGAACCATTTCCGTATGGACGCAAGCGCACCTTTGTCCGTCGCAGGTTCGGGATGCGGTCGATGGAACACGCGCCTCTCGCCGAACAGGCGTACCAAGACCCGTGAGCCTTCTCGCTCCTCAATGTGGCCACCCAATTCGACGAACAGAGCTTCAATATCCGTCCAACGAACATTCGCGGACGTTGGATGGGAAAACACATGCTCAAGTGTGCGTTGGTGCTTGCGCTTCATGAGTTAATGGTAGCAGAAAATGGTATCAACATGAGGCGATCGCGTACGGCTTAGCCGGGCGGGTCGTCGCCGCGTTTGCGCAGGCGGCTTAGCAGCGCGTCGGTCGATTCGCTGAGCGGCACGCCGTGGCGCCGCATCAGCTGGATGTTCAGCACCATGTTCTCCAGCACCAGCTTGGCCGCCACGGCCAGCAGCGTCAGGTGCTTGTCCTCCTCGCTGAAGCTTTCCATCGCCTCGGCCATCTCGCACAGGTGGTTGGAGATCAGGCCGCGCAGGTCGTGCTCGTCGAACGGCAGGTCGGCGAAATCGATCGGATCTTCCTTCTCCACTTCCTCCATCAACAGTTCCAGCTCTTGCGGTGTGATCGTCATGCGGCGCTCCGTTAGTTGATGCGGTTTTATTTTATGCGATTCAGGCATAGAATCTGAATTCCCGTCGAATAAACCAACAAGCATAACGATGGCGCAACTCATTTTTACCCAGCAACTGGCCCGCTTCATGGAAGTGCCGCAGGTGGAGACCGGCGCGGCCGATCTGCGCGGCGCCCTTGATGCCGCCTTCGCCGATCATCCACGGCTGCGCGGCTATGTGCTCGACGAGCAGGGCCACTTGCGCGAGAATGTCGTCATCTTTATCGACGGCCAGCGCAGCCGAGAGCGAAAAATATTGAACGATACGCTCGCGCCGCATTCCAAAGTCTATATCTTGCAAGCTCTTTCTGGAGGTTGACATGTCCGACCGCGCCTACATCGGCACTCGCAAAGGATTGTTCGAAATCTACCGCACGCACGAGGCGTGGCATCTGGACCGGCAGCATTTCCTTGGCGATCCGGTGACGATGGTGTTGCCGGACCGGCGCGACGGCACCTTGTACGCGGCGCTGAACCTGGGCCATTTCGGCGCCAAGCTGCACCGGCGCGACCCGGGCAGCGAGCAGTGGACCGAGGTGGCGGTGCCGGCGTTTCCCGTCAAGCCGCAGGATTCGACCGATCCGGTGGAGTGGACGCTGAAGCAGATCTGGTCGCTGGCGGCGGGCGGGCCGGACCAGCCGGGCGTGCTGTGGGCCGGCACCTTGCCGGGCGGACTGTTCCGCTCGAACGACCGGGGCGACAGCTGGCAGCTGGTGGAGTCGCTGTGGAATGTGCCGGAGCGCTCACAGTGGATGGGCGGCGGCTACGATGTGCCGGGCATCCACAGCATCTGCGTCGATCCACGCAACAGCAAGTCGGTGCTGGTGGGGATCTCCTGCGGCGGCGCCTGGCTGACCAACGACGGCGGCGAAAGCTGGAGCATGCGCGCCAAGGGCATGGTGGCCCGCTACATGCCGCCGGAACTGGCCGAGACGCAGCAGGTGCAGGATCCGCACCGCATCGTGCGCTGCCCGGGCGAACCGGACAAGCTGTGGTGTCAGCATCACAACGGCATCTGGCGCAGCGTGGACAACGGCGCCAACTGGACCGAGGTGATCAGCGCGCCATTGTCCAATTTCGGTTTCGTGACGGCGGTGCATCCGACGGACGGCGAGACGGCGTGGTTCGTGCCGGCCGAGGCGGACAGCAAGCGCTACGCCGCGCATGCGGCGCTGGCGGTCACGCGCACCACCGACGGTGGCAAGACCTTCACCGCCTGGCGCGGCGGCTTGCCGCAGCAGCATTGCTATGATTTGGTGTATCGCCACGGGCTGGCCGTCAGCGACGACGGCCAGATTCTGTTGATGGGGTCGACCACCGGCGGCGCCTGGCTGTCGGAGGATGGCGGCGGGCAGTGGCAGACCATCTCCACCACCTTGCCGCCGATTTACTCGGTCAGCTTCGCCTAGTTGGCGTAGGCCAGGAACATATCCACGGTCGCCTCGACCACTTTTTTCTGCGTGGCCGCGTCCAGCGGCGGCTGGTTGAGCGTCACTTGCGGCCAGAAGGCGAAGGTCTTCAACTGGCCGCCCAGCATTTGCGGCGCCAGTACCGGGTCGGCCCTGAGCAGCTTGCCGTCGGCCTGGGCCGCGCGCAGCCAGGCCGTTGCTTCCTCTTCCTTGCGGCTCAGCCGTGTCACCATCTCCTGCGCCCGTTCGGGCGAGTGGATGGATTCGGCGATCGCCACCCGCGCCAGATCCAGGAAGTAGCTGTCCTGGAGCATGGCCATCTTTTTCCACAGCAAAGCCAGTAATTGCTCGCGCATCGGCACGGCCGGGTCGTAGGGCTGGTGCTCCTGCGC
Organism: Duganella sp. BJB1802; assembly: GCF_013369445.1. Taxonomy (NCBI): domain Bacteria; kingdom Pseudomonadati; phylum Pseudomonadota; class Betaproteobacteria; order Burkholderiales; family Oxalobacteraceae; genus Duganella; species Duganella sp. BJB1802. Next base: position 96,832 of record NZ_JABWEF010000004.1, on the reverse strand, counting down.
CATCGAACTATTCCACAACTCATGCAATATCTGCGCGAACAGTTCGTCTTTACTGGGGAAGTGGTTGTACACCGTGCGCTTGGACACGCCTGCGGTGGCGGCGATCTTGTCCATGCTGGTCGATTCGAAACCGCTGACGCGGAATTCCGCGATGGCGGCTTCGACGATGGCCTGGCGTTTGCGGTCGGTCAGTTTGAGGGGCATGTTCATGGCTTTATTTTACACCGACTAGTTTACTTTTTAAAAGATAAGAACTACACTGTGTAGTGTACATTCTCAATCCTTGGAGTTGCCCATCATGGCTTATCAATCCGCTATCGCCGAATCCGACCTCGACGGCTTGTCCGTGCCCAGCGCACCGCGCACGCGGGACGGCAAGTTCCGCAATCCGGTCAAGATGCACAAGATGGGCTTCATCCAGTCGCTGGGCATCATGCTGCGCTTCGCCTTCGACAAACCCAAGGACACCGTGCCGCGCCAGGCCATTCCCGTTCATGCGATCACGCAGCAGCAGTTATTGGATGCTCCGGATCGCAGCCTGTTCCGCCTGGGACACTCGACGGTGCTGCTCAAGCTCAACGGCCATTTCTGGCTGACCGATCCGGTGTTTTCCGAGCGTGCGTCGCCGGTGCAGTGGGCCGGGCCGCAGCGCTTCCACCAGACGCCGATCAGCATCGAGGAGTTGCCTCCGATCAAGGGCATCATCCTGTCGCACGACCATTACGACCATCTGGACTATGCCGCCGTGATCAAGCTGGCCGCCAAGACCGAGCATTTCATCACACCGCTGGGCGTGGGCGACCGCTTGATCGGTTGGGGCATACCGGCCGCCAAGGTTCGGCAGCTGAGCTGGTGGGAATCGACCCATGTGGCGGGCCTGAGGCTGGTGGCGACGCCGGCGCAGCACTTCTCCGGCCGCAGCCTGAGCGACCGCAATAAGACTCTGTGGGCGTCGTTTGTGATCGAGGATCGGGATGTGAAGGTGTTTTTCAGCGGCGATAGCGGTTATTTTGACGGTTTCAAGGAAATTGGCCGCCGCCATGGCCCGTTCGACCTGACCATGGTGGAAACCGGCGCCTACGATCCGCAATGGCCGGACGTGCACATGCAGCCGGAGGAATCGCTGCAGGCCCACATCGACCTGCGCGGCAAGGTGATGCTGCCGATCCATAACGGCACCTTCGACCTGTCGCTGCACGCCTGGCACGACCCATTCGACCGCATCCACGAGCTGGCGGCGGAACGCCGGCTGCCGCTGGCCACGCCGGAAATCGGCAAGGCGCTCGATATCCACCAGCCGCTGGCGGATGGCCGCTGGTGGGATGAGGTCAAGGCATTGGAAGCGGCAATGTCCGCCAGCTAAAACAATGGGGTCGAAACAATGGGGTCAAGTCTGACATTCGGACACGAGCTCTGCGGCTGGCGCGTGCCTACCGCAGAGCTCGTGTCCGAATGTCAGACTTGACCCCAATTTTACGGTTGAGCTCGTGTCCGAATGTCAGACTTGACCCCACTTAGGCGATGATGTTGATCAGCTTGCCGATGGTCTCGCCCTGGGCGTTGATCTGCGGCTTGGGCGGGGCGGTCAGGTCGGCCGGCAGCACTTGCTCGGCGCGGGACGGTTTTTCTATCGCGTTGTTCAAATTCGGGGCCGGCGTCGCCTTCAGCGGCGGCGCGGATGCCTGAGCGCTTTGTTGCTGGGTATCGCTTAGCGTCTGCTTATCCTTGGTCAGCTGCACGCGGCTTTGCTCCAGCCGGCTGGCGTCCTGGTTCACGCGCGACTGGTCCGTTTGCACTTGCCTTTCGGCCTGTGCAATCGATGCCTGCAGCGCACTGACGGACGTTACGGAAGCCACGATCTAACCCCTAAGCAAGAATTCCAGGCATGGTAAGGCAGAATCGTATTGAGTACGATCAATTGAAGAGTAGGCCACAAAAACAAAAAAGGCAAGGCTGACCACGCCTTGCCTGTGAGGGGGACAGGTTGCTTAGAAGCGGTACAGCACCGATGCTTCCCACGTGCGGCCAAACAGCGGACGCGCGTTGATCGGTCCGGTGCCGCCGGCGGTCAGGCGGGAATTGCCTTCGGTCAGGCCCAGTTCGTTGTTGAGGTTGGTGCCGCTGAGGCGCACTTCGATCTTGTCGCCCAGCGAGAACAGCACGCCGGCGTCGATGGTGCGGTAGGACGGCAGGTATTGCTGGTTGGCCTGGTCAGCCCAGCGCTCGCCGATCGAGGTGTAGGTGCCGTAGATCTTGGCCGAGTTGCCGTCGCCGAAGGGAATACGGTACGTCGGCGTGAAGCGGAATTGCAGCTTCGGCTGGCGCTGGACGGTTTTGCCGGCGGTCTGCGGATTGTCGCGGTATTCCGATTTCTGGTAGTCGCCGGTCAAGGCCAGTTGCAGGTTCTCGATAGGGCGCACGGCAACTTCGAATTCCAGGCCGTTGCCCTTGGAGCCGCTGATCGAATGCAGCTCGCGGCCGTCGGCCAGGATCTGCGTGAACGCGATGCCGTCGAATTCCGTGTGGAAGGCGTTGATGTAGGCGCTGTACAGCTGGGTCGCGGTCTTGAAGCCGATTTCGTATTGGCTCACCTTCGGCGTCGGCAGGATGCTGCGGTCGTTGGCGCTCTGCTGGTTGCCGGCGCCGCGCAGGTCGTCGAACGAGATAAAGGTGTGGCCACGGTTGGCGCGCACGAACACGGCCGTATCCTTGGCCAGCTTGTAGTTGCCGCCGATGGTGAAGGAGTTGGCGCTGTCGGTGCGGCTCAGGTAGGTGTTGGAGCCGTCCGGCATCGAGGTGCCGTTGTTGTACACGGTCAGCGGATTGTTGTCGGTGTCGCCCGAGGTCAGGTTGGAGATCGTGCCGCTGATCTTCTGCTGTTCATGGCGCATGCCGAAGTCGACCTTGATGCGGTCGTTGACCTTCCACTCGTCCGAGATGAAGCCGGCGGTGTTGCGGCCGTCGTACGAGGCGACCGGCGCGTAGAACACGTTGCCGTCGGTGCCGTTCTTCGACACGACCACGCCGTTGTTCAGGGTCACGTTGATCAGGCTGGCTTGCGGCACGGCCGACATCAGGTGGCTGTTGCCCAGGTACCAGACGTCGTGCGACGAGTAGTCGGCGAAGTAGCCGCCCACGGTCAGCGTGTGGCCGTGGCCGATATCCTTGCTGACGCGCAGTTCGTCGGTGAACGATTTCAGTTGTTTTTCCACCGACCACAGCCCGGCCTGCACCACCTGCTGGTTGCCGTCGACCGCGCCGCCGTGCACATAGGTGGCGGTGCCGGCCGTGGCCAGCTTGCCGCCGGCCGCAGCGACCGTTGCCGCGTTGCCGTTGGCCGAGGCGATGGCGGCCTTCAAATAGTCGTTCATCGACAGCGGGTTGTTACCGGTGAACATGGCGTTGGTGTTGAGGTCGCCGTCGAAGCGGTTGAACTTGTTCGACACGCTCCACTCGCCGATCTTCTGGTCGAAGTCGGCGCCGAAGACGGTGGCTTTCAGGCCGCGCCCGTCCGCCAGGTCGCGGTTGAGCGTCTTGCCGGGCGCCGCTTCGATGGTGAAGTTGCGCATCTCGCCGCTCATCAGCGTGCCGGTCAGCGGATTGAAGCCGGGGAATTCCGAGATCGTGTGGCCGCCGTTGCTGGAGATCAGCGGCACGCCGGTGTAGAAGGCGTTCTTGTCGTCGGTGTTGCGCACGTACATGGTCAGCTTGCCGTCGTCGAGTTTGCGGGTCAGCGTGGCGGTCAGCTGGTGGCCGTCGTCGGCCGGGAAGCCGGCGTCGCGCACGCCGTCGGTCTTGCGGTAGAAGCCGCCGACCGAGCCGTACCAGCCGTCGCTGATTTTGCCGCCGTAGAACATGTCGACGCGGCGCAGGCTGCCGGTGCCGGTGGTGAAGCGCACCGAGCCCTCCGACGTGTCGCCGCCTTCCTTCAGGATGAAGTTCATCGTCGCGCCGGGCTGGGCGTTGGACCAGATGGTGGACGGGCCGCCGCGCAGCACTTCAACGCGCTCGACCGTGTCGTCCAGGCGGAAGGCCGACGAGCCTTCGAAGAACGACAGCGTCGGCGGCGGGAAGATCGGGTTGCCCATCAGCTGCACCGAGACGAACGGCGAATCGCTGCCGGACGGGAAGCCGCGCACCTCGATGTTGGCGCCGGACTGGCCGCCGGTCGATTCCGCATACACGCCCGGCACGATTTTCATGATGTCGGCGGTGCTGCTGGGGGAGGCTTGCTTCAGCTGTTCTTCGGTGGCGGTGGTGATCGAGAAGGCCGAGTCGACCTTGCGCACGCCGCGCGCCGAGGCCACGCCGGTGACGACCACTTGCTGGACTTCGGCGGCGACTTCCTTGGTGGTGGAAGGTTCGGCGGGGACGGCGCTCTGGGCTTGCGCGGCGGTCTGGTTGACGAGCGTGAGGACGGCAGCCGTGACTGCGGATAACAAGAACGGGTTCTGGCTTTTCATGTGGTCTGTGCTTTCTTATGGTGTAAATCGTCTCCTGGACGGCGCGCCACCAGCAAAAACCGCCTGCGGTAGTTCCATCCCCATCTTCCACGATTCGTGAAGATGGGCCATTGAAACAAGAAATGATATCGATGTCAATCGAAATGTTATCGATGTCATTTTTCGCGACAAACGAAAATTTTCTGTCATAATGCGTTCGCACACCCTGTTTCCAACCTATGAGCGATCAATGCCTTCGAATAAGTCTGTAGCCCGCAAAGCCGAAACAGCATTGACGATGGAGGACCTGGCCAAGCTGGCCGGCGTCTCCAAGATCACCGTTTCCCGCGCCCTGCGCGACAGTCCGCTGGTGACGGCGGAGACGCGGCAGAAGATCCGCACCTTGGCCAACGAGCAGGGCTACCGTTTCAATGTGAGCGCGCGCAATCTGCGCATGGGCCGCAGTTATTCGGTGGCGGTTGTGGTGGAAATGACACCCGTGCGCGGCCGGCCGATGTCCGATCCGTATCCGCTGGAGCTGTTGGGCGGCATAACGCAGGAGCTGACCACCGCCGGCTACAGCGTGGTGCTGACCTCCAAGCAGTTGATGAACACCGCGCCGGTGCAGGGCGCCGACGGTTTGATCCTGCTGGGCCAGGGCTCGCACGGCGAGGCGGTGCGCGCCTTGCAGCAGACCGGCATGCCGCTGGTGGTGTGGGGCGCGCCGGAAGCCGACACCGACTACATCGTGGTCGGCTCGGACAATCGGAAGGGCGGCATCAGCGCCGCCGAGCGCTTCATCGCGCAGGGCCGGCAGAAGCTGGTGTTCCTGGGCGACGTCGATCACGCCGAGGTGCAGGAACGCTGCGCCGGTTTCATCGACGCGATGGGCGGGCGGGCGACGGTGCACATCATCCGTCCCAAGGCATTCACCTTCGAGGCGGGCTTCGACAGCATCTCGGCGCTGTTGAAAAAGAAGGGCGCCATATTCGACGGCGTGTTCGCCGCCAGCGACTTGCTGGCCATGGGCGCGATCCGCGCGCTGGCCGAGAAGAATTTGCGGGTGCCGGAGAATGTCTCCGTCATCGGCTACGACGATACGCCCGGCGCGGCCAGTTTCGTGCCGCCGCTGACCAGCGTGCACCAGTATCTGCGCGACGGCGGCGTGTTGTTGGCCAAGAAGATGCTGGGCCTGATCGAAGGCCAGCCGGTGGCGTCCGAAATGCTGCCGACCACCTTGATGGTACGCCAGACCTAGTTTTCCCCTGAATTAAGCTGAAAACCTCGAAAAACCGGCTTTTTTCAAAATTCAAACCGCTTTGAATCGCATTTTTAAGGAATACGCTGTGCAACAACACACCTATCCCCTCGAAGCCTGGTGCATCCGCGAGACCAGTTTCGACACCGACTCCCACTTTCTCGACGAGACCCTGTTCGCTTTGGGGAACGGTTACATCGGCCTGCGCGGCACCGGCGAGGAGGGCTACGGCGGCCCGGCCGGCACCTCGCTCGACGGCACCTACCTGAACGGCTTCTACGAATCGGAGCCGATCCAGTATCCGGAGGCGGCCTACGGCCTGGCCAAGGTGAACCAGTTCATGCTGAACGTGCCGAACGCGAAGGGCATCGAGCTGTGGCTGGAGGACGAGCGCTTCGACCTGCTGGCCGGCTCGGTGCAGTCGTACGAGCGGGTGCTGGACTTCCGCACCGGCGTGTTGACGCGCACCGTGGAGTGGACCTCGCCGCAGGGCCGCAGCGTGCGGGTGCGCAGCCGCCGCCTGGTGTGCTTCGAGAACAAGCATCTGTTCGCGATCGAGTTCGAGGTGACGCCGCTGAACTTCGCGGGTCGTGTGCGGGTGGTGTCGTCGCTGGACGGCGCGGTGAAGAACCAGGAGGCGGGCGACGATCCGCGCGTGGGGTCGGCGGTGTCGGGCCAGTCGCTGCACATGGTGGGGCATGAACAGAACGTCGGCTTCGCGGCGCTGGTGCAGCGTACGCACAACAGCGGCTTCGTGCTGGTCAGCGCCACCGATACCGAACTGGCGGGCGCGGATGCGACCATCGAGATCGCGCAGGTGGAGCAGCGCCTCACGCAGACGTACGAGCTGCAGGCGCAGGCGGGCCAGCGCATCGTGCTGACCAAGTACGGCAGCTACTTCTCGTCGCGCGACTACGCCGAGGCGGAGCTGATGTGGCGCAGCAAGGACACGCTGGCCACCGCCAGGGCCGCAGGGTTCGACGACCTGCGCATGGCGCAGGAACAGTACCTGGCCGATTTCTGGCAGCAGGCCGACGTGCAGATCGCCGGCGACGACGCGCTCCAGCAAGGCATCCACTTCAACCAGTTCCACCTGCTGCAATCGGTGGGCCGCGACGGCAAGACCAACATCTCCGCCAAGGGCGTGACGGGCGAGGGCTACGAAGGCCACTATTTCTGGGATACGGAAATTTACATCTTCCCGTTCTTCCTGTACTCGAAGCCGGAGATCGCCCGCAAGCTGCTGGAGTACCGCTACGCCGGCCTGCCGAAGGCGCGTGAGCGCGCACGCCAGATGTCGCACGCCACCGGCGCGCTGTACCCATGGCGCACCATCGCCGGCGACGAGTGCTCGGCCTACTTCCCGGCGGGGACGGCGCAGTATCACATCAACGCCGATATCGCCTACTCCATCAAGCTGTACATGGAGGCGACTGACGATCAGGAATATCTGGTGAAGCACGGCGCGGAAATCGTGATGGAGACGGCGCGCATCTGGATGGGCATCGGCAGCTACGACCGCGAAGGGCGCTTCTGCATCAACCAGGTGACGGGGCCGGACGAATACACGGCGCTGGTCAACAACAACTACTACACCAACGCGATGGCGCAAATGCACCTGAACTTTGCGGCCTCCATCGCGGAGCAGTTGCAGGCACAGGCGCCGTCGGAATTCGCGCGCATCGCCGCCGCCACCGCGCTGGATGCGGGCGAGCCAGCCGCATGGCGCCGCGCCGCATCGTTGATGAATCTTCCTTACGACGATGCGCTGCAAATCCACGCGCAGGACGACAGCTTCCTGTCCAAGAAGGTGTGGGATTTCGCCAACACGCCGAAGGAAAACTATCCGCTGCTGCTGAACTACCACCCGATGGTGATCTACCGTCACCAGGTCTGCAAGCAGGCGGACGTGGTGCTGGCGCTGCTGCTGCTGTCCGACCAGTTCACGCTGGAAGACAAGCGCCGTGACTTCGACTACTACGAGGCGGTGACGACGCACGATTCGTCGCTGTCGTCCTGCATCTTCAGCATCATCGCTGCGGAGGTGGGCTACCAGGACAAGGCCTACGACTACTTCATGGAGACCGCGCGCCTCGACCTGGACGACACGCACGGCAATACGCACTACGGCGTGCACACGGCGGCGATGGCCGGCACGTGGATGGGCGTGGCGTATGGCTTCGCGGGCATGCGCGTGGTGGGCGGCGATCTGCATTTCGCGCCGTCGCTGCCGAAGCAGTGGCAGCACTACACGTTCAAGATTCATTTCAAGGGCGCGCTGCTGGAGGTGCGTGTGGAGCCTGGCCGCGCGGACTATCGCCTGCTGCAAGGCGAGGCGCTGCGCTTCACCCACGGCGGCGAACCTGTCGCACTGACGCTGTCGCAACCGACGCAATCGAGGAGCTTTGCATGAGCCGCTTTAAAGCCGTTATCTTTGACCTGGACGGCGTGATCACCGATACCGCCCACTATCACTACCTGGCGTGGAAGCGCCTGGCGGAATCGCAAGGCGTGCACTTCGACCATGCCTTCAACGAGAACCTGAAGGGCATCGACCGTATGGGATCGCTGGACCTGATCCTGGCCTCGTCCAAGCGGGCGTACACTGCGGAAGAGAAGCTGGCGCTGGCCGACGAGAAGAACCGCCACTACCAGGAACTGATCGCCACCATGTCGTCGGCCGATCTGCTGCCGGGCGCGGTGCGGGCGCTGGACGTGGTGCGCGCGGCGGGCTTGCGCATCGGCCTGGCGTCGGTGAGCAAGAACGCCTTTACGGTGTTGGGCCGCCTGGGCATCACCGATAAATTCGATTACGTGGTCGACGCGGCGACCATCGCGCGCGGCAAGCCGGACCCGGAGATTTTCCTGAAGGCGGCGCGGGAGCTGGGCGTGGCGCCGGAGGACTGCCTGGGCGTGGAGGATGCGGTGGCGGGCGTGGCGTCGATCAAGGCTGCGGGGATGTTCGCGCTGGGGATAGGACATCCCTTTGTGCTGACCCAGGCCGACGTGGTGATCACGCGCCTGAACGACTTCAATTTAGAATCATACTAAATAATATAAATAATAAAATTCGGAGACAGTATGAAGAACAACCGCATCCTATTTGCGCTATTTCTGATTTACTTTGTATTCGCGATCCTGCTCAACAGCGTGGGCACGGTCATCCTTCAGATCATCAACAACTACGGCGTGAGCAAATCCAGCGCCAGCGTGCTGGAAGGCTTCAAGGATTTGCCGATTGCGGCGGTGTCCTTCCTGATCGCCTCCTTCCTGCCACGCCTTGGCTACAAGAAGGCCATGCTGGCCGGGCTGGCCATCGTCACCGCCGCCTGCGTGGCGATGCCGGTGCTGCCGTCGTTCGCCACCACCAAGCTGCTGTTTTTCTGCGTCGGCGTATCGTTCGCGCTGGTGAAGGTGTCGGTGTATTCGACACTGGGCCTGATCGCCACCGACCGCAAGCAGCACGCCAGCATGATGAACCTGCTGGAGGGCTTCTTCATGGTCGGCGTGTTAAGCGCCTACTGGGTGTTCGGCTACTTCATCGATTCGTCCGATCCGCTGTCGCGCAGCTGGCTGCAGGTGTACTGGGTGCTGGCCGTGCTGTGCGCGCTGACCTTCGCGCTGGTGCTGACCACGCACTTCAACGAGGACATGGCAGCGCTGCCGGAAGGTCGTGGCATCGCGCAGGATTTCGCGGCCATGCTCAAGCTGTTCTTCAAGCCGCTGGTGTGCGTGTTCGTCATCACCGCGTTCTTGTATGTGCTGATCGAGCAAAGCGTGGGCACCTGGCTGCCGACCTTTAACAACGAGATCCTGAAGCTCCCGGCGGCGATGAGCGTGCAGGTGACCAGCATCTTCGCCGCCTGCCTGGCGATCGGGCGCCTGTCGGCCGGCGTGTTGATGCGCAAGTTGAACTGGTACCCGGTGATGAACGCCTGCGTGATCGGCATGGCGGCCATGGTGCTGCTGGCGCTGCCGTTGACACATGACGTGGTGGCCGATCCGAACATCAGCTGGTCCAGCGCGCCGCTGGCGACCTTCCTGTTCCCGCTGATCGGATTGTTCATGGCGCCGATCTACCCCGGCATCAACTCGGTGATGCTCAGCTCCCTGCCGAAGAACCAGCACTCCGCCATGACCGGCTTGCTGGTGATTTTCTCGGCGCTGGGCGGCACCACCGGATCACTGATCACCGGCTACGTGTTCGGCAATTTCAGCGGCCACTTCGCCTTCTACCTGACGCTGGTGCCGATTTCTATCGTTCTGATTATGTTGTATTTTTTCAAAAAAGCGGTCGATGACGGTGGTGGTGGTTTCGACCCGTCCGCTATAATCAGCGGTCAACATTGAGCAATTGTCTATGAACCTGGAGCGCCTCGCGAACTTACTCGGCATGTCGAAGACCACGGTGAGCCGCGCGTTGAACGGCTATCCCGAGGTGAATGGCCGGACCCGCGAGCGTGTGCTGAAGGCGGCCAAGGAGAACGGCTACCAGCCTAATCCGATGGCGCGCTCGCTGGCGCTGGGGCGCACCAATGTATTCGGCATCATCTACCCGCTGCTGCCGGCGGACCTGGGCGACCCGATGTTCCTCGACGTGGTGGCCGGCATGTCGGCCGCGCTGGAGCGGGTCAGCAAGAATTTGATCATCGCGCCGGTGTCGCCGGCGGCGGAGCAGCCGTCGTACCAGCAGATCGTGCGTGGACGGCGGGTCGATGGGCTGGTGGTGAGCCGCACGCTGGTGCGCGACGAGCGCATCGCCTTCCTGAGCAAATCCAAGTTTCCCTTTGTCGCGCATGGCCGCACCGAGCTTGGCGCGCCGTACGCGTGGTTCGACTACGACAACGCGGCCGGCATCCGCATGGCGATGGAGCGCTTGCTGGGATTGGGGCACCTGCGCGTGGCCCTGGTCAGCGCGCCGCTGGAATTGAACTTCGCCCGCCAGCGCAAGGACGCCTTTGTGGCCGCGATGGCGTCGGCCGGGCTGGCGGTGGACACGCGCTACCTGATCGACAACACGCTGGACCGCCGCAGCGGCTACCAGGCGATGCAGCAGCTGCTGGCGTGTTCGCCGCGTCCGACTGCGGTCATCGTCGACAATCATCTGTCGGGCGTCGGCGCGGTGCGCGCGCTGCTGGATGCGGGCGTTGATATCGGCAAGGAGATGTCGGTGATCGTCTGGGGCAGCATGGCCGACACGCTGGCCGGCATCGACGTCACCACTATCGACCAGCCGGACGCGCACCAAGCCGGCGCCCGCATGGCCGACATGCTGCTGGCGCTGGTGGACGGCAAGCCGGCCAGCGAGTTGCAGGAGCTGTGGCAGCCGGTGCTCCTGGGTGGGTCTACTGTTGGGCGGGCTCAACCCGCATAGTTCTTGGTGCGCGCTTCCTTTTTCATTGATGTATTATGAAATCGATGATTAGGGGAGATTGCAATGGCCACCAATCTAATTGTGCGAAATGTCGATGACGACCTCGCGCTAGCGCTAAAGCGAAGGGCGGCAGCAAACGGCCGTAGTCCTGAAGCAGAACATCTGGATATATTGAAAAAAGCACTGCAACGGCTGCACAGCCGTTCCTCTGCCGACGTGCTGGCAAGCATGCCCAACGTGGGTGACGATGAAGATTTCGATGTCCGCAAGAGTTAGTGTGCGATGTATCTATGTATCTGATTGATACCAACATCATCAGCGAAGCACGCAAGGGACGACAGGCGAACCCAGGTGTTATAAGGTTCTTCCTCACGAGTCGGCCCAGCGACCGCTATCTTTGCGTGCAGACGATTGGGGAAATCAGACGTGGCATCGAAAATGTCCGCAAGCGCGGCGGCCCAGATAAAGTAGTGCGGCTTGAAACCTGGCTCGACTTGGTTATCCACGAGTATGCGGATCGGATATTGAATTTTGATGTGCGTTGCGCTCAGGTGTGGGGAGGTTTGATGTCTCCGCAGGCAAGCCATCCAATCGACAGACAAATTGCGGCGATTGCGATTGTTCATGGACTTGAGGTTGTAACCCGCAATGTCCATGACTTTGCTGCGACGGGTGCCGTTCTGTTGAATCCGTTTGTTTAAATGACGGCAGTGGCTTCGATTTCGAACAGCATGCCATCCAGCGCCAGGCGTGGCACGGGGATCAGCGTGCAGGCCGGGGCGGGATGTTCGCCCCATGCGGTGCGCAGCGCGCTGCTGAAAATGCCCAGTCGCTCTTCGCTGTGATCGACGATCAGTGCCGTGACCTTGGCGACGTCGGTCAGCTTTGCATCGGCAGCGGCCAATGCGGTTTGCAGATTGTCCAGCGCCTGCCGGACCTGCGCTTCGAAGCTTTCCGACAGCACTCCGTTAGCATCCTCGCCGCCTTGGCCGGCGATGTAGACGATGCGCGCCGGCGCTTCGGCGATGACGACGTGGCTGTAACCGTTGGGGCGGGGATCGTATAGTCCGGGGGGATTGATGAATTTCATGGCGTCCTTCAGGCGGTGAATGTGCAGACACTATAAAATCTCAACTTAACTTGAGGTCAAGGATTTTATATGGCATCTCCTCCGAAGGAACTCGGCGTCGGCGAGCTGGCCGCGCGGGCCGGCGTGGCGGTATCGGCGCTGCATTTTTATGAGGCGAAGGGCCTGATACATTCGGTCCGCTCCAGCGGCAACCAGCGGCGCTATGCGCGTTCGGTGCTGCGGCGGCTGGCGGTGATCAAGGTGGCGCAGCGCGTCGGCCTTCCGCTGGCGGACATTGCGCAGGCGTTGGACGCACTGCCGTTTGGCCGCACGCCCACTGTCGCCGATTGGCGCCGCTTGTCGGCTGCATGGAAGCAGGAGCTGGAGGAGCGCATCAAAACGCTGACGCAATTGCGCGACCAACTCGATGGCTGCATCGGTTGCGGGTGCCTGTCGCTGAGAGCCTGTCCCTTGCGCAATGCGCAGGACGCGCTGGCGCAAGAGGGCGCCGGACCGCATTTCGCGTCCCGTTGAATGCTTGTTGCATATTTTTTTCTGGCGGATTAGTATTAATTGAATCGATGTCGGCGTGAATCCTTAGGCCGGCTTCGATCCTTGACCTGCGCGACCTCGGCTCCCCGCCCTCGTCGCAACGGCGACAGGTACGCAAGGTGCCTGTTTCAGTCATCGCAGTCCGGATGCTGAATGTTTATCCAGACCCACCCAGTTGGCAACGATCGATCCTGACTCGCTCAGGCGCGCATTGCATCGACACGTGGGTACGAATCGTCACTCGCACAGCCAGTCACTTTCAAAAAAATGGAGACAACCTTGAAATATTCACTCATCGCCGCCGGCATCCTGCTGGCATCGGCCGCGCAGGCCGCAACCATCGATGCCAAGACCCTCGTCGGCGCCAGCACGCCTTTGCAGACCGCCCAATACGGCGTGCGCAATTACTCGGCCCCGGTGCTGACCGGCGGCCTGCACGATCCCGCCAACTACGCGGCCGCGCCCAAGCTGCCGGTGTGGCAGTTCGCCTCGGCCGATCCCACCGGCGGCGTGCTGACCTTTGAGCGCGACAGCGCCCCCGCCACCGGCTGGCACGCGCTCACGCGCAAGACGCCGGTGCTGGTGACGGGCGGAGGCTCGGCCACCGCCAACCGCATCTACACGGTGTACAACGGCCAGCAGCTGGTGGCCGCCATCAACGAAGCGGGCAACGAGCCGAAGATCATCCGCGTGATCGGCCATATCGATCTGCGCTGGAGCCAGAACAATACGGTCTTCAAGGAGTACACCAGCTATTCGGACCAGAAGCTGGGCGGCTCGATCAGCATACCGTCCAACACCACGCTGGTCGGCATCAACGACGCGCAGGGCCGGCCCGCACGCATCACCGGTACGTCGCTGCTGATCGGCGGCGAGCTGCCGCTGACGGCCGGCGGCGATCCTGAGACTGACTTCAAAAAGTGGATCGCCGACGGCAAGGACGGCGACGATTACCCGACGTGGACGCGCAACGTCATCGTGCGCAACCTGGTGCTCGATACGCCGTGGGACGTCAATCCCGAGGACTCGGGCAACGCCTACGCCGACGGCCTGACCGTGTCGCGTGGCCAGAACATCTACCTCGACCACCTGACCATCAGCGACGGCGACACGCCGGACTCGCTGGCCGTGTCCCCATACACCACGCGGCACGACGGCGCTCTGGACGTGGTGCGCGGCAGCGACTACGTCACCATCGCCAACAGCTATTTCGGCAAGCACCACAAGACCACGCTGGTGGGCAACGGCGACTCCGGCCGCGCATGGAGCGACGAGGGCCGCATGCACGTCACCTTCACCGGCAACTGGTGGGATGGGGCGACCACGCGCTTGCCGCTCAATCGCTATGGCCAGGTCCACATGTTCAACAACCTTGTCACCGGCAGCGTGTCGACCACGGATGCCGATGTGAAGTTCGAAAGCGGCTCCGATGCGCGCTATCACTCGAATATGCTGATCGAGAATAACTACTACAACCTCACGGGCCTCAAGCTGTCCGAGTTCTGCGGAAAAGTCATCAAGGGCAAGGACTACACCGGCTTCCGTTCGTCCGGCCATGTCTTCGTCAGCGACAAGTCGGGCACCAACCTGGTTGACGGCCAATGCGGCCTTGCGCCGCCAAGCTCCGCCAACTTGTGGACGCCGCCGTATCTGTACGCGTTGCAGACCGCGACCGCGGCACAGGCCTCCGTACCGGCCAACGCCGGCGCTGGTAAGTTGAAGTAAAGGGCTTGTTACACTCCGCTAGGTGTGTTGCGGCGGTGGCATCGTCGGCATCAGCAGTACGCTGGTCGATACGTCCAGCGTGCCGGCGAAGTGGCTTTTTGGCTGCGGAAGCCGCACCCGAGAAACGACTACTCCGCCACCGAGTTCTGCTACGGTGATCTTGGTGATTTGTCGCGCGATACGAACGCTCGAATCCATCCGACTATCGCAACGATGGTGAATCCGGGCGCGATGATCAAGGCCACTAGCAAGTCAAATGCCTTAGATCCGCCCGGTTCATCCGCAAACATTATCCTAGCTCCGAACATCGCTATGCCAAGCCATAGCGGTGCCGCCACCAAGGAGCAAGCCGCCGCAAGGAGCCATTTCGAAGGATCCTTTGGGGCCTTTGGATGGTGCCAGATAAACAGAGAAAACGCAGCTCCGACGGGATAAATCAAGAGCCACGCAATACCAGGAATTTGTGAGTCCGGCACAAAGATTGAAGCCAGCAGCATCAGCGCGGCGAGGACGAGCAAGCCGATAGTATCTGCCACATGGGTAGCTCGCGGTTTTGTTATTATTTCTGGCGACATGTGCATTCCTCCCGAGCAATTGCCATCGCAGTTGTACCAACAGGTGTAAGTAGCGCTCCAGCTACTTCTGCCGCGCCTGGCACAACGGTAGTAGTGCCAATTAAACCGACGCCAATTCAGTGCCCCCCCCCCCGAATCTGAGACGGTGGTTTAGGCTGTCGTCCGTGAAAGGATGATAGCAAATAAGCGAAGGCAAAAAATGCAGGCTGCACACGGCCGAATTTAAGGCCAAGGTTGGTCTGGAAGCGGAGCGCGGTGTGACGCCGCCGTATCTGTACGCGCTGCAGACCGCGACCGCAGCGCAGGCCTCCGTGCCGGCCAACGCGGGCGCCGGCAAATTGAAGTAATCGGCTTGTTACAGTCCGGTTCTGCGGCTATATTGAATTGGGACCAACCCGTCAAGGAGAGCGCCATGGCGAACGCACACGACAATTTGACGTTGCAGATGCTGGACTGGCTGCAGCAGCGGCCACATTCATATTCCGAGGTGATGGAGGTATGGCGCAGCTCCTGCCCCAGGTTGACCATCTGGGAGGACGCTTGTGCCGATGGCCTGATCGCGAGCGAAGGAGGGGCCTCCGGCCAGGTCTTCGTTTCGGAGAAGGGCCGGAGGTTGCTGCAATCAGCCGGCGGGAGGCATTGATACGCCTCCCGCTTAGCCGCCTTACATATTGCGGCGGTACTGGCCGCCGACTTCGAACAGCGCCGTCGTGATCTGGCCCAGCGAGCAGACGCGCACGGCGTCCATCAGCTTTTCAAACACGTTGGCGTTGTCGATGGCGGCTTGCTGCAAGGCTGCCAGCGCTTGCGGCGCGTGCTCCGCGTTACGGGCGTGGAAGTCCTCCAGGCGGGTGAGCTGCGATTGCTTCTCGTCGTCGGTGGAGCGCGCCAGTTCGATCTTCTGCGGCTCGCCGGTCGCCTTCGGATTGCGGAAGGTGTTGACGCCGATGATGGGCAGCGTGCCGTCGTGCTTCTGGTGCTCGTACAGCATCGACTCTTCCTGGATCTTGCCGCGCTGGTAGCCGGTCTCCATCGCGCCCAATACGCCGCCGCGCTCGGCGATGCGTTCGAACTCCTGCAGCACCGCTTCCTCCACCAGGTCGGTCAGCTCTTCCATGATGAACGAGCCCTGGTTCGGATTCTCGTTCTTGGCCAGGCCCCATTCGCGGTTGATGATCAGCTGGATCGCCAGCGCGCGGCGCACCGATTCGTCGGTCGGCGTGGTGATCGCTTCGTCGTAGGCGTTGGTGTGCAGCGAGTTGCAGTTGTCGTAGATCGCGATCAGCGCCTGCAGCGTGGTGCGGATGTCGTTGAAGTCGATCTCCTGCGCGTGCAGCGAACGGCCAGACGTCTGTACGTGGTACTTGAGCTTTTGCGAACGGTCGTTGGCGCCGTATTTGTCGCGCATCGCCACCGCCCACAGGCGGCGCGCCACGCGGCCCAGCACCGTGTATTCAGGGTCCATGCCGTTGGAGAAGAAGAACGACAGGTTGGGCGCGAAGTCGTCGATGTGCATGCCGCGCGCCAGATAGGCTTCCACAAACGTGAAGCCGTTCGACAGCGTGAACGCCAGCTGCGAGATCGGATTCGCGCCCGCTTCGGCGATGTGGTAGCCGGAGATCGACACCGAGTAGAAGTTGCGCACCTGGTGGTGGACGAAGTATTCCTGGATGTCGCCCATCACCTTCAGCGAGAACTCGGTCGAGAAGATGCAGGTGTTCTGGCCCTGGTCTTCCTTCAGGATGTCCGCCTGCACGGTGCCGCGCACATTTTGCAGTACCCAGTCCTTGATCTTGGCCGCTTCGTCGGCGCTCGGCTGGCGCTTGTTCTCTTCGACGAATTTTTCAACCTGCTGGTCGATGGCGGTGTTCATGAACATCGCCAGGATGGTTGGTGCCGGGCCGTTGATGGTCATCGATACCGAGGTGCTCGGGCTGCACAGGTTGAAGCCGTCGTACAGCACCTTCATGTCGTCCAGCGTGGCGATCGATACGCCCGAGTTGCCGACCTTGCCGTAGATGTCCGGGCGCAGCGCGGGATCGGCGCCGTACAGGGTCACGGAGTCGAAGGCGGTCGACAGGCGCTTGGCGTCCATGCCGGTGGAGACCAGCTTGAAGCGGCGGTTGGTGCGGAAGGCGTCGCCTTCGCCGGCGAACATGCGGGTCGGGTCTTCGCCCTCGCGCTTGAAGGCGAACACGCCGGCCGTGAACGGGAAGGAGCCCGGCACGTTTTCCAGCATCAGGAAGCGCAGCACTTCGCCGTGGTCTTCATAGCGCGGCAGGGCCACCTTGCGGATCTTGGTGCCGGACAGCGTGTGCTGGACCAGGCGGGTGCGGATTTCCTTGTCGCGGATCTTGACGACGTAGTCGTCGCCCGCATAGGCGGCCTGCATGTCTGGCCACTGGGCCAGCAGCTTCTTGGCGCCGCCGTCCATTTCCGCATCGCGTTCGGCGATCAGGTCGTCGAAGTCGGCGGTCTTGTGGGCGATGGCCAGCATGCGTTTCGATTCGGTCAGCTGCTGGCGTTCGCGCGCCAGCGTGACCTGCTTGCGCGTGAAGCGGTGGTAGCCGCGCACGGTGTCGGCGATCTCCGCCAAGTAGCGCGCGCGTGCCGGCGGCACGATCACGTGTTTGCCGCTGGAGAAGCGCACATCCACCGGCGCCAGCTTGCCCGGCTTGGCCTTCAGGCCGAACTGCGCCAGCTTGGGCAGCAGGCCTTGATACAGCGCGGTCACGCCGTCGTCGTTGAAGCGCGATGCTTGCGTGCCGTAGACCGGCATTTCGTCCGGACGCTTGCTCCACATTTCGCGGTTGCGCTGGTACTGCTTGGCGACGTCGCGCAGCGCGTCCTGCGAACCCTTGCGGTCGAATTTGTTGATGGCGATGAAGTCGGCGAAATCGAGCATGTCGATTTTTTCCAGCTGCGAGGCGGCGCCGAATTCCGGCGTCATCACGTACATCGATACATCGACGTGCGGCACGATGGCGGCGTCGCCCTGGCCGATGCCGGAGGTCTCGACGATCACCAGGTCGAAGCCGGCCACTTTGCAGGCGGCGATAACGTCCGGCAGCGCTTGCGAAATCTCGGAGCCTGCTTCGCGCGTGGCCAGGGATCGCATGAAGACGCGCGTCTGCCCATTCCATGGATTGATCGCATTCATGCGGATACGGTCGCCCAGCAGCGCGCCACCGGATTTGCGGCGCGACGGGTCGATCGAGATGATGGCGATGTTGACGGCGTCGCCCTGGTCGAGGCGGATGCGGCGTATCAGTTCATCGGTCAGCGAGGATTTACCCGCGCCGCCGGTGCCGGTGATGCCCAGCGTCGGCACGGCCAGACCTTCGGCGGCGGCCAGCAGTTCGGCGCGCAGGGTGGGGGAGGCTTTTTCATTTTCCAGCGCGGTGATCAGCTGGGCCAGCGGGCGATGGCGCGCGGCGATGTCGCCTTCCTTCAACGGCGCCAGCGAGGTGGGCGAGTACTGGGACAGGTCGATGTCGCACTGCTGCACCATCCACTGGATCATGCCGACGAGGCCCATGCGCTGGCCGTCTTCCGGGCTGAAGATCTTGGTGACGCCGTAGGCGTGCAGGTCGGCGATTTCGTCGGGGACGATGACGCCGCCGCCGCCGCCGAATACCTTGATGTGCGCGCCGCCGCGCTGGCGCAGCAGGTCGATCATGTATTTGAAGTATTCGACGTGGCCGCCCTGGTAGCTGGAGATGGCGATGCCTTGCACGTCTTCGGCCAGCGCGGCGGTGACCACTTCGTCGACCGAGCGGTTGTGGCCAAGGTGAACCACTTCCACGCCGTTCGATTGCAGGATGCGGCGCATGATGTTGATCGAGGCGTCGTGGCCGTCGAACAGCGAGGCGGCGGTGACGAAACGGACTTTGTTGTTCAGGCGCGGCTGATCCGGCACGGCTGCGATTTTCGGAGCGGAGAGGTCGTTCATGGTGTCCCTTGTGCTTTTGTTCAGTTCATTATATGACGTTTACGTTAACGTCAAGTCAAGCGAAATATGGGGGCGGGCCGCAGCCCGCCCCGTGATGCCTTACGCGGCGCGCTGCTGCGCCAGTTGCGCCAGCAGGCGGGCCTTCTCGGTACGGAAGGTGGCGACGGCCTTTTCCTTCACGTGGCCGAAGCCGCGCACTTTCTCCGGCAGGCCGGCCAGTTCCACGGCGGTGGCGTGGTTTTCCGGCGACAGTTTGTCCATCAGCGTGGCGACCAGCTCGCGGTATTCAACGATCAGCGCGCGCTCCATCTTGCGCTCCTCGGTGTAGCCGAAGATGTCGAACGCGCCGCCGCGCAGGCCCTTGAACTTGGCCAGCAGCTTGAACGCGCTCCACATCCACGAGCCGAATTCCGCCTTGACCAGGTGGCCCTTGGCGTCCTTCTTGGCGAACATCGGCGGCGCCAGGTTGAACTTGACCGAGAAGTCGCCCTCGAACTGCTGCTTGAGCTGCTCGACGAAACGGCCATCGGTGTACAGGCGCGCCACTTCGTATTCGTCCTTGTAGGCCATCAGCTTGAAGGCGTATTTGGCGACGGCGGTGGACAGCTTGTTGCCCAGGCCCAGAGCGGTTTCCTTCGCGCGCACCTGCGACACCAGCTGTTCGTAGCTCGAAGCGTAGGCGGCGTTCTGGTACGCCGTCAGGAACTCGACGCGCTTGCCGATGACGTTCTCCAGGCTTTGCGGCATCTGCATCACGATCGCTTGCGTAGGCGTGGCCACGCGCTCGACGCGCTTGAGGTCCACGGCGGCGCGGCGGCCCCACAGGAAGCTCTTCTTGTTCGATGCGATGCCGACGCCGTTCAGTTCAATCGCGCGCAGCAGCGATTCCTCCTTCAGCGGGATGCGGCCCTTCTGCCATGCATAACCGAGCATGAACAGGTTGGCGGCGATGGAGTCGCCCATCAGCGCGGTGGCCAGCTTGGTGGCGTTGATGAAATCGGCCGCGCCGGCGCCGACCGATTCCTCGATCAGCGCACGCACTTCCTCCACCGGATACTGCCAGTCGGCGTTCTGCGCGAAGGTGCCCGGAGGCTGCTCGTGCAGGTTGACGATGGCCAGCGTGCGGCCCGGACGCATCTTCGACACCGCGTCGGCGGCGCCGGCGGTCAGCATGTCGCAGCCCAGGATCACGTCCGCCTCGCCGGTGGCGATGCGTTGCGCGCGCAGGTGGGCCGGGGTCTTCGCCACTTTGACGTGCGACGTGACCGAGCCGTTTTTCTGCGACATGCCGGTCATGTCCAGCACCGACGCGCCTTTACCTTCAAGGTGCGCGGCCATGCCCATCAAGGCGCCGACGGTGATCACGCCGGTGCCGCCGATACCGTTGATCAGGATGTTGTACGGCTCGTCGCAGGACGGCAGCACCGGTTCCGGCAGGGTGCCGAAGCCGTCGTCGGCGTTGTCCTTGGTGACGCCGGTCTTGGTCTTCTTCAGCGATCCCCCTTCGACCGTGACGAAGCTCGGGCAGAAGCCCTTCACGCACGAGTAGTCCTTGTTGCAGGACGACTGGTCGATGGTGCGCTTGCGGCCGAACTCCGTTTCCTTCGGCAGGATGGAGGTGCAGTTGGACTGGATGCCGCAGTCGCCGCAGCCTTCGCAGACGGCTTCGTTGATGACCATGCGCTTGGCAGGGTCGGGGTATTCGCCTTTCTTGCGGCGGCGGCGCTTCTCGGCCGCGCAGGTCTGGTCGTAGATCAGCACCGATACGCCGCCCACTTCGCGCAGCTCGCGCTGCACCGCGTCCATGTCTTTGCGGTCGTGCAGGCTGACGATGGACGGCAGGGCGCTGCGGTCGGTGTAGCGGTTCAGGTCTTCGGTGACCAGCGCGATGCGTTTGACGCCTTCGGCGGCCATCTGCTGTGCGATCATCGGCACCGAGGTGATGCCGTCGACCGGCTGGCCGCCCGTCATCGCCACCGCGTCGTTGTAGAGGATCTTGTAGGTCATGTTGACCTTGGCCGCAACGGCCGCGCGGATCGCCAGGTAGCCGGAGTGGAAGTAGGTGCCGTCGCCCAGGTTCTGGAACACGTGCGGGATCTTCGAGAACGCGGCCTGGCCGATCCACGGCGCGCCTTCGCCGCCCATGTGCGTGGTGAGCTTGTTGAACTCCGGGTAGATCGAGGTCGCCATCACGTGGCAGCCGATGCCGGCCAGCGCCAGGCTGCCTTCCGGGACTTTGGTCGAGGTGTTGTGCGGACAACCGGAGCAGTAGAACGCTGGACGGAACGGGGTGTTGATGGCCTTCTTCAGCACTGCGTCCTTGGCGTCGAGGAAGCTCAGGCGGGCCTTGATATGGTCGCAGGTCACAGGATCGGAGATCAGGCGCTTGACGCGCGAGGCGATCACGCGCGCCACTTGCGAGACCGAGAAGTCGGCCTTGGAGGTGAGCAGCCATTCGCCGCGCGGCGCGACCCATTCGCCTTTTTCATCGAACTTGCCGATCACGCGTGGACGCACATCGTCGCGCCAGTTGTACAGCTGTTCCTTCAGCTGGTACTCGACGATCTGGCGCTTCTCCTCGACCACCAGGATCTCGTCCAGGCCCTGCGCGAATTCGCGCACGCTGTCCGGCTCCAGCGGCCATGGCATGGCGACCTTGAACAGGCGCAGGCCGACATCGGCCGCCATCTTCTCGTCGATGCCCAGTTCTTCCAGCGCTTCCAGCACGTCCAGGTAGGACTTGCCGGAGGCGATGATGCCCAGCTTGGCGTTCGGGCTGGTGATGGTGGTGTGATTGAGCTTGTTTTCGCGC
Source organism: Duganella sp. BJB1802 (assembly GCF_013369445.1). Lineage (NCBI taxonomy): Bacteria > Pseudomonadati > Pseudomonadota > Betaproteobacteria > Burkholderiales > Oxalobacteraceae > Duganella > Duganella sp. BJB1802. Next base: position 75,073 of record NZ_JABWEF010000004.1, on the reverse strand, counting down.
GCGTAGGCCAGCGCGGCGTAGATTTTGTAGTCCTGCATCAGCGCTTCCTGATTGCGCGCTTGCTGGCCCAGCGGGATGCTGGACAGGCGCGCATTCAGGCCGCCTTCCGGCATGACGAAATCGTGCGGGATCTTGACCTCGACGCGGAACGGATCGGCGTCGACGGAGGCCGACGATTCGACCGTGTCGGCCAGCGCCTTGAACGCCACCGTGCAGCCGGAGAAGCGCGACATGGCCCAGCCGTGGATGCCCAGGTCCAGGTATTCCTGCACATTGCATGGATACAGGACCGGGATCATCGAGGCCGAGAACAGGTGGTCCGACTGGTGCGGCAGCGTCGACGAATAGGCGCCATGGTCGTCGCCGGCCACCAGCAGCACGCCGCCGTGTTTGGACGTGCCGGCGTGGTTCATGTGCTTGAAGACGTCGCCGCAGCGGTCCACGCCGGGGCCCTTGCCGTACCACATGGCGAACACGCCGTCGTACTTGGCCTCGCCGATCAGGTCGACCTGCTGCGAGCCCCAGACGGCGGTCGCGGCCAGGTCCTCGTTCACGCCCGGCACGAACTGCACGTGGTGCGACTCCAGGTGCGGTTGGGCCTTCCACAGGTTCTCGTCCAGGCCGCCCAGCGGCGAGCCGCGGTAGCCGGAGATGAAGCCGGCGGTGTTCAGGCCGGCCGCCTGGTCGCGCACGCGCTGCATCATCGGCAAGCGCACCAGCGCCTGGATGCCGGACAGGAAGATGTCGCCTTTGATCGCGGTGTATTTGTCGTCGAGGCTCACGGAGGTGAGGCGGGATGGGGCGGCGGCGGCGTCTCTGGCGGACGTTGCTGGGCCGTGTGCCGTGGTATCGGGCATGGCGGTGTCTCCGGTTTTGTGTCAGATCGCGCCCAAACTTGGTGGCGCCGGGTAGGCGCGCCAGGATCAGGCCATGGGCCGCATGGTTAGCGGCGGTGCAGATATTTTAGGCTTAAAAATCTGCTTTGTAGCGCAGTATGGGCGCGAGTTGACGTATACGGAAATACCGAATGCCGATGGGGGTATAAGAAAAAATGATGGCCCGGCGGCGCTCAGGCGATGGCGGTCGCGCCAGGCCAGGTGCCGCCGGCGCACAGTTGCGCGCTGACTTGTTGCACCAACCGGCTGACCGCCGCCGCCGCGTTGGTCAGCGGAATATTCTTGGACGCGCACAGCACCACCGTGCGCGAAATCGACGGGCTGTGGATGCGGTGGGCGCGCATGGCGCCTCTTTCGAGCTCGTCCAGGACAGGCGCCGACGGCAGGATGGTCGCGCCCATGTCGGCCAGGATGGCGGACTTGAGGATGGCGATGGAGTTGATCTCGATCACATTACCCACCGTGAGCCCGGCCTGGCGCGCCACGCTTTCGATGCGCGGCCGCACGCCGTGCTGCAGGCCGGGCAGGATCAGCGTGGTATTCAGCGCCTGGGTCAATGTGAGTGCTTGCTCACCTTGTGCATAGGTGGCGTCCGCGCGACAGATGAATTGCAGCTCCTCCTCCGCCAGCGGCGTCGTGGCGAACTGGGCCAGCTGGCCGTCGTCGAACAGCACGGCCAGGTTGACGCGGCCGGACTTGAGCTGGTCGCTCAGGTTGCCGGTCAGCTCTTCCGTCAGTTGCAGGGTGATTTCGGGATACTGGGCGCGCGCGGCCGTCAGCAGCGGCAGCGCCAGCGCGCCGGAAATGCTGTGCGGCAGCCCCAGCGTGACGCTGCCGCTGGGGCGCTCGGCCGACTGCGCCACGGCCGAGCGGGCGTCCGCCACCTGCTTGAGGATGGCCTGCGCGTGTTCGTAGAAGATCTTGCCGGCGTCCGTGCTGAGCACGCCCTGGGCGGAACGATGCAATAACTGCACGCCCAACTCCTCCTCCAGTTGCCGCAACTGTTGCGTTAGTGCCGGTTGCGCAACATGTAGGACAACAGCCGCCCGCGACAGCGAACCGTGGTCTACTATAGCTACAAAGTAACGAAGTTGGCGTAATTCCATAAATTGCTAGCGTTCTTAACCTGGACAAACAAATGGTAGCACCTGTAAATCTAATCCTGACAGGAAACTATTTGCTATACTGGCATCAACCCTTTCCGCTGTTTCCAGCCTCTTCAAAGTGGGTACCGGTATGTTAAAGAAAGTCGACTCTTCCCAGCTAAAAGTAGGCATGTACATCCATGACCTGAGCTGCGACTGGATGACCCACCCGTTTGTCCGCAACCGCTTTTTGCTGACCAGCGAAGACGAAATCCGCAAGATCATCAATGCCGGCATCCATGACGTTGTCATAGACAACTCGAAAGGGCTGGACGTGCAGGATGCCCCCTCGGTCGATGAAGCGCAGGCGGCGACCGAACGCGAAATCGTGGAAATCGTCGCCAAGGCGCCGGTCGTCACCCGCGTTTCGCTGGGCGAGGAGATGCAGCGCGCCGTGCAGATCCGCCATCAGGCGTCGACGCTGGTGCGTACCGTGATGCAGGATGCGCGCCTGGGCAAGGCCATCGAACTCGATCAGGTCCAGCCGGTGGTGCAGAATATCACCGAATCGATCTTGCGCAATCCAGGCGCGCTGGTCGGTTTGCTGCGGATCAAAAACAAGGACGATTACACGTTCTTGCACTCGGTGAGCGTGTGTACGCTGCTGGTGGCCTTCTGCCGCTCGCGCGGTATGGACCCCGAGATCACCCACCAGGCCGGCCTGGGCGGCCTGCTGCACGACACCGGCAAGGCGCTGGTGCCGGACGCCATCCTGAACAAGCCCGGCCCGCTGACGGACGAGGAATTCGCCATCATCAAGCGCCATCCGCAGGACGGCTACAACATCCTGCTGAAGTCGCCCGAGGTGGGCCCGATTCCGCTCGACATCACGCTGCACCACCACGAGCGGCGCGACGGCAGCGGCTATCCGAACAAGCAGGAGGGCGACGGCATCAGCGAATTGGCGCAAATGGCGGCGATTGTTGACGTGTATGACGCAATCACGGCGGATCGTTGCTACCACAAGGGCATGTCGGCGGCGGCGGCCCTGCGCAAGATCTATGAGTGGAGCAAATTCCACTTCAATCCGAATTACGCGCAGGAATTCATGCGCTGCGTGGGGATCTATCCGGTGGGCACCATGGTGATGCTGGAGTCGGGACGGCTGGGTGTTGTAATTGAGCCACACGAGACCAATTTGCTGGCGCCCAAGGTCAATGTGTTCTTCAACACCAAGAAAAATCTCTACATCAAGCCGGAAACCGTGGATTTGTCGCGCGGGCTGGGTTTTGGCGGCGGCGACAAGATCGTCGGCCACGAATCGCCCGCCAAGTGGAACGTCGATCCGATGCGCTTCCTGACCCTGGCGTAAGGCTTAGAAGAACTCGGCGGTGTCGTTGGATTCGATGGCGTGCAGCAGGCCGCCGTCGACCAGTTCGTCGTAATGGCAGGCCAGGTTGCGGCCGTGGCTCTTGGCGTAGTACAGCGCTTGGTCGGCGTGCCCCAGGATGATCACCGGCGCCTCCAGCGCGCTGATGCTGACAAAGCCCACGCTCACCGTCACCTTGCCCACTTGCGGGAAATCATGCGACGCCACGTTCATGCGGAAGCGGTCGATGATCTTCTTGGCGTTGTCCAGGGTGGTCGAACGCAGCAGCACGACGAACTCCTCGCCGCCGAAGCGGAACACGCGGTCTTGCGCGCGGAACGAGGAGGTGAGCAGGTTGGCGATCAGGATCAGCACCTCATCGCCGTACAAATGGCCGAAACGGTCGTTAACGTGCTTGAAATGGTCGACATCGACCACGGCCAGCCATTGCTTTTCCTGCTCGTGGTGGCTGCGGCGCTCCGGTTCGCCCGGCAGCGTGACGGAATCCTGTTCGGTGCTGGCGGCCAGCATCTTGGCCAGCTGGTCGTCGAAGGTCTTGCGGTTGAGCAGGCCGGTCAGCGAATCGCGTTCGCTGTAGTCCAGCAAGTTCTGGAAGTTGCGGTAGACGCTGACGATGCCGCCGATGACGTGGATGGTGTCGCTGGTGTACGGCGTGGGGTTGACGATTTCCAGGCAGGTGTCGGCCTTGTCGCCCAGCCAGATCGGCAGCCACAGCGTGTGTTCGCCCGCCTCGTTGGCGACGTCGGCGCCCGATTCGTGGTTGGCGATGCATTCGGCCAGGGCCGGGAAGTTTTCGATGGGTTCGCCGGGATTGTGCAGGTCGGAACTGTCGACCATGCGCGCGGCCTCGCCGGCGCAGATGATGGCGCGTGCCCGGACGAAAGTCTTGCCCCTGACTGTGGCCAGCGTCAGTACGCGGGCCTGGCTGGCGCGGGCAAGCTCCTGCACCGCCGAGATCACGGAGATGTCGAGCATCGTGTGATCGCGGTGGCCGGTCATGTCCACCATGTGTTTCAGTAGGGAATCCATTTTCTTCTCTGGAAAATAATCACACAACCTTGTGTCTAGCCACGTTTCGTTCACGCCTATCAAGCCAATCTCTTTGATAGTCAGGCGCACAGTGAAGCTGCAACACGGGGCCTTTCCAAAGAACAGCTAAGCAGGATAATAGCTTTTTGCAATCAAGGCAATTCATGTGTGCGAAAAAAAACTTTCCTTGCATCTGAATGCGACCTTTTTCCGACAGCCGGGTAACCCCTTCCAGCTTACCTGCCGGGAAACTGATGCAGTTTGACATAAGCCAGCCGTGAAGTGTGTCCCGTGCGCAGATTTTCATCAAACCCATAAAAATAATGCCGCACGGAAAACTTGCGTCACGTCAACTCTCGGAAAACTCTGATCCGTATAGTAGTCCTTAATGGCCCGGAACCGGCGATTGGGCAGTCCGCCGGCCCGTGCCAGGGGTACTTTTTAACTTCATCCAGAGGAGTAAATCATGAACTCGCTTATTGCAGCAGCAAAAGTGTTCGTGCAGGACGAGGACGGGATCACGGCCATCGAATACGGCCTGATCGCGGCGACGATGGTCGCCGCGGTCATTGCTGCATTCGGTTTGCTGGGGCCGGCGCTGAAAACCGCCTTCACCAGCATCGCGACCAGCATCACCTCGCCGTAACCACCGGGCTTTCCAGCTGCTGTCCGGGCTGGAAAGCCTTACGTTGGAGACCCTCATGTCGATAGCGCTCGAAGTGATCTTGATCTGCCTTGTTGCGCAAGCGGCCGTGACCGACCTGGCCCTGCGCAAGATACCGAACGTGCTGGTGCTCAGCGGCCTGCTGCTGGCGCTGATGCTGCACCTGCTGGGCGGCCTGCACTGGGCGCCCCTGACGCACTGGATGGCCGGCACTTTGACCGGCTTTTTTTTATTCCTGCCGCTGTATCTGCTGCGCGGCATGGCCGCCGGCGACGTCAAGCTGATGGCCATGGTCGGCAGTTTCGTCGGGCCGCTGATGGCGCTGGAGGTGGCCATGCTGGCCGCGCTGATCGGGGGCGTGATGGGCCTGCTGATGCTGATGTTCAGCGGCCGCTGGCGGGACGGCTGGCGCAACGTGGCCATCATCTGCAAGCCGATGCTGCTGCGCAGCCTGGGCGTGCCGCTGCAGGCGGTGCCGCTGGCGCCGGGCGCCAGCGTGGGCGGCATCCCCTACGGTTTGGCGATCGCGCTGGCCACGATGGCGGTTGTGGCGCTTGCACATCGCTGACGGTCCGCCTGCCGCGCCTTTGCTGCGCGTCAATATCCACAAAGCACGGGCCGATAGACTTGATTCCTCAACGTAACTAATTCCACCGCTGGAGATCGTCATGCTCGCCGTCGAAACGCCTACCTCCGCCCTCCATGCCGATCCCGCCGCGGTGCTGCCGGTCCAGCCGAAATCGGTGCGCGACACCGGCTTGACGCAGCAGATGATCGTCGAACTGATCGCCAAGTCCATCCTGGTCGGCGGCAAGATCCACCTGCCGGTGCTGACCACGCGGCTGCACCTGTCGATCAACGTGCTGCGCGAGGCGCTCGAGTTCATGGTGGCCGAACACGTGGCCGAAGTGGCCTGGCGCGGCGAGTCGGACATCGACGTGCAGTACCAGCTGACCTCCGCCGGCCGCCTGCGCGCCAGCGCGTGGATGGACCGCTGCCCCTACATCGGCCCCGCGCCGGTGACGCTGGAGGCCTACCGCGCCGTGGTCGAGCGCCAGGCTGTCCAGGCGCCGCAGCTGTGCGCCGACGAACTGGCCGCCGAATTCGCCGACGACTTCCTCAGCCCCGCCGTGCAGCGCATGCTGGGCGCGGCCATGTACGCCGGCCGCACGGTGCTGCTGCATGGCCCGTCCGGCGGCGGCAAGTCGGTGCTGGCGCGCCGGCTGGGCAGCCTGCTGCAGGGCGTGATCGCGGTGCCGCACGCGCTGGTGGTGGGACAGGAGATCGTCCAGGTCTATGACGCGCTGCTGCACCGCGCGCCGTCGCCGCAGCATCTGCGCCAGCTGCGGCCGACGCAGGAGCGCCGCAGCAGCGATCCGCGCTGGGTGCTGTGCCAGCGTCCCGTGGTGGCGCTGGACGCGGACCTGAGCGCCGACATGCTGGAGCTGCAACCGGACAGCCATAACGGCTGCTATCGCTCGCCGCCGCAGCTCAAGGCCAACAACGGCCTGCTGATCGTCGATGACCTGGGCCGCCAGCGCATGGCCGCAGCCGATCTGCTGAACCGCTTTTCGCAGGCGCGGGAGCTGGAGCGCAGCCAGCTGGCGCTGGTCGGCGGCTTCCACTTCAGCGTGCCGTGCCGCATGCAGCTGGTGTTCGCCACCAGCCTGGCGCCGGAAGCGCTGCTCGACGCCTCGGCGCTGCGCCGCATCGGCTACAAGATTCCGGTCGGGGCGCTGGACACGGCCAACTACCGCACCTTGTTTCGCCAACAGTGCGTCAGCGCCGGCGTGACGTTCGACGAAGCTGCGCTGCGCTACCTGGTCGATGAGCTGCACGCGGGCAGCGGCCTGCCGCTGCTGGCCTGCTATCCGCGCGAGATCGTCGGCCGCATCAACGACTTTGCCGGCTTCCTGGGCGAGCCGGCGCGCTTGAGCGTGGAGACGCTGGACCAGGCCTGGACCAGCATCTTCGCCGCCGGCGCGCCGGCACCGGCGCCGGTCTACGGGCAGGCAGCATGAACAACCGGCGCGCACTGATGATGATGGCGCTGGCCATCGTCCTGGGACTGGTGGCGGTGGTGCTGGCCTCGCGCTGGCTGCTGCACCAGACGCCGGCGTCGGCCAACAAGATCGTCGTCGCCGCCACCGATGTGAGCCTGGGGCAGCGCCTGACGCCGGAGATGCTCAAGGCGATCGACTGGCCGGCCGAGAGCCTGCCGCGCGGCGCCATCCGCGACGGCACCAAGCTGGCGGGCCGGGTGCTGAAAACCAGCGTGCTGCGCGACGAGCCTCTGACCGAGGCCAAGCTGGCGCCGGCCGGAACGCTGGGCGGCCTGTCCGCGCTGATCTCGGAAGGCAAGCGCGCCATCACCGTGCGGGTCAACGACGTGGTGGGCGTCGCCGGTTTCGCGTTGCCGGGGAATTTTGTCGACATCATCGTCAACACGCAGGCCGCCGCCACCGGCAACGAGAACGCGATTTCCAAGATCGTGCTGGAACGGATACTGGTGCTGGCCGTGGCGCAGGAAGTGGGCCGCGACGAGACCAAGCCGCGCGTGGTCAACGCTGTCACGCTGGAGGTGACGCCGGCGCAGGCCGAGAACATCGACCTGGCGCGCAGTGTCGGCACGCTGTCGCTGGTGCTGCGCAACCAGGTCGATCCGCGTCCCGGCGTGACCGACGGCGCCACCAAGAGCACCTTGCTGGGCGTCGCCAAGGCGCAAGCTCCGGCCGAGGCGCCGGCCGAACCGCTCGCGGCCGCGCCCAAGCCACATGCGCAGCTGGCGCAGGCCGCGCCGCGCAGCCGGCCTTGCGTCGGCGTGATCGCCGGCGTGCAGCGCACGCAGGAATGTCTGTGAGCGCGCCATGACGACACTACGATACGCGGCGCTGACGCTGGCGGTGGCGAGCCAGTGGCCGGCGGCGGCCGCCACGAACAACAGCGCCGATCTGCCGGCGCTGCTGGCCCGCCCGGCGGCGGCCTTGTCCGGCGCCGCTCCGGCGCGCGCGGCGGCGGACGGCGCGCCCCGCGAATCGGTGGGCCTGCGCTGCAGCGGCCAGGCGGCCACGCCGGGCAGCCTGACGCTCGCGCTGGGCAAGTCGACGCTGATGCGTATGCCGGAAGCGGTGGCGGCGCGCAGCGTCGGCAATCCCGCCGTGCTGCAGGCGATGCTGGTGGCGCCCGACACGCTGTACGTGGTCGGCGCCGATATCGGCAGCAGCAATATGATCGTGCAGGGACGCAGCGGCTTGTGCAACGTGATCGAGGTGGTGGTCGGCATCGATCCCGCCGCGCTGCGGAACGCGTTGGCCGCGCTGATGCCGGAGCAGAAGGACATCCACGTCAGCGCGGCCGGCGACACCCTGGTCCTCAGCGGCACGGTCGACGATGCGCCGACGGCGGCGCGGGTGCTGGAGCTGGCCTCCGCGTTCGTGCGGCGCCCGGCGCAGGCACTGGAAACGGCCAAGGGCGAGAAGGGCGGCGGCGCCGGTGGCGCCTCACCTGCGGCGACGGCCGCGCCGCCAACGCCGGCGGCGGCCGCCGTCGCCGGCGCCACGCGCATCGTCAACTTCCTCAACGTCGGCGCGCCGCAGCAGGTGATGTTGGAGGTGAAGATCGCCGAGGTCTCTAAGACGCTGCTGGACAAGCTGGAGTCCGGGTTCTCGATGGGCTTTGGCGGCGGCAGCTGGAGCACCACGCTGGCATCGAACTTCATCAGCGGGACGTTGAAAGGCCTGCTCAGCGCAGGCAAGGCCACTGGCAACCACCTGGCCATCGCCGCCGACAAGCAGGATGGCCTGGTGCGGATCCTCGCCGAGCCGACGGTGATGGCGATCAGCGGCCAGGAAGGCAGCTTCCTGGCGGGCGGAAAAATCTTCGTGCCGGTCGCGCAGGACAACAACAAGGTCACGCTGGAGGAGAAGGAGTTCGGCGTCGGCCTGCACTTCACGCCCACCGTGCTGGCCGGCGGCCGCATCAACCTGCGCGTGGCGCCGGAAGTGTCGGAGCTCTCGCGCGAAGGCATAGGCATCTCGGCGGCCGGCTTCTCGGGCGGCGCCATCCTGCCGCTGATCACCACGCGCCGCGCCGCCACCACGGTCGAATTGTTCGACGGCCAGAGCTTCGCCATCGGAGGCCTGATCAGCAACAACCAGACCACCAACATCCGCGGCCTGCCGGTGCTGGGCGAGCTGCCGGTGCTGGGGGCGCTGTTCCGCAGCACCGACTTCCAGCAGGACCGCACCGAGCTGCTGTTCGTCGTCACGCCGCACCTGGTCAAGCCGCTGCCGCCGAACTACAAGCTGCCGACCGACGACGTGACCACGCCGACCCGCGCCCAGCTCTTCCTCGAAGGGCGCATGGAGGGGGCTCCGCCCCCGAGCACCGACCGCAAATAAACGGGATACGACTATGCGACATCTACTTAGCCTGCCGCTGGCATGCATGCTGGCCTCTTGCGCCCTGCAACTGACGCCGACCACGCCGCAATGGGACCGGGACTTCGGCATCGTCACCCGCGTCACGCTGGCGCAGCAGGCCGTCGACGCGGATGCGGGCCGCAACCGCGATCCGGTCGCCGGCATGGATGGCCGCGCCGCGCACGCCGCCTACGAGCGCTATCAGAAGGCCAACAGCGAACCGCCGGCGCAGCCGTCCGCATTCACCATCGGCGTCAGCGGCACCAAGTAGCCGCGCAGATAAAGCGAGGAATGAATATGAAAGCACTGATGATCAGCAAGGACAGCCTGCTGCATGCCGAAGTCGCCGCGCAGGGTTCCGCGCGCATGCCCGCCGTGCAGCTGGTGGCGTCGCGCAACGGGCTGCGCGACGCGGTGGAACGCCAGCTGCCGGAGATGCCGGAACTGGTGATCCTCGATGCCAGCGACGTCGGCCCGGACGAGGGGGAGCTGGTCGAGCGCCTGAGCAAGCTGTATCCATCCTCCTCCTTCATGCTGCTGGCGCGCGAGCCGCAGCAGGACTTGCTGATCCGCGCCATGCGCGCCGGCATGCGCGAGGTGCTGCAGCTGCCGCTGGTGCACAGCGCCTTCCACGAGTCGATGAGCCGCATCGAGCTGGCGGCGGGCGTGAGCCAGACGCGCGACGGCAAGGTGCTGGCCTTCATCTCCTGCAAGGGCGGCAGCGGCGCGACCTTTTTGTCGACCAACTTCGGCTACGCGCTGGCCGCGCTGGCCGACAAGAAGGTGCTGCTGATCGACCTGCACGGCCAATTCGGCGACGCCACCTTGTACGTGTCGGACCAGAAGCCGGGGATGACGCTGTCCGACATCTGCGCGCAGATCAGCCGCATGGACGGCGCCTTCCTCGATTCCTGCCTGGTGCACGTGGCATCGAACTTCGGCGTGCTGGCGGCGGCCGACGATCCCAATCACGCGGTCGACATGAAGCCGGAGCACATGGATGCCATCCTGCGCCTGGCGCGCCAGCACTACGACTTCATCGTGCTCGACGTGGGCCGCCAGATCGACGCCATCTCGCTGCGCGCGCTGGACCAGGCGGACGTGATCCACCCGGTGCTGCAACTGGCGCTGCCGGACATCCGCGACGGCCGCCGCCTGCTGGACATCTTCCGCTCGCTGGGCTACCCCGGCGAACGTATCCGGTTGATCGTCAATCGCTACGAAAAGGGCGGCAAGCTGCGGCTGATCGACCTGGAACAGGCGCTGGGCGCGGACGTGGTGCACACGGTGCCGAACGACTATCTGTCGGCCACCGACTCGGTCAACCAGGGCATACCGGTGCTGCAGCTGTCGCGCAGCAGCGCGGTGGCGCGCAGCCTGGCCGAGCTGGTGGAACTGGTGACGGCGCGGCGGGTCTCGGAGAGCAAGGGCCTGTTCGACCGCCTGTTCGGCCGCAACGACAACGACTGACCAAGACAGCGGAGGATGACATGAGCTTACGCGAACGGCTGGCTTCCCCGGACGACAAACGCCACGGCGTCAACGGCCCGCCGGGCCTGGCGGCGGCGGCCTACCAGGAACTGAAGAAGAGCATGCACCAGACGATACTCGACCGTATCGACCTGGAGCGCCTGAAGCGCCTCACGCCCGAGCAGTTCAAGCACGAGCTGGCGCTGCTGGTCCAGCGCATCATCGAGGAAGAGCGCATCGTGCTCAATCAGCACGAGCGGCATAGCCTGGTGCTCGACATCCAGCACGAGATGCTGGGCTTCGGGCCGCTGGAGCCGCTGCTGGCCGATCCCGGCGTGTCCGACATCCTGGTCAACACCTGCGCCCAGGTCTACGTCGAACGCGCCGGCCGGCTGGAGCTGACCGACGTCACCTTCAACGACAACGCCCACCTGATGAAGATCATCGAGAAGATCGTCTCGCGCGTGGGCCGCCGCGTGGACGAATCGAGCCCGATGGTCGACGCCCGGCTGCCGGACGGCTCGCGCGTGAACGCCATCATTCCGCCGCTGGCGATCGATGGCCCCATCCTGTCGATACGGCGCTTCGCCGTCACGCCGCTGACGGTGCAGAACCTGCTCGACTACCGCAGCCTGACGCCGCCGATGATGGAGGTGCTCAAGGCGCTGGGCCAGGCCAAGGTCAACATCCTGATCTCCGGCGGCACCGGCAGCGGCAAGACCACCATGCTGAACGTGCTGTCCGGCTTCATCCCGGCGGCCGAGCGCATCGTCACCATCGAGGACGCGGCGGAGCTGCAGATGCGCCAGCCGCATGTGGTGCGGCTGGAGACGCGCCCGCCCAACATCGAGGGCAAGGGCGAGGTCAATCAGCGCTCGCTGGTGCGCAACGCGCTGCGCATGCGGCCGGACCGCATCATCCTCGGCGAGGTGCGCGGGCCGGAGGCGCTCGACATGCTGCAGGCGATGAACACCGGCCATGAAGGCTCGCTGGCCACCATCCACTCGAACACCCCGCGCGACGCCTTGTCGCGGCTGGAGAACATGGTCGGCATGACCGGCCTGAATCTGACGCCGCGCGCCACGCGGCAGCAGATCTGCTCCGCCATCACGGTGGTGATGCAGGTGTCGCGCCTGACCGACGGCACGCGCAAACTGGTCAGCCTGCAGGAGATCACCGGCATGGAGGGCGACGTGATCGCCATGCACGAGATCTTCCGCTACGAGCAAAAGGGCGTGGACGCCAACGGCAAGGTGATGGGCAGATTCTCCGCCACCGGGGTGCGGCCGCGCTTCGCCGACCGCCTGCGCATGTTCGGCGTGCCGGTGGCCGATACGGCGTTCGACCCCGACAAGATCTACGAGTAGCGGCATGGACGGAATCTTCACCGCCTTCGAGGTGCTGCTGTTCGCCGCCGTGATCCTGCTGATCGAGGGCGCCTGGCTGTGGTGGTCGGGCGCGCACGGCAGGGGCGCGCGGCGCATCGCCAAGCGCCTGCGGCTGATGGCGGCGCGCGGGGAGCGCGGCGGGGAACGCATCGATATTCTCAAGCAGCGCTGCTACAGCCGCAATCCGGCGCTGGAGAAGCTGTTGCGCCGCGTCGGCCGCCTGGCCGCGCTGGACCGGCTGCTGCTGCAGGCGGGCGTGCGCTGGTCGGTGGCGCAGTTCATCGCCTGCGTGCTGGCGCTGCTCGCGCCCGGCCTGCTGCTGCCGGTCATGCTGCACGTGCCCGCGCTGGCGGGGGGCGCGCTGACGGCGCTGATCCTGTCGATGCCGTGGGCGATGCTGATGCGTACGCGGCGCGCGCGCCTGCTCAAGCTGGAGCAGCAACTGCCGGAGGCCGCCGATTTTCTCGGCAGGGCGCTGCGCGCCGGACACTCCTTCGCCAACGTCATGCAGATGGTGGGCGAAGAGCTGCCGGAGCCGATCGCCGGCGAATTCAAGTTCGCCTACGAAGAGATCAACTACGGCGTGCCGATGAACGAGGCCTTGCACAACCTGGCGATGCGCGTGCCGCTGACCGATCTGCGCTACCTGGTGATCGCGGTGCTGATACAGCGCGAGTCGGGCGGCAACCTGGCCGAGGTCCTGGGCAACATCAGCCGCCTGATACGCGCGCGCCTGCGCTTGATGGCGCAGGTGCGCGTGATGTCGGCCGAGGGCCGGATGTCGGCGTGGATACTGGGCTTGCTGCCGCTGTGCGTGCTGGCGCTGATGATGGTGGTGAATCCCGCCTACGTACGGGTGCTGTGGACCGATCCGGCCGGCATAACGCTGACGTGGTACACGCTGGCGATGGCGGTGGGCGGCGTGCTGTGGATGCGCAAGCTGATACGCATACGGGTGTGAGGAGCGCGGCATGGATATCCGGCAGATCGTATTCCTCCTGATCGTCTTCGCGGTGGTGGCGGGAGTGGCGCTGGTGGCGCTGCTGGGTTTTTCATCGGTGCCGATACGCGACCGGCTCAACGGCTTCATGGGACCGGCGGAGCCGTCGGCGCCAACGGAGGGCGGCTGGGTGGAGAAGGTCGCGCATGCGGCGCAGCCCTTCTCCCGTCTGTCGCTGCCGGAGGAGGGCTGGGAGCGGTCGCCGCTGCGCACCCGTTTCATGAACGCCGGCTGGCGCAGCGCGTCGGCGCCATCGCTGTACTTCGCCGCCAAGACGCTGCTGTCGCTGGGGCTTCCGTCCCTGCTGGCGCTGCTGGGCGCCGCCACGCTGGAGAACGCGGCGAACAGGGGCTTCGTCTACCTGCTGCTGATGACGGCGGCCATCGGCTACTACCTGCCGAACGTGGTCCTGTCGCGCAGGGCCGTCAGCCGCTGCCGCGAAATCTTCGAGAACTTTCCGGATGCGCTGGACCTGCTGACCGTCTGCGTGGAGGCGGGCCTGAGCCTGGAGCGCGCGATGGCCAAGGTGGCGGGCGAGATCCACATCAAAAGCGTGGCGCTGGCGCAGGAGCTGCAGCTGGCGCTGATGGAGATGCGCGCGGGCTTCAGCAAGGAGAAGGCCTTGCGCAACCTGGCTTTGCGCAGCGGCGTCGAGGACGTCGACACGCTGGTGGCGATGCTGATCCAGTCGGAGCGCTTCGGCACCAGCATGGGCGAATCGTTGCGGGTCCACTCGGACAACCTGCGCGCCAAGCGCAGCATGATCGCCGAGGAGGCGGCCGCCAAGATCGCGTTGAAGCTGCTGTTCCCGCTGATCTTCTGCATCTTCCCGACGTTGATGCTGGTGTTGATCGGCCCCGCCGGCATCCAGATTTTCCGGATGCTGCCAACCTTGATGGGGAAATAGGAGGCGATGATGAAACGTACCCTGGGCGCCGCGTGCACCGGCGCGTTACTGATGGCGTGCAGCGGCATGCAGACCGCGCCGGCACCGGAGGCGGACCGGCAGGCCGCCGCCATCGCGGCGCTGGGGCAGGCCTGCCTGCTGGATCCGACCAGCGCGTCCGGATGGGAGCAACTGGGCGCGGCGCTGGAGGCCGGCGGCGAACATGAACGCGCGGCGACCATGTTCCGGCAGGCCGCCACGCTGCGCGCGCACGATGTGCGGCGCGATTATGCGTTGGTGAAGGAGGCCGCCGCGCAGGCCAATGTCACGGCCACGGCCGACGCCTCGATGCCGCGCACGGAGGTGCGACGGGTCGGTGCGGCGCTGGTGGAGGTGTTGCGTGTCGCCGCCGGCGAGGAGGCGGTGGCCGAGGCGCACGGCGTCAAGCTGGAGATCAGCAACGGCAACGGCGTGACCGGCGCCGCCGCGCGGCTGGCGCGCACGCTGGACGCGGAAGGCATCAAGGCCACGCGTCTGACCAACGTGAAGCCATTCGTGGTGTCGATCAGCCGCATCGAATACCAGCGCGACCAGCAACTGCTGGCGCAGGCGCTGTCGCAGCGACTGGGCTTGCCGCTGCAGGCGCAGAGCGGCAAGCTGGCCTACGCCGACATGCGCATCGTGCTGGGGCGCGACACGGCGCAGTCACGCTATCTGAAATAAAAAAAATCCGTCCGAAAGGAGTGAGCCTCTCGGACGGTAAAAACACACCCATGTGTTTCCTGCTGCGGACTACCGCATTCCTTACTGCCAGCTGATGCTGCCCATGCCTCGGGCGCTGGCGTTCCGGCTGGCCGGGTTGCCATACACCTTGGCCGAGCCCATGCCGGACAACTTCATGTTCGCGCTGGTCTTCGCGTACACCGACGCGCTGCCCAGTCCTGATAAATCGACGTCCACCGCGTCGGCGCGCAACTGCTGCGCATCGAGGCCGCCCACGCCGCCAAGGCTGGCGTGCAGCTGCCTGGTCTGGCCCGCCATTTCAATATGGCCGGTGCCGTTCAGGTGCAGGTCGATGCTGTCGCTGCTGCCGGCGTTGACGGTCATGCTGCCCACGCCGCCCAGCTTCACGTCGACGTCGCGGTACTGCGCGTTGACCCTGAGCGAGCCGGCGCCGTTCAGCGCCAGGCGCAGCTTGTCGCCGTTGAAGCCGTCCACTTCCGTGGAACCGACGCCGCCCGACACCACCTGGTGCAGATTCGGCAGCGTCAGTTCCGCCCGCAGTTCCCGCTTGTTGCCGAAGCCGAAGCTGAAGCCTCGGCTCTTGACTGTGCCGATGTGCAGGGTATCGCCCGTCTGCTCCACCGTCACTTTTTTCAGCGCGTCAGCCTCTCCGTATAGAGTCAGCGACGCGACTGGACCTTGCCGGACCTTGAGGCTGATGACGCCATCAAGATCGATGTTGACGGCGCGCGCATCGACGCTGCGGTTCTCGCTGATCACATCGGCGGCCAGCGCGGCGTGGGCGCCGCTGCTCAGTACCGTGGCCAGCATCGCAGCCTTCAGATATTTTTTCATCATGCGCTCCGTCGTCCGGCGTGAATTACAGGGCTGCTTTTTCGGCGGCGGTCAGGCGCTTGGCGCTGACGGTCACGACCTGCATCTTGCTGGTGTCGGCCTTGGCGACCACCGCCGCCGCAGGGGCTGCGGTGTGCAGGGCTGGTACGGCCGCGGTGGCGAACGAGGTGGCGCTGGCGACCACGATTGCTGCGACGAAGATGGCTTCCATGTTTTTAGCGATGTTCATTTTGAGCTCCTTGGGTGGTTGGTTTCACTGCGTTTTGTCTTGCGTTGAGTGAACTATAGACAAGGGCCCTCTGCACAGCCACCGGGATGTGACGAACTGCAAAAACGGGGGGGCAGAATGCGGATTAGGGGGGTAAAGCTGCACCGCACAATAACTCCTGGCTGGCGGCGTAGAGCTGCGACAGCCAGGTGGAGACGGTCTTGAAGCGGGCGATGGAGCCGGCGTCGCGGTGGCTGAGCAGCCAGATGTCGCGCAGCACCTCGACGCCCTCGCCGATGCGCACCAGCCCTTCCTGCCGTCCCATGATGCAGGGCAGCAGCGCCATGCCGACGCCGGCGCGGCAGGCGCGCACCATCGTGCTCAGGCTGTTCACCTTGAGCACGATGCGCGTCGGCGCTATCCCCGCCAGCCATCGCATTTCGGCGGTGCCGGCCAGCGCGTCGTCGTAGGCGATCCACGGCTGCTCGCCCCAGCGCTCGCGCGGGATGCCGGCGAAGCCGGCGTGGCCGTAGACCGCGAAGCCCAGGTCGCCCAGCCTGCGCATGACCAGCGCCGCGTCCTCGCCGGGTTTGCCCAGGCGCAGGGCGAAGTCGGCCTCGCGGCGGGTGAAGGACAGGTTCTGGTTTTCCGCCTGCAGCGTCAGTTGCAGGTGGGGATGCTGGGCGTGCAGCGCGGGAACGTGCTCCAGCAGCCAGTAGTCGAACAGGAAGTCGATCGAGGTGATGTTGACCGGGCCGGCGGTGGCGTCGGCCTCCTGGGACGAGGCCTGCAGCATGCTCTGGACGTTGCCGTACACCGCCTCGCCGTGCGCCACGAAGACCTGGCCGGCGTCGGTGAGCTGGTAGCCGGTGTTATCGCGGATGAACAGGCGCAGCTTTAGGGACTTTTCGGCGGCGGCGATGCGGCGGCTGATGGTCGACGCGTCCACGCCCAGCTGGCGGCCGGTGGCGCTCATGTTGCCGCTGCGGGCCAGCGCCAGGATCAGCGGGATGTCGTTCCAGTCGAATTCGGTGGTTGGTGGCATGGGTGGGGTCGGTTCGTGGTGGCGGCCTGCATTTTTGCAAAGTCACCTTGCAGGGCTGTCTGTTCCGCAAACGCGGCGGCGGGCCTAAGATTCATCCCATCGCAAGGCCAGATTTGCCAGGAACTGTAGCACAGCACCTCAACTCCATCTATCGACTAAAAGGAAGAAAATCATGCAAAACGTTACGCAAACCACCAGCACCATCACCACCCGCGACGGCGTCCAGATCTACTACAAGGACTGGGGTCCACGCGGCGGACAGCCTGTCGTGCTGAGCCACGGCTGGCCGCTGAACGCCGACAGCTGGGAATCGGCAGCCTTCCACTTGGCTAACAATGGTTTTCGCGTCGTCACCCACGACCGCCGCGGCCACGGCCGCTCCAGCCAGCCTTGGGACGGCAACGACATGGACCACTACGCCGACGACCTGGCCCAGCTGATCGAGGCGCTGGACCTGAAAGACGTGATCCTGGCCGGCTTCTCGACCGGCGGCGGCGAGGTGGCGCGGTATGTCGGCCGCCACGGCACCGGGCGCATCGCCAAGCTGGGTTTGATTTCCGCCGTGCCGCCGCTGATGCTCAAGACCGAGACCAATCCCGGCGGCCTGCCGATGGAAGTGTTCGACGGCATCCGCGCCGCCTCGGTCGCCAACCGTGCGCAGCTGTATCTGGATATCGCCTCGGGGCCGTTTTACGGCTACAACCGTCCGGGCGCCAAGCCGTCGCAGGGCATCATCCAGGCCTGGTATGCGCAAGGGATGCAGGCCGGCCACAAGAACACCTACGATTCGATCAAGGCCTTCTCGGAGACGGACTTCCGCGACGATCTGAAAAAGTTCGACAAGCCCACGCTGATCATCCACGGCGACGACGACCAGATCGTGCCGATCGACGCCGCCGGCAAGGCCTCGGCCGCCATCGTCAAGCACGCCAAGCTGATCGTCTATCCCGGCGCGCCGCACGGCCTGACCGATACGCACAAGGATAAGTTCAACGCCGACTTCCTGGCGTTCGCCCAGTCCTAAAACGAACACAGGGCCCCCCGAGGGCCCTGTGTTTGCGGTTCCTCCGTGCTATATTGCCAGTATGAGAAAGCTCCTGATGACACTGTCCATGCTGTGCTTTGGCGTGTTCCACGGAGCTGCGCGGGGCGAGCTCGTCAACGTCTACACCAGCGCCCGCGTTGCGCCCCTGTTGGTCGGCGACGGCAGCGGCATCTACCCCGACCTGGTGGCCTACCTGAACCGCAAGAAGCTCGGCCAGTTGAGCTTCAAGCTGGTTTACCTGCCGCGCAAGCGCTTGCAACTGCAAGTGGAGCGCAACGAGCTGGACGGCATCGTCATCGGCATGATGCCGCACTGGTTCAACGACGTGGCCGAGAAAAAATACCTGTGGACGGCGGCCTTCGGCACTGACCGGTACGTGATCGTGCTGCCGGCGGGCCTGCCTTTCAACTCCGGCGCGCTGACCGGCCGCACGGTCGGCCTGGTGCTGGGCTACAGCTATCCCGAGCTGGACGGATGGATACGCCGGCAAGGCCTGGTCCGCAACGACGCTCCCAGCGACGAGCACAGCCTGGAGAAGCTGCGGGTGGGGCGGGTCGATAGTGTGATCGCCGCGCAGTCGGTGGTGCGCTACTACATGAAGGTGCACGCGATGGAGGCGGACAAGTTCCAGCTGCACGAGCTGCCATCCAGCCTGACCGAACGCCACTTCCTGGTGCCGCGCGCCAAGGCGGAGGTCTATGAAAAGATCGCGCCGGTGATCCGGCAACTCAAGGACGATCCTGAATGGCAGCGCCTGGCTGCCCGGTACGAGTAGGCCAGGATCACCGTTCGTGATGTCGCGATGACGTTGCCAATTCAAGTTCGTCTACGATTGCCAATAACTTGTGCAGATCGGCGGGATCTTCGAAGCTGATGCTGCTTTCGTTGGGCAGTACCATCTGCTGGTCGGCGAGCTGAGCGATTCGCCGGCCATGCTGGAAGAAGTCGTCCACGTTTGCGATCTTGATGGTCACAGTATTCATTTTTGCTCCCGCAGCGCTTGCCAGATTGTGATTAATATACGCCAGATTGTAGCGGGTCACCTGTCCTTTTCCATCCACCCAGACTTCGCGGCGCAACAGCCCATTTCCGCGCTTGTCGGAAATTTTATAAACCGTATTGATGATTTTTTTCTCGGCCATGGCCGCTTCATGCTATGGCCGAAATGGTCGCTCGGGGCTGCGGCCGCTCAAGCGAAATCAATCTGCTGGACTGTTTCGCGGAATGCTAAACGTAGGGCGTATCCGCCAGCGCAACGTTTAATCCAATGGTTCCCTTGTCCACGATCGCGAGAAAGACGGCCTTCGCCGCCGCTGGATCCTGGCTTCGCCGATAGGCTTGGTGCGCCTGGAGCAGCGCCACGCTCCATGTCGCCAGCAGCAGTGAGGCCGCCAGTTGGGCGTCGGCGTCATCCGGTTGCCGGCCCGCGCATTCGGACAGCGCCACCGCCACCACTTGCGCGATCTCGTCACGTATCGCCCTGGCCCGGGCCTTGAGGGTCTCGCTGCTGTCGATGGTCGCGATGAAGCTTTGGCTGCCGGCGGTGAAACAGACATACGGACTCTGCTCCTCCGCCAGTCGATGGGCGAGCAGGCGCAAGGTCTCGATCGGTGCGATGCCGGGATCGCGCTGCTGCAATGCCTCGCGCAGGAGCTCGCGGCCCTCTTCGTCGCGGTCGAAGAACATGTCCTCCTTGCGCGGGAAATGGTTGAACACTGTCATCCGCCCGACGTCGGCGGCCGCCGCGATCTCGTCCACCGTCACCTGGTCGAAGCCACGCTCGAAGAACAGGCGCGTGGCGGCATTGGAAATGCCCTGCCGCGTGGCGAGGCGTTTGCGGGAGCGGAGATCGGATGGGATTGACATGTGGCGCATGATAGCATAGTTTACATATACTGAGTACATATTGGGATTGAGTATATGATTGAACAAGTCGATGTAATCGTTGTGGGTGCGGGACCGGTCGGACTCCTGGCCGCCATCGAGCTGACCTTGGGCGGCGTGCGCGTGGTGGTGCTGGAGCGCTTGGCGCGCCCGAGCATGGTCATCAAGGCCTTGGGGATGGGGCCGCTGGGCGGCGAAGCGCTGCGGCGCCGGGGCATGGGCGCGGCCATCGCCGACGCCGAAGCGCGCAGCTTCGAGGCCATGGGGCCGGCGGTCGCGGAGCTGCGTGGCCGCACGTCGAAATTCAGCGGCCATTTCGCCGGCCTGTCGCTGATCCGGAAGGATGCGCAGGCGGAGCCGGAACGTCGGTCCCACCCGGCGGACCAGCACGCCATCGAAGCCATGCTGGCCGAGCGTGCCCGCGCGCTGGGCATCGAGGTGCGGCGCGAGCACGACGTCATCCGCTTTGACCAGCGGGCGGCCGGCGTCGAGGTGGCGTGGACCGCGCCGGCCGGCGAGGGACGCATCCATTGCTCCTACCTGCTCGGTTGCGACGGCGGGCGCAGCCTCGTCCGCAAGATGGCCGGCTTCGACTTCCCCGGCACGCCGCCCACCTTGACGCTCTACCAGGCCGTGGTCGAGATCGACCATCCCGACCGCTTGCTGCCGGCAGGCTGGCGGCGCACATCCGGCGGCGTGTTCTCGTTTGGGGCCTTCCAGGGCCGATTGTTCATGTTGGACTTCAGCGGTCCGCCGGAGGACCGGCAGGGGCCGGTCACGCGCGAGGAGATCGAGGCCGTGCTGCGCCGTGTGAGCGGCGCCGATGTGCGGGTGCGGACGATGGAGAGCGGCAACCGGTGGACCGACAACACGCGCCTGGTCGACAGCTATCGCCGGGGCAGGGTGCTGCTGGCCGGCGACGCGGCGCATATCCACACGCCGTTCGGCGGCCAGGGCATGAGCCTCGGGCTGGTGGACGCCGCCAATCTCGGCTGGAAGCTCGCTGCGGTGGTCCGCGGCGAAATGCCCGACAGCCTGCTCGACACCTACACGGCCGAGCGCCGCCCCGCCGCCGAGGCGGTGCTGGCCAACACCCTGGCCCAGCTCGCGATCATGCGGCCCGATCCGCAAGCGGGCGCGATGCGGGACCTGATGGCGAACCTGATGCAGTTCGATGACGTCAACCGGCTGATCGGCGGCTTGATGAGCGGGCTGTCCACCCGTTACGACCTGGAGTCGGATCAGGACGGCGTCGGCCGCCTGCTGGGCGACCGGGAGACAGGCCCCGGCGTTACGCTTTACGATTGCATGCAGGATGGCATGGGCGTTCTGCTCGACGCGTCAAGCGGAGGCGAGGCGTCCCGGCTGGTTGCCGCCGCGACGCCACGAATACGCTGCGTCGCGGTCGAGGCCGGGCCGTCAATGCTGATCCGTCCCGATGCCTGCGTCGCCTGGATCGCCGCAGAAGACGGCATCAATGGTTTGCAGGAAGCGCTGCGCCGCTGGTTCGTTCAGACGCCGTTCCCATCCCTCTGCTGAACCCATTGCCGATACGCGTTGGGGCTCATGCCCATGAAGCGGGTGAAGGCGCGGCGGAAGCTGCTCTCATCGGCGTAACCGCTTTGTTGGGCGATGCGCTTGACGTTGCTGGCCTTTTTTTCCAGCAGCACGCGCGCCGTTTCAAGGCGGACGCGGGTGATGAAGGCTTTAGGCGATTCGCCGACCAGGGCCTTCAGCCGCCGGTGCAGCGTTCGTTCGCTGGTCGCCAGCAAGGCCGCCAGGGCGCTTGCCGTCAAAAGATGCGGCGTCTGGCGGACCATGTTCTCGGCTTCAAAGAGGAAGGGATCGCGGGTCCGCACATAACCGTTGGGCGCATAGACCACATGATTCAAGGGCGCGTTGTCGGCCACGGCGAAATCGGCGGTGATGCGGGCCACCTCCGGCCCGGCCAGCTGCCGGATGCAATGCAGCGCAAGATCCACCCACGAGAGCGGACCGCCCACGCTCACGACACGCCTGTCCTCCAACAGCGGCGAGCCCCACATGAAAACGGCCTTCGGATAGCGCTGCTTGAGTTCGTCCTGGAACCACCAGGTGGTGGTGCAACGACGTCCGTCCAGCAGTCCCGCCTCGCCCAGCACGAAGACACCCGCGCAAGAGCCGCCGATCAATGCGCCGTGAGCGTGCTGGGCACGCAGCCACGCGCCGATCTGCCGCATTTCCGGCGATCGCTGCGGCAGCCCGTCGAGGCCCGGGACCAGGCCCGGTATCAGCACCGCGTCGCAGCGGCTGATGTCGGTCGCCGCCATGTTCACGGCCACCTCGCGGCCTTGCCCATCGCGCAGGGGATTGCCATCCACCGTCGCGGACACGACTTCCCACTGTTGCCTTGGCAAGCTCTGGCCGGATTTGTCCGAAGCATCGGACCGGCTGACCGCGTGGCGGGCCAATTCGAACATGTCCAGCAAGCCGACCATTGCGGACGACATGCATCCGTCAAAGCCAAGTATGACCACCTTCATCTCACCTCCGGAAACCAAGTTGGCGAATACGGCACGAAATATGGCTGGATTGCCACCCCCGTTACTTTGGACCGGACTTCAGAATGAAGTCCTGCCCCAATGCGAATTGGGCATCGACAGAAAACCCACTTCAAAGGAAATACCATGTCTCAAACCGCCGCAATCGTTACTTTCAAAGCCCAGCCGGGCAAGGGCAATGAAGTCGCCCGCCTCGTCGCGGCCGCCCTGCCGCATGCCAAGACGGAGCAGCCGCTGCTGGTGTGGCTGATCCTGCAATCGGAAACCGATCCGGATACCGTTTATATCGTTGATGTCTTTACCGATGCCGCCGGCCGCGACGCGCACTACAAGGATGCAGCCGCCGCGCAAATCATGGCGACGGTGCCACCTTACCTAGCGTCCCCGCTGGATATCTCGCCGCTGAAGCTGGTGGTCGCCAAAGGCGTCGCATAAGCTTCGTCCAGCAGCCAGCGGCGAAACGTCGCCAGCCTCGGCAAGTTGGCCGATTCGGGCCGGTAGACGATGTAGTAGGCCAGCGGCGACTGGAAGCTGATGTCGCCGCACAGGCGCACCAGCCGTCCGGAGGTGAGGTCGTCACGCGCCATCACGCTGCGGGCGAGGGCGATGCCCTGGCCTTCCGCCGCAGCCTGCAGCACCGCCGCCGAGTTGTTGATCTTCATGCCGCGTGAGGCGGCGGCGTTGCTGACGCCGGCTTTGCGCAGCCATGCATCCCAGGTGGGGAAATCGGCATGGCCGTCCATCGACAGGTCATGGATCAGCATGTGCTGCGCCAGGTCCGCCGGTTTGCGCAAGCGTGGGTTCTTGCGCAGGAATTCCGGCGAGCAGACGGGATAGATTTCCTCGTCCAGCAACTTGTCCGCCGTCAGTCCCGGCCAGCTTCCGGTACCGTATCGCACGCCGATGTCGATGCGCTGGGCGACGAAGTCCACGGCTTTGAGATTGGTATCGAGGCGCACATCGGTGTCCGCGCAGATGGCGTGGAATCTTTCGATACGCGGCAACAGCCATTTGGCGGCGAAGGCCGGACTGACCGTCACCGTCAGCACGCCGGCGAGGCCGCCCTCCTTGAGGCGTTCGAGGCCGGACACCAGCTTGTCAAAGCCCGCGCGCAGGTCGGGCAGGGCGCGCTCGGCGGTTTCGGTCGTCACCAGCCGGGACTTGCCGCCGGCGTTCCGGTGGAACAGCGGTGCGCCGAGCCAGTCCTCCAAAGTGCGCACGAGTTGCCCCACCGCCGCCGGCGTGACGTTGAGTTCCGCAGCGGCCGCCGAAAAACTCTGGTGCCGGGCACTGGCTTCAAAGGCGCGCAAGGCGTTCAGGTGGATGGGTGTTTTCATAACGTCATTCTACGCGCGGGGCAATTTTCACGATCAATATTTTCTTTCAATGACTAGCAGTTAATCTGATTTGTCCGGGCTGTCCAGGCGGCGCACAATGGTTTTTCTTAACTCAACCGGAGCATCACATGGCCTACCTGCAAATCATCCTCAAGATCGCCAACGCCAACCGCGCCGCCGCCGCTGCCGTCTATCAGAAGTACAAGGCGCCCTTCCTCGACACCATCGCCGGCGCGCAATCCAAGGAACTGTTGGTCCGCGATGAGGATGTACAAGTGCTGCACGGCTTCGACACCGTGGAACACGCCAACGCCTATCTGCAAAGCGCGCTGTTCAACGCCGATGTGGTGGGCGGCCTGAAGTCATTGCTCGACGCCGCGCCCGACGTGCGCGTCTACGCAAGCTAAACGCTATGCTGATCAACGCCGACTTCTCCCGTCCCGTCGCGATGGCGCCCCACCAGTATCAGTGGGTGGCCTCGCCTCAGGATGGCGTGGAGCGCGTGATGCTCGACCGTGTCGGGGCCGAGCAGGCCCGCGCCACCAGCATCGTGCGCTACGCCCCGCATTCCTCGTTCCCGCGCCATCAGCATCCCGGTGGCGAGGAAATACTGGTCCTCGACGGCACCTTCTCCGAAGGCGGCCTGGATTATCCCGCCGGCTGGTATCTGCGTAATCCGCCGGGCTCCAGCCATCAGCCGTCCAGCGGCGAAGGCGCCATCATCTTTGTGAAACTGCGGCAGATGTCGACGCCGGAGCAGCCCTATGTGCGCATCGATACGTGCGATCCGACCTCCTGGCGGGTCGAACAGGGACGCGAGATTTGTCCGCTGTTTTCCGACGCGTCCGAACAGGTCAGCCTGCAACGTCTTGCGCCGCATGGTGCGCTGCTGGCCGACGCCGAGGGCGGATTGGAATTGCTGGTGCTGGAAGGCGATGTCGTCGCGCAGCAGCAAACCTACGCACCGCGCAGCTGGATGCGCTTGCCTGCGGGAGCCTTGACCGCCATCGTCGCCGGCGAACAGGGGGCGACCGTCTACCTGAAGGTCCGCCATCTGGCCAATATGCGCTTGAAAGGATAAGCATGGAACACGCACGCATCGTCATCGTCGGCGCGGGATTGAGCGGCCTGTACGCCGCGCACTTGCTGGAGCGCCGTGGCATCCGCGACGTCGTCCTGCTGGAAGCGCGGGATGTCATCGGCGGCCGCATCGCCGCCGTGCACGCGCCCGGCACATCGGGCGCCGCCGCCATCGACCGCTTCGACCTCGGCCCCACCTGGTTCTGGCCCGACCATCAGCGCGAGCTGCATGACCTCATCGACGAGCTGGGCCTGCAACGCTTCGCCCAGCATGACGAAGGCGACATGATGGTTGAGCGCGCACCCGGCGAGGCGCCGGTGCGCATGCGCGGCTACGTCAGCGCGCCGCAATCGATGCGCCTGGTCGGTGGCATGAATGCGTTGACCGACGCGTTGTACGCCACGCTCGACGGCGCGCGCATCGTCACCGGCCAGGCCGTGCGCCGCGTGCGCAACACGGACACGCACGTCGAGCTTGACAGCGAAGACGCGGATGGCCACGTCATGACCTGGCGCGTCGCGCACGTGCTGCTGGCCTTGCCGCCGCGCCTGGCCGCCGGCGCCATCGCGTTCGAGCCGGCCCTGCCCGCGCCGCTGGTGCGCGAGTGGCGCGGGACGGCGACCTGGATGGCCCCGCACGCGAAGTATCTCGCCATCTACGACACGCCGTTCTGGCGCGGGCAGGGCTTGTCCGGCTCGGCGCGCAGCGGCAGCGGACCGATGGGCGAGATCCATGACGCTTCGATGCCCGATGGCAGCGCGGCCTTGTTCGGTTTCCTGGGCGTGCCGGCGCGCACCCGCCAGCGCCTGTCCGAGGATGCGCTGCTGACGCAGTGCCGCGCGCAACTGGGCCGGCTGTTCGGGCCGCAAGCGGCGGAGCCGCGCTTCGAGATCATCAAGGACTGGGCGCAGGATCGCTGGACCGCCACGGCCGCCGATCTCGACGCCGGCGGCGATCACGGCCACGCGCCTGCGGCGGCCGCCAACACCGGTCCATGGCAGGGACGCTTGACCGGCATCGCCAGCGAATGGTCGCCACGCTTTCCCGGTTATGTGGCGGGGGCCATTGAGGCGGCCGCTATCGGCGTGAACAACTTTACATCCAAGGAGTAACGACCATGAAGCAAACCTACCGCGCCATGCAGATCAGCCGCCCGGGCGTGCTGGAATTGGTGGAACGCCCGACGCCGGCGCCCGGCATCGGCGAAGTCCTGATCGAGGTGGAGGCCTGCGGCATCTGCGGCGCCGACACAGGCGACATCGAGGGTGCCGATCCGGCGCTGCAACCGCCGCGCGTGCCGGGCCATGAAGTGGTGGGCCGCATCGCGGCGCTGGGCGAGCACACGCCGGGCATCTGGAAGGTCGGCCAGCGCGTGGGCGTGGGCCGGCTGGGTGGGCACTGCAATGAATGCGCTCAATGCCGCCAAGGCCATTTCCAGTTGTGCCGGAACCAGCCCTTCGTCGGCGCCTCGCGCGACGGCGGCTATGCGGAGATGATGCTGGCCCGCGCCACCGGACTGGTCTCGATTCCGGATCAGCTCGATGCCGAGGAAGCCGCGCCGATCCTGTGCGCAGGGCTGGCCACGTTCAGCGCGCTCAAGAAGAGCGGCGCGCAGGCCGGCGATACGGTGGTTGTCCTCGGCATCGGCGGACTGGGCCACATGGCCTTGCAATATGCGCGGCGCATGGGCTTCCGCGTCATCGCCGTGGGGCGCGGCAGCGACATCGCCCAGGATGCGCTGGAGCTGGGCGCGCACGTCTACATCGACAGCAATGAAACGGACGCGGCGGCCGAGCTGCGAGCCATGGGCGGCGCGCAAGCCATCGTCACGACGGTGGCCCATGCCGCCACCGTGGCGGCGGTGATGGGCGGACTGGCGCCGGGAGGCAGGCTGGTGGTGCTGGGCGCCGGCAAGGATCCGCTGCCGGTCTCTGCCGGCCATCTGGTGGTTGGCGAGCGCAGCGTGCAAGGCTCGATCACCGGCTCGCCATACGACAATGAAAAGACGCTGGACTTCAGCGTGCTGGCCGGCGTGCGGCCGCGCATCGAGATCATGCCGCTTGAGCAGGCCGCCGAGGCCTACAGCCGGATGAAGTCGGGCGACGTCAAGTTCCGGATGGTGTTGACCATGAAACAGCTTTGCCGTCGCGCTGAAGATGGGCGCGACCAAGCGGGACTTCGATAACACCGTGGCGATCCATCCGACCGCTGCGGAAGAATTCGTCTCCATGCGTTAAACAACTATGAATATCTCTCAGCACTATGCAGCTATACGCTCCCGGCTTGGAAGCGTCGGACAGATTACGGTACTCCATATCGGCGAGGAGGAAATTGCGGTCGCCGTCGGCGGCGGTCCGGCCGCGGACGCGGTGCGCACGCTGGCGATAGGTTCGATGCGGACCTCGCGCGGTTACTTCAAGCAGTCGCCGCCTGGCCGGCTGGAATTCGAGATCGCCATCGAACCGGTCGAAGATGAAATCATCAAGGCACACGGCATGTTGCCGCCGGCGTCGAAGCTGTACTCGGCGGATGGCGAATTGCGCCGCATCGCCTTGCTTGCCGGCGTACCGGAGGGCGATGACATGTCCCTCGGCCTGGATGCGATGGAGCGCGTATTCAGCCGCCTGGCGGCGGTCGTGCAGGGGAAGCCGGCGGCGCATGAAGGCATCCCCGACGACAACGCGTTTGCCGCCACGCTGTTGATCCTGCGTGAGTTTATGCATCACCTGGGATTTTCCTCCATCGGCCTATTGGCGGCCGAAGCATAAAGTTTTTCTTTCAGCGCCTGACAGATTAAGTGGTTTGTTTGTCAGGCTCTGCAAGGACATAATGGGTACCTGTCAACGCAACGCGGTAATGGCTCCAAGTAGTTTTTCTTCGGGTGGCGGTGATGGTGTTTTTTTCGCGCAGAAACCTACCTACTAGTTGGTATGTAAGCGCTTTATCGAAAGGGTAAGATCATGAAAGCAACTGGAAACAAACAAAAACGCGTACTGCTGGTGATGAGCTCGCTGGACGAAATGGGCATCAGCGGCAAGCACACAGGCACCTGGTTCACCGAAGTGGCGGCACCGTACTACATCCTGACCGAAGCCGGTTACGAAGTGGTGCTGGCTTCGCCGCAGGGGGGCGAAGCGCCGATCGACCTGCTGAGCCACAAAGTACCGTTCACCACCGAATACACCGAGCGCTTCCTGAAGGATCCGGTGGCGCTGTACGCGGCCAAGAATACCCGCAAGCTGCGCAACATCGACTACACCGGCTTCGACGCGCTGTTCGTGCCGGGCGGCTACGGCCTGCTGTGGGACCTGGCGTCGGACTCGTTCCTGCTCAAGCTGATCAAGGACTTCCACGCCGCCCAGCGTCCGATCGCGATGGTGTGTCACGCACCGGCCATCCTGCGTGACGTCAAGAAGGACAACGGCGAATACCTGGTCAAGGGCGTGAGCCTGACCGGCTTCAAGAACGCCGAAGATGCCGAGATCGAGCTGGACAAGCACCTGCTGTTCTCGCTGGAAGACGAGCTGAAGAACCGTGGCGCCAACTACCTGAGCAAGGCCAACTGGGAGCCGAACGTGGTGGTGGACGGTCCGCTGATGACCGGCCAGAGCCCTGCCTCCGCCGCCCCACTGGCACAGGCGCTGGCCGACCGCCTCAAAGCGTAAAGCCAGCCCGCCCGGCCCGCGCCGCCTGAAGGCGCGGGTCTTACAACCTCGAAGGGAGTACACATCATGATGCAGGACTGGAACGCATATCGCGACGCGCTGGTGGCCAAAGTGGGCGACTACGCCAAGATCACCCCGGACGTCATGCGCGGCCTGGCGACCGTCGAAGGCGCCGCCGTCAAGACCGGCAAGCTGGAACCGAAAATGCATGAGTTGATCGCACTGGCCGTGGCGGTGACCACGCGCTGCGATGGCTGCATCGCCGTTCACACGAAGAAGGCGGTTGAACACGGTGCCTCGCTGGAGGAAATGTCCGAAGCGCTGGGCGTGGCGATCGCGCTGAACGCGGGCGCCGCACTGACCTATACGGCTCGCGTGCTGGAAGCCCACGCCGCCCTGCAGCAAGGCGCGTGATACTGTTGAGCTTGGTTGACTGGCGCGCATGGTCCCTTTGACGGACCGTGCGCGTTGTCGCATCTTCAAAGGAAAAACAATGCCGAATTCCGTGTCCGAAATTATCGATCGCCTGGCCGGCGTGCCGGTCGCCTTCTTCGGCATGGCCGTCGGCGTGCTGGCGCTGTCGCAGGCGTGGCTGGTGGCGGGGCGGCTATGGCCCGGCATGGCGCATCCTTCGCACTGGCTTGGTGCGGTGGGGCTGCTGATCTGGGCGGTGCTGCTGCTGGCCTATTTGTGCAAGTGGTGCGTGCGCCGCGCTGCCGCCTGGTCGGAGTTGTACGATCCGCTGACTTCGTCGCTGGCGACGCTGGGGCCGATATCGACCATGCTGGCCTCGGTGACGCTGCTGGCCTGGTCGCGGCCGGCGGGGCTGGCGCTGTGGATCGCCGCGCTGGCCTGGCAGATGGTGTTGGGGCTGTGGATATACGGACGCTTCTGGAAAGGCGGCAATGCGCCGGCGAACGTTACCGCGGCAGTCTATCTGCCGGCGGTGGGGCAGAACCTGGTGGCGGGCATGTCCAGCGCGGCGTTTGGATGGACCGAGCTCGGCGTATTATTTTTCGGCGCCGGCATGTTCTCATGGCTGGCGCTGGAATCGATGATACTCGGCCGCGCAGCCACGCATACGCCGTTGCCCGAGGCGCAGCGGCCGCTGTTGGGGATACAGCTCGCACCGGCGGTGGTGGCCGGCGTCTGCTATACCGGCCTGCGGCCGGAGTCGGCCGATTTTTTCGTGCAGATGCTGTTGGGCTATGGCTTATACCAGGCTGCCCTCGCACTGCGCCTGCTGCCGTGGATTTTGCAACAGCGTTTCGCGCCGTCGTACTGGTCGTTCAGCTTTGGCGTGGCGGCGCTGGCCAACTTGACGCTGCGCCTGCATGAACGGTCGCCGGGCACGCTGACAGCGGTGCTGGCCCCGTTGACGCTGGCCGGCGCCAGCCTGGTCGTCGGAGGCCTGTTGCTCGGGACCGTGCGCCTTGCGTGGCAAGGCCGGCTGCTTTCCGCCGCCGTGGTTTGACGTTGAAAAAGCGGCTCTATACAATCCTGCCAACTAGTTAGCAGGCTCACCCGGGATGACGAGGCAGATGAAGCACTTCAGCGAAATTACGCCGGCGGCGGAACGCATCGTCGATGCGGCGGAAAGCCTGATCCGGAGCGTGGGGTACAACGGCTTCTCGTATGAGGATGTGTCCCGGATGGTGGGGATACGCAAGCCGAGCGTGCATCATCATTTTCCGACCAAAGGCGAGTTGGGCGTGATTGTCGTGCAGCGCTACACGCATCGCTTTGCGGAGCGGCTGGAGGAGATAGTCCGGCGTCACACGAGTTCGGCCGGCCGGCTGCAAGCGTATTGCGATCTGTTCTCGGAAACCTTTGCCGCTGAGCGCAGCCTGTGCATTTGCGGAATGCTCGGCGCCGAATCGAACGCGATTCCCGACGTGGTGCATGTCGAGGTGCGGCGGTTTTTTGAGCATAACGCCGCGTGGCTGGCGGATGTGCTGAAGCAGGGCGCGCAGGCTGGCGAGATCAAGCTCACCTGTCCGCCGCAGATGCTGGCCGACTTCCTGCTGTCCGCATTGGAAGGCAGCATGTTGCTGGGACGCGGCCGTCAAATCGACCAGGGCCCGCAACACGTCGCCGAGGTATTCCTGGCCTTGCTGCAGCAGAAGTAACTGTTCGCCGCAGGCCGGCTTTGCTACGGAGTTTTCGTCCCGCGAAGTGCCAGATTGTGCGCGACACGCTTGGGATCGCAGCGCTGGCATTCCACGTTGGGGCGTACACCGTTCTCTTGCCAGTCGCCGCCGGTGGTGGCATCGATGGCGCGCGCCACCGGCACCCAGGCCTGGAAATGTTCCGATAGCGGGAAGCGGTCCGCCAGGTGGGCGCTGCCCATCGTGGGGCCGCCGACGACGGTGGCCCGGCCCGTCTGCTGCATCGCGTAGACCAGCGCCTCCGCCGCGCCATGGGTATTGCGCGAGGTGAGGATGTACACCGGCCGCTGGCTGCCGTAGCGTGGGCCGATCGTTTGCGCATCGGTCCAATTCTGCACGGTCAGCTGGTCCTTGCGGTAGTAGATATCGCCCAGGTGCGTGCGCTGGTCGTAGAAGTAGCTCGCGAAGGTATTGGCCGCCTCGGGCCAGCCGCCGACATTCTGGCCAAAGTCGATGATGATGGCGCGCGTGTCCTTGAGCTTGTCCATCGCGCTGGCGTACTTGTCGCGCGCGTTGTAGAAGTGATCGAACTTGAGGATCTACAGGAAGCCGACATTCCCCTCCAGGATCTGCACGTTCCAGACCCCGCCGTCGCCCATGGCGCGTTGCGCGCTGGTGAGCCAGCTTTGCGGCCACGACTCGACCGGCTCGACATCCCGCACCGTTCCGGGCGGCGTTTCGCCCGCGGCCGGCAGGGGCAGATATTCCAATTTCAATTCGAGGTCCGTCGCGGCCACCTGCATGTCTTGCGAGATGCTTCTGGCCAGGCCGTGGCCCTCGTCCAGCTCGGCGTAACTACCGTCTGCCTGGCGGCGCCGCAGCTCGGCTTCGACCAGCGGGGTTTTCTCTGGCAGGACGTAATTTTCACGCACGGAAAACAGCGTGCGGTCGACCAGCGCATCGCGCTCGGCCAGCGGCAGCGGTTCGGCCATCTTTTCGCCGTTGTGGATGGCTTTCATTGTGGCCGGCACCACGACCAGTCCGTAAAAAGCCAGCAAGGAAGCAAAGATGGCGGTGCGCAGGCTGCGGTCGATCAGTGTGCGGGACGGCGGCATGAGTGGTGTTCCAGTGGTCGAAGGCGCAGTCATGCTATTGCATTTTTGACTATATGGAAAGCAAAAAGCCCAGCCGGCGGGGGGCTGGGCTTTTGCCTTAATCCGCGTTTAATCGTGTGCCTCGGGCTGTGCGCTGCCTGTCATGGCGCATGCCAGGCGCTGATGTTAAAAGCCTTTTGCTGGGCTGGTATTCTGCTAAAATTAATTTCCCAGCATCCATATTTATCAACAATGACTTCAGCCCCCTGGCGCTCGGCCGTGCTCATCGCCTGCTCGCTCGCAATCAGCGGGGCGCTAGCTGCGGAGCCCGCTCTCCTTCCGATCGAGGGTTTCTTCAAAAGACCCGTCATGACGGGCGCCACCATCTCCCCCGATGGCCATTACGTTGCGATGCGCACGCAGTCGCCAAATGGCCGCAGCATGCTGGTGATCCTCAATATTGAGACGCGCGAGCAGAAAGCTGTGGCCAACTATGCCAACGCCGATATCGAACACTTCTATTGGTTGAGCGACAAGCGCCTGGCCTTTTCGGTGATCAACGTCGATCATGGTGGCGGCATCGGCGTACCGGGCCTGTATGCGGTTGACCGTGATGGCGGCAAGTTTTCCACGCTGGCGAAAACCGTAAAGCCGCCACGCTCCTTTGCCGATACCGATTCCTCCTACAACAACACCACACTGACTGGCTCGGCGTTTCATGGTTTCGCCGCGCGCAAGCAGGAGGCCATGTTCGCGGTGGAGAGCTGGGAGGACCGGGTCGAGCTGGTGCGTCTCAACACCCGCAATGGCGCGCGCACCGCCATGCGTGCGCCCCTCGAAACCTTCAATTGGCTGATCGACGCCGACGGCGAACCGCGCATCGCCGTAGCGAGGCGCAAAGACGAAAACGTTGTGTTTTACGAGGACGACGGCAACTGGCGCCAGATCGCCGCCTTTAGCCCGCTGAGCCCGGAAGCTTTCGAGCCGCTGCTGTTCGCCGATGGCATGCTGTACATACGCGCCTACAACGGCGCCAACGAATCGTCCGTCTATCGCTACGACCTGAAAAAAAATGCCATCATTCCCGGGCCGCTCATCACGGCGCCAGGTTTCGACGCTAATGGTCACTTCCTGGTGGACGAAAAACGGATGCTGGGTTTTAGGCTCAATCTCGAAAGCGAAACCACGGTGTGGTTCGACAAAGAAATGAAGCAGCTGCAGGCCGACGTCGATGCGCTGCTGCCCGGCAGGGTCAACAATCTCTCGTACGGCGATCACAATACGACACCTTTCGTGGTCATCGACAGCTACTCGGATGTGCACAGCCATATCTACCTGCTCTACAACCGGGAGACCAAGACGTTGTTGATGCTGGGCGCAGCCCATCCCGACCTTGACGTCATGCGCATGGCGACCTCGGAGATGATCCGTTATCCAGCACGCGACGGCATGAAGATACCGGCCTATGTCACCGTTCCCGCCGCAGGACCGAAGAAGATGCTGCCGACCGTCGTGCTGATGGGGGAGACGCAGTGGACGCGCAATGGGTCCTGGGCCTGGAACGACGAAGTGCAGTTCCTGGCGTCGCGCGGCTATCTTGTGCTCCGGCCTGATCCGCGAGGCGTGGCCGGCTTTGGCCGCGCCCATAGTGCGGCTGGCGCCAAACAATGGGGGCGCGGCATCCAGGACGATATTGCCGATGCAGTCAAATGGTCGGTGCAGCAGGGTTATACCGATCCAGCGCGCGTCTGCATCGCGGGTCCGGGCTACGGTGGTTATGCCGCGATGATGGGACTGATCCGCGATCCGCAGGTATTCAAATGCGGCATCAGTTGGTCCGGCATCACCGATATCGGCGCCATATTCAAGTACTATGGGGATAGTCTTGCCGTCGCACGCCCAACGACGGAGCTCCACGCCATGGTTGGAGATCCAAAGCTGGACGCGGCACAGTTCAACGACGCTTCGCCGCTACAGAACGCAGCGCGCATACACCAGCCAGTGCTGCTCGCCTACGGCAAGGAAGACCAACGCGTGCCGTTCTCCGATGGCCTCAAGTTCTACGAAAAGCTCAGCGCCACCAATCCCCGCGTGGAATGGCTGACCTATGCGCCCAGCGTGACCGATTGGAAAACCCAGGCCAACCGCATCGATCTGTGGAAGCACATCGAAGCTTTCCTGGGACGAAATATCGGCCCGTCCATGCCAGCTGAACAAGCAGCGGACGTGGCGCGTTAGCAGTGGGTCACTCGGCCCAAGCGAAAGGATGCGGCTGCCGGTTTCGGATCAGACCGGGGACATAGTTACACCTTATAAGTTGTAAATTGAATTTACAGCTCCTACCCAGTAAGGGATGAATGGAGCTTGGTCATGGATTACCCCATCCGAACTTTGCAGCAGATACGGCCACTACTTGTCGGCTTCCGTAAGCATGCCGGCATGTCACAGGCGCAGGTGGCCGCATTGCTTGGAGTGACTCAACAGAGCTACGCAAAGATCGAGGCGAACCCAGCCGCCCCGAGCGTCGAGCGGCTGTTCACGATTCTGCGCCTGCTCGGTGGGGAGATCGTGTTGGCTCAAAACGGTGAGCCCGGTGAAACGGCGATCTTGGATGCTATGCCGGACCGTGCGCCGGCAGGTAGCCGGCCTGTACCAGCAACCAAGTCCAAGAAGGTGAGTGTGGCCGCGCCATCCAAAGTGCTCCCGCCAACCAAGAAGATGGAGCCTTGGTAGCATGGGACGGCGCGCGCATGCCCAGCGGCTGAATATCTGGCTCAACGGCACGCCTGTCGGCTACTGGGATGCCACGGACGCAAGCAATACGTTGACCTATTTTGACGAGTGGCGTGGCGATGAGCGGGGACGTCCGCTGTCGCTTTCATTGCCTTTCCAGCCGGGGAATGCGCCGCATCGCGGCCCGGTGGTGGAAAACTATTTCGACAATCTGCTGCCCGACAGCGACAGGATACGTCGGCGAATTGCGAAGCGTTTCAGAACGGAGGGGACTGAGCCTTATCGGCTGCTTGCGGCGATCGGCCGCGACTGTGCTGGAGCCATTCAGTTATTGTCGACGGACGAAGCGCCTATCCAAAGGATTTGGCGGAGGCCATTATGCGGGAGTAGTGCGGCAACGAGATCGTCTTACCGACGGTAGCGGCCTGCATTGAAAAACAAAAAGCCCAGCCGGTGAGGGCTGGGCTTTTGCAGGATATTGCTGGTGCCGACTGCCGGTTTCGAACTGGCCACCTGATGATTACAAATCAACTGCTCTACCAAATGAGCTAAGTCGGCGAAACTTGTACGGGGCGAATTATACGCTATTTAATTCGCGTGAGAGTAGGCCGACCACCCTTTTTTGGCGGGTCGCTATCGTCGTCCGGGGCGCTTGGCGCCTCGGTTTTGGCCTCTTGCGCGGGCGCTGGAACAGCCGCCAATACCGGTGCCGGCGCGCTGGTTTCCTCGTCGGCAGGCGGCTCGGCAAAGCCCAGTTGCGGCTCGAACGCCATCCCCTGGCCGTTCTCGTTGGCATAGATCGCCATGACGTTGTTGACCGGGACGTAGATCTCCCGCGACACACCGCCGAAGCGCGCATGGAAGCGGATGCTGTCGTTGTCCATCTTCAGGCCCGAGGTGGCGCCGAAGCTGATGTTGAGGACGATTTCGCCTTTTTTCACATATTCCATCGGCACCGTGGTCGAGGCGTCGACCTTGACGGCGAGGTAGGGCGTATAGCCGCTGTCCGTGCACCACTCATAAATGGCGCGCAGCATGTAGGGCTTGGTTGAGATTTCAGACATGGTCTTCCAGACTGCAGTAGAACCCGGCGCGCCGCCCGCTAAGGCCGGCAAACGCGCCGATAGACTTCAAGTAAATCGGTCTGCGTCCGATTAACGGCGCATGACCTTTTCCGACGGCGTCAGCGCTTCGATGTAGGCAGGACGCGAGAAGATGCGCTCGGCGTACTTCATCAGCGGGGCGGCGGTCTTCGACAGTTCGATGCCGTAGTGATCCAGACGCCACAGCAGCGGCGCGACCGCCACGTCCAGCATCGAGAACTCATCGCCCAGCATGTACTTGTTCTTCAGGAACAGCGGCGCGAGCGTGGTCAGGCGGTCGCGGATTTCCGCGCGCGCCTTGTCGTGGCTCTTGTCGTTGCTCTTGGCGCGTTCGCTTTCCAGCACGTGCACGTGGACGAACAATTCCTTCTCGAAGTTGAACAGCATCAGGCGCGCACGCGCGCGCATCAGCGGATCGGCCGGCATCAGCTGCGGGTGCGGGAAGCGTTCGTCGATGTACTCATTGATGATGTTCGATTCGTACAGGATCAATTCACGTTCCACCAGGATGGGCACCTGACCATAGGGATTCATGGTCGAGATGTCTTCCGGCTTGTTGAACAGGTCGACATCGCGCACTTCGAAGTCCATGCCTTTTTCAAACAGGACCAGACGGCAGCGTTGCGAAAATGGGCAGGTTGTACCCGAATAGAGAACCATCATTTTTATAGTTCCTTAGAAGAACAAAGGGGGTGAAGCCGCGAACGGATCACCCCGGATCGATCGCCCGCCAACGCGGGCATCGCAAAACAAGCGCCGGCAAGCCGGCACTCTCGATTATTTAACTTCTTTCCAGAACGACGCGTTCAAGCGCCATGCCAGGAAGGCGAACGCGGCCATGAACAGCACCACCCATGCGCCCAGTTTTTTGCGGGTCTGCGCTGCAGGCTCCGCCATCCACTCCATGTAACCGACCAAGTCGGCCACCGCAGTGTCATATTCCAGCTTTTGCATTTTGCCCGGCGTGACCACTTCGAAGCCGTCAAACTGATGAATCTTCTTGCCTTCCTCGTGCGGGTCGGCCACTTCCTTGGTTTTGAGCTTCTGCACGCCCTGCAGTTCCCACAACACGTGCGGCATCGCCACGTTGTTGAGCACCAGGTTGTTCCAGCCGGTCGGGCGGGTGTCGTCCTTGTAGAAGGTGCGCAGGTAGGTGTACAGGTAGTCGCCGCCGCTGCCGGCGCCCGAGGCTTTCGCACGGGCGATCACCGACAGGTCCGGCGGCACCACGCCGAACCATGCTTTCGCATCCTTCGGGTTCATCGTGGTGGTCATCATTTCGCCGACCTTGTCGCCGGTGAACAGCAGGTTGGCCTTGATTTGCTCTTCCGTCAGACCGAGGTCGCGCAGACGGTTGTAGCGCATCGAGGACGCATTATGACAGTTCAGGCAGTAGTTGACGAACAGTTTGGCGCCGTTTTGCAGGGCCGCCATGTTATTCGAACGGTCGGGCGCCTTGTCGAGGGCGACGCCGCCTTCGTTGGCCAGTACCAGGCCTGGCACCAGGGCCAGGATGGCGAGCAGTTTTTTAGAAAAATTCATGTAATGTCCTTTGTGTACTTTAGCGGGAGGCGGCGATCAGTGCGCGTGGAACACTACGCGGTCCGGGACCTTCTTGAACGTGCCCATGGCGCTCCACCAAGGCATGAACAGGAAGAAGCTAAAGTAAAGCAGGGTGCATACTTGCGAGAACAGCGTGCGGCCTTCGGTCGGCGGCAGGGTACCCAGGTAGCCCAGCGACAGGAAGCAGAAGAAGAACACGGCGTACACATACTTGTGCCAGCTCGGGCGGTAGCGGATCGACTTGACCGGCGACTTGTCCAGCCATGGCAGGAAGGCCAGGATCACCACCGAGCCGCCGAAGAACACCACGCCCCAGAACTTGGCGTCGAGCACCTGCGGCAGCATGCCGACGATGGCCACCAGCGCGATCGCGGCGACGGCGGTCTTCACCGCGCTCGACAGGCGCGACTTGAGCCAGATGAACACCACGTAGCCGGCCACGAAGAACATCAGCACCCACATGAAGTCGGCGGTGGTGGCGCGCAGCACCGAGTAGAACGCGGTGAAGTACCAGGTCGGCGCGATGTGCAGCGGGGTCTTGAGCGAGTCGCCCGGCAGGAAGTTGTTATATTCCAGGAAGTAGCCGCCCATTTCCGGAGCGAAGAACACCACGGTGCTGAAGATCAGCAGGAAGATCGACACGCCGAACAGGTCGTGCACGGTGTAGTAAGGGTGCGAAGGGATGGAATCGACCGGGTGGCCGTCGGCGCCCAGGTTTTCCTTCACTTCGATGCCGTCCGGGTTGCTCGAGCCGACTTCGTGCAGCGCGATCAGGTGGGCGGCCACCAGGCCCAGCAGCACCAGCGGGATGGCGATCACGTGGAAGGCGAAGAAGCGGTTCAGGGTGGCGTCGGACACCACGTAGTCGCCGCGGATCCACAGCGACAGGTCGGGGCCGATCAGCGGGATGGCGCCGAACAGGTTGACGATCACCTGGGCGCCCCAGTACGACATCTGGCCCCATGGCAGCAGGTAGCCGAAGAAGGCCTCGGCCATCAGGCACAGGAAGATGGCGAAACCGAACAGCCAGATCAGTTCGCGTGGCTTGCGGTACGAGCCGTACAGCAGGCCGCGCGTCATGTGCAGGTAGACGATGATGAAGAAGGCCGAGGCGCCGGTCGAGTGCATGTAGCGCACCAGCCAGCCCCAAGGCACTTCGCGCATGATGTATTCGACCGAACCGAAGGCCAGGTTGGCGTCCGGCTTGTAGTGCATGGTCAGGAAGATGCCGGTGACGATCTGCAGCACCAGCACCAGCATGGCCAGCGAGCCGAAGATGTACCAGAAGTTGAAGTTTTTCGGGGCGTAGTACTTGCCCCATTGATCGTTCCACAGCTTGGTCAGCGGGAAGCGGTCGTCGACCCAGCCCAGTGCTTTTTGTGCGGCCGGTGCATCGGCCGGGAATTTAGTCTCTTTGAAAGCCGCCATGATTTACGCCTCGCCTTTCTCGTCTTTACCAATGATCAGCTTGGTGTCGCTCAGGAACATGTGGCGCGGCACTTGCAGATTGTCCGGCGCCGGCTTGTTCTTGAACACGCGGCCGGCCATGTCGAAGGTCGAGCCGTGGCATGGGCACAGGAAGCCGCCTTCCCAGTCGTCCGGCAGCGATGGCTGCGGGCCGGGGGTGAATTTGGACGAGGGCGAGCAGCCCAGGTGGGTGCAGATGCCGACCGCGACCAGCAGCTCGGGCTTGCGCGAGCGCCATTCGTTGCGGGCGTATTCCGGCGTGAACTCGTCCGGGTTGCGCTTGGAATCGGCGTCGGCCACTTTGCCGTCGGTCTTTTTCAGCGAGGCCACCATTTCAGGGGTACGCTTGATAATCCAGACCGGCTTGCCGCGCCATTCGACGGTTTTCATTTCACCGGGATTGAGGCTGGAAATATCCACTTCCACCGGTGCGCCGGCGGCCTTGGCGCGCTCGGACGGTTGGAACGTGCTTACCAGTGCCCCGGCGGTTGCCAGGCCCACTACGCCACCCGCCGCGCCTGTTGCGACGAGCAATCCGCGTCGGCCCGAATCGACCTGCTTTTCGATACTCATACAAACCCCAATCAGTCAAAGTGCGAACAAAATCCGAAAACCGCGAACAAAATCTGAAACTTGTTGAAGCACGAATATCGCTTCTAGCAACCTTAAATTATAAGGTAAGCGTGATACGAATTAAAGCAAAAACGTTGCCGTAACCCCAATTGCCGCCATTTGCGCACCGTTTTGGACTTGAATTTTGCCGGCCCATCCCCTACTGGCGGAGCGCAGGCGATAGATATTGATGCAAGACAAATTTATAGCGTAATTCGGTGTCCAACGCGCATGGCGCGAGCGAGTTTGGAATCCAATTGAAAAAATAGTATGATCCAGACGCAGTTTTGTTCACAAATGACCACAGAGCGAGGATAGAAGAATGGCAATGATGCAGGAATTTAAAGAATTCGCGATGAAGGGCAATGTGGTCGACCTCGCCGTTGGCGTGATCATCGGCGGCGCGTTCGGCAAGATCGTCGACTCGCTGGTGGCCGACATCATCATGCCGCCGATCGGCAAACTGTTCGGCGGGCTGGACTTCGCCAACTACTACATCGGCCTGAACGGCCAGGATCCGCACCTGAGCCTGGTCGAAGCGAAAAAGCTGGGCGCGGTGTTCGCCTACGGCAATTTCGCCACCATCCTGCTGAACTTCGTCATCCTGGCCTTCGTGATCTTCCAGATGGTGCGGTTGATGAACAAGGCGCGCACGCTCAACACCAAGGAAGTGGCGGCGGAAGCGGCCGCAGCGCCGGCGCCGACGCCGGAAGACATCGTGCTGCTGCGCGAAATCCGCGACTCTCTGAAGAAATAACAAGGAACGCCGTCCACCGGGCGGCAGGCTGAACGCTATGCGACGACTCTGGTTATTGTTTGCGCAAACGGTGACCGTCGTACTGGCACTGTATTTCGTCTACACGGCGGTGGGGCCGGAGCGGCTCGCGCCGGTGCGTTCCCAGCAGATCGGCAGCGCCGACCATCCGGCCGTGACGCTGGAGGCGGCGCCGGGCAAGGCGCCCGGCGTGGCGGTCGGTTCCTACCGGGCGGCGGCGGGGCGGGCCATGCCGGCCGTGGTCAACATCATCACCAGCAAGAAACCCAAGCGCGGCAAGCATCCGTTGCTGCGCGACCCGTTCTTCAAGAAATTCTTCGGCGACCGCGACCACGACGGCGAGAACGACGACGACGAGTCCAGCCTGGGCTCGGGCGTGATCGTGTCCGGCGAAGGCTATATCCTGACCAACAACCACGTGGTCGAGGCGGCCGACGAGATCGAGGTGATCCTGGCCGACGGCCGCAAGGCCGCCGCCAAGGTGGTCGGCACCGATCCCGAGACCGACCTGGCCGTCATCAAGATCGCGCTCGACAAGCTGCCGGTGATCGTGCTGGGCCAGGCCGAGCAGGCGCGGGTGGGCGACGTGGTGCTGGCCATCGGCAATCCGTTCGGCGTCGGCCAGACCGTGACGATGGGGATCATCTCCGCGTTGGGGCGCAACAACCTGCACATCAACCACTTCGAGAACTTCATCCAGACCGACGCCGCGATCAACTTCGGCAATTCCGGCGGCGCGCTGGTGGACGCCAACGGCAACCTGCTGGGGATCAACTCGGCGATCTATTCGCAGTCGGGCGGTTCGGTGGGCATCGGCTTCGCCATTCCGGTGTCGACCGCCAAGTCGGTGATGGAGGCCATCATCAAGTCCGGCCACGTGGTGCGCGGCTGGATCGGCGTGGAGACGCAGGAGATCACGCCCGAGCTGGCGTCGAGCTTCGGGCTGACGCGCCAGAGCGGCGCCATCATCGCCGGCGTGGTGCGCAACGGCCCGGCCGACAAGGGCGGCATGAAGCCGGGCGACATCCTGCTGTCGGTGGACGACAAGCCGGTGGCCGACACCAACGACATGCTGAATCTCATCGCCCAACTCGTTCCCGGCGGAAGCGCTAAAATGCGGATCTTGCGCAAGAGCCGCGAGACCACGCTCGACATCACGGTCGGCAAGCGGCCGGCCGGCGCCAAATAAGGAACCTGAATGCACCTGCGTGACCTGACTCAATTTCTCAAGGAACTGGCGGACAACAACAACCGTCCCTGGTTCATCATGAACAAACCGCGCTACGACATCCTGCGCGAGGAATTCCTGCAGGTGGTGACGGAGATGATAGGCGAGCTGGGCAAGTTCGACGCCGCCGTCAAGTTCTGCAACCCGAAGAAGGCGATGTTCCGCATCAACCGCGACGTGCGCTTCGCGCACGACAAGAGCCCGTACAAGACGCGCTTCTCGGCCGCAGTGGCGCCGAACGACCTGCGCCGTCCGAGCAAGGCCGGCGGGCCGACCTACTACATGCAGATCGACGGCAGCGGCAAGCTGTTGTTCGGCGCGGGCGAATACATGCCGCCGCCGGCGCGGCTGAAGGCGCTGCGCCAGCACATGGTCGAGGACGCGGCCGGCTTCAGCAAGGTGTTGAAGAACAAGAAATTGAAAGCCACCTTCGGCGACATCCAGAACGAAGGCAAGTTGATGCGCCCACCCAAGGGTTACGACCCCGAGCACGAGCACATCGAATACATCAAGCTGAAGAGTTTCTTTGTCTGGACCGAGATCGACCTGCCGCTGAACCAGCCGGAGCTGCTGGTGCCGATGATCGCCGGCGGCCTGAAGGACGCCTACCCGCTGGTCGAATGGATGCGCGCCGCCAAGGAAGAATAAAAAAATTTACGTAAAAAAATTGGGGTCAAGTCTGACATTCGGACACGAGCTCTGCCGTAGCGCGCGCACTACGGCAGAGCTCGTGTCCGAATGTCAGACTTGACCCCAATATTATTCGTCGCGGGGATCGCGGGCCAGCAGGCGCGAGACCATCGCTTGCGGCTGGTCGCCGTCGAACAGGACGCCGGCCACCGCGTTGGTGATCGGCATGTCGACGCCCATCCGCGCCGCCAGTTCGCGCACGGCCTTGGAGCACGGAACGCCTTCGGCCACGTGGCCCAGCTCGTGCACGATGGCGTCCAGCGGCTTGCCCTGTGCCAGCCCGAGCCCGACCCGGCGGTTGCGCGACAGGTCGCCGGTGCAGGTCAGAATCAAATCGCCCATGCCGGTCAGGCCCATGAAGGTTTCGGTCTGCCCGCCCAGCGCGGTGCCGAGCCGGGTGATTTCCGCCAGCCCGCGCGTGATCAGCGCGGCGCGCGCGTTCAGGCCCAGCCCCAGGCCGTCGGCCACGCCGGTGGCGATCGCCAGCACGTTCTTCACCGCGCCACCCACTTCCACGCCGACCAGGTCTTCGCTGGAGTACACGCGGATATTGCCGCCGTGGACGGCCGCCACCACGCAGTCGCGCAGGGCGGCCGAGTCGGAGGCGATGGTCAGCGCGCACGGCAGGCCCCTGGCCACTTCCTGCGCGAACGACGGGCCGGACAAGGCGCCGCCGGCCACGCCGGCGCCCAGCACCTGCCGCACGATCTGGTGCGGCAGCAGGCCGGTGCCGTATTCGAAGCCCTTGCACAGCCACACCACGTTCGGGATCGCACGCGTCTTCAACTGCTCCAGCAGCGGACGCAGGCCGGCCACCGGGCAGGCGGCGATCAGCAGGCTGTCCGGGCCGGAAACATGGGCCAGCGCGGCGTCGAAATCGTCGGTGACCTGGAGGCCGGCGGGGAAGGGATGGCCGGGCAGGTAGCCGGTGTTCTCGCGCGTGCGCGCCATGTCCTGCATGGCGTCGCGGTTGCGGCCCCACAGCATGACGTCATGGCGCTGGGCCAGCGCCATGGCCACGGCGGTGCCCCAGGCGCCCGAGCCGAGCACGGCCACCTTGCGGACGGTGCCCGCGGCTTTGTTTGGATTATCTTGCATGGGACCTCATTCGACGCCGGATGGCGCCGCTACGGCAATTATATGCCCCAGACTTCGGAATTCTTGACGTAACCGACCAGGCCGTCGCGGTGACGCACCTTGAGCCAGCCGCCGGCGGCCGATTCGGTCACTTCCAGCAGCACGCCCTTGTCGGCGATGAACACCGGCGCGGCGCTGTCGTCCGGCGTGGCGCGGATCTTCAGGTTGGGTGTGCGGATGATGACGTTGCGCTTGGCGGTCAGGCCCTTGGCCTCGGTCCAGGCCAGCTCGCCGTTGACGTCGCGCACCTTGAGCCATTCGCCGTAGGCCAGCACCACTTCCAGCGGCGCGCCGCGCGGCACCACGAACAGCTTGCCGCCCTTGGTCGATGGCGCGTCGTACAGGATCACGGGCGCGGCGCCCACCGTTTTGAAGTCGAACGCGTGGCTGGCACTCATGGCCAACAACATAGTCAGACTGGCGATCAAACGGGGAAATGTCATGGCTTACCTTGCAGAGGGACAGCGCGCGAAGGCGCGGCGTGTCGGGGTGATACCGCTGCCGGACGTGGCGCCCGGCAGCGTCGTACTTCAGAAACGGCTTAGTGCGTGGTCGCGGCGCCGTCGGTTGCTGCTGGTGCTGCGGCGGCCGCGTCGGCGATCGCTTGCATGCGCTGCTGGTAGAACACCTCGAAGTTGATCTCGGCCAGGTGCACTGGCGGGAAACCGGCACGGGTGATCACGTCGGCGATGTTGGCGCGC
Source organism: Duganella sp. BJB1802 (assembly GCF_013369445.1). Lineage (NCBI taxonomy): Bacteria > Pseudomonadati > Pseudomonadota > Betaproteobacteria > Burkholderiales > Oxalobacteraceae > Duganella > Duganella sp. BJB1802. The sequence goes on along the minus strand of NZ_JABWEF010000004.1, from coordinate 31,250 downwards.
AGGTAAGGGTAGACGATGTTCGGGCAACCGATGCCCAGCAGCGGATCGAGCTGCTCGGCTGGGATGTTGCGCGCTTCGAAGATACCGGCTTGCTTGCCTTCAACCAGGAAAGCGACTTTGTCTTTGACTTTGGCGGTCACGGTGATGGTGACGGTCGATTCGAACACGCCATCGGCCAGCGGCTCGGCGCCGACGTCCAGGGCCACTTCGATCGATGGCGCTTCCTGTTCCAGGAAGATGGCTGGGGAATTCGGTTGTTCCAGCGACATGTCTTTCAGGTAGACGCGTTGGATTTGGAATACTGGTTGCAGGTTTTCGTCAGACATGGAACGCTTTCGTTATAGTGAAAACGAGCGGCACGCGCCGCTCGGAATATGTTGGCTTGGTATGGAGCTCAAATCAAACGCGAGGGCAATTGTATCAAAACCATTAAGATTTCAAACTATTTCTGCGGCCCTCTCGTTGTTATTTTGGGGCGCTTAGCCGTTTAACAAGGGGGTCAGGCCGCCCGCTTGCTCCAGCGCATACAAATCGTCGAAGCCGCCGACGTGGGTCTCGCCGATATAAATCTGCGGCACGGTGCGGCGACCGGTCTTTTCCATCATCAGCATGCGCTGTTCCGGGTCGAGGTCGACGCGGATCTTTTCCAGCGTGGTCACGCCCTTGGCTTCCAGCAGGCGCTCGGCGCGCACGCAGTAGGGACACACGGCGGTGGTGTACATGATTACACGGGCTGTCATCTCGACCTCCTTATTTGGCCAGCGGCAGGCCGGCTTTTTGCCATGCAGCAATGCCACCGTCCAGGTTGACCACGTCCGCGAAGCCGGCCTTGGCCAGCACGCCGGCCGCCGAGTTGGCGCGCGCGCCGCTCTGGCAGACCAGGACCACGCTCTTGCTCTTGAACTTGTCCAGTTCGCCAATGCGCTTGGACAGCTCGCCCAGCGGAATGTTCTTGGCGTCCGGCAGGTGGCCTGCGGCAAATTCCGTTGCTTCACGAACATCAACAACGGTGGCTTTGCTGCGGTTGATCAACAGCGTCACCTCTTGCGCGCTGGCGCGTTTGCCGCGCTGCGTCAGTACCGGCCAGAGCAGGGCGCCGCCCGAGAGGAGCACGATGGCGATGATGAAAATATTGTCAATGAAGAATTTCACGGGGTTCCAATGGTTTAAGTCAATGCGCGCATTATAAAATAGAAGCTGGAAGAGTTCTCGCAGTACCGGTTTTCCGTCCCGTTCAATCCTTTTTGAAGATAGTTCAAATGTATAAAATCGTATTCATGCGCCATGGCGAGTCCACCTGGAACCTGTCGAACCGCTTCACCGGCTGGACCGACGTCGACCTGACCGAGAAGGGCATCGCAGAAGCCAAGGCGGCCGGCAAGGTGCTCAAGGAATCCGGCTACACCTTCGACCTGGCCTACACCTCGGTGCTCAAGCGCGCGATCCGCACGCTGTGGCTGACCATGGACGAGATGGACATGATGTACCTGCCGGTCAAGAACGACTGGCGTTTGAACGAGCGCCACTACGGCGCGCTGCAGGGCCTGGACAAGGGCGAGACCGCCGCCAAGTACGGCGACGACCAGGTGCTGGTATGGCGCCGCAGCTACGACACGCCGCCGCCGCCGCTGGCCGAGAACGACGACCGCGCCTCCTTCAACGACCCGCGCTACGCCGGTCTGGACAAGTCGCAGATCCCGCTGACCGAATGCCTGAAGGACACCGTGGCGCGCGTGATGCCGGCCTGGGACGAGGAAATCGCCCCGGCCATCCGCGCCGGCAAGAAGATCATCATCTCGGCCCACGGCAACAGCCTGCGCGCGCTGATCAAGATGCTCGACGGCATCAGCGATGACGACATCGTCGGCCTGAACATCCCGAACGGCCAGCCGCTGGTGTACGAACTGGACGCCGACCTGAAGCCGATCCGCCACTACTACCTCGGCGACGCCGACGCCATCGCCGCAGCGCAAGCCGCCGTGGCCAACCAGGGCAAGGCCAAGTAATTTGTCGCATTTTTCCTTCCGAGGCTGGCGCGGCGCCGCCACCAGTGCGGCGCTGATGCTGATGATGCTGAACGGCGCGCACGCCGCGCCGTTCAGCAAGACCACCGAGCGCAGCAAGCAGAAAGCGGCGGCCGAGGCCGAGCGCGCCAGCCTGCAGCAGAAACTCAGCGCGCTCAAGAAAGACATCGGCAAGACCGAGAGCGCCAAGGACGACGCGGCCGACACGCTGGCCGAGTCCGAACAGGCGATTTCGGACGCCAACCGCTCGCTGCGCGACCTGGCGCAGGAGCAGGGCGACACCAACACCAAGCTGCAACAGCTCGCCGTCGAACACGACAAGCTGGCGGCCACGGTCGCCCAGCAGAAGCAGCAGCTGGCCAAGCTGCTGCGCGAGCAATACGTGGCCGGCAACGAGGACCGCATCAAGCTGCTGCTGTCCGGCGACAATCCCAACCGCATCAACCGCGACCTGCAGATGATGTCCTACGTGTCGCAGGCGCAGGCCCGGCTGCTGGACTCGCTGCGCGCCAACCTGAAGGCGGTCGAGGTCAACCAGGCCGAGGCGCAAAACGCCAAGGACGAGCTGCAGGAAATCGCGGCCGAGGAAATGGAACAGAAGGCCAAGCTGGAGCAGGAGAAGGGCCGCCGCGCCGCGCTGCTGGCCTCGCTGTCGAAAAAGCTGGTGGCCCAGCGCAAGGAAGCCGGCAACGTCGAGCGCGACGAGCAGCGCCTGACCGGCCTGGTCGACAAGCTGGGCAAGCTGATCCAGGAGCAGGCGATCGCCGCCGCCGCCGAGAAGAAGCGGCAGGAGCTGGCTGCCGCCCGCGCCAGGGCCGAAGCGGAAGCCAGGGCCAAGGCCGAAGCCGACGCGCGCGCGCTGGCCAAGGCCAAGGCTGCGGCCGAGGCGGAACGCCAGCGCCTGGCCAAGGCCAATGCCGCCAAGTCCGGCACCATCAAGCCGCCGCCGTCCAAGCCCGACGCCATCGACGCCGACGAACCGAAAGTGGCGCAGCGCCCGCCGGAGCCGGTCAAGCCGCCGCCGCGCGAGGAGGAACCGGCCAGGCCGGCCGCCAAGCCGGCGGACATCGCGCTGGCGCCCGCCGTGCCGTCCGGCGCGCCGTTCGCCAGCCTCAAGGGCCAGCTGCGCGCGCCCGTCAGCGGCAAGCTCGCCGCCAAGTTCGGCACCAAGCGCGGCGACGGCCCAAGCTGGAAGGGCGTGTTCATCCGCACCGGCGAGGGCGCCGAGATCCGTTCCATCGCCGGCGGCAAGGTCATCTTCTCGGACTGGCTGCGCGGCTTCGGCAACATGATCATCGTCGACCACGGCGGCCAGTACTGGAGCATCTACGGCAATTGCGAGTCGCTGCTCAAGCGGGTCGGCGACGTCGTCAAACCCGGCGACTCGATCGCCAGCGCAGGTAACAGCGGCGGCAACGAGGAATCGGGGCTATACTTTGAGCTTCGCCATCAGGGCACGGCATTCGATCCGGCTGGCTGGGTCAAGTTTTAAGGTTTGCGGAAAAAATGGGCAACAAAGTCAAGAGTATCGGCCTGATCGGCCTGGGGATGGTGGCCGGTGTCGCCGTCTCCCTGCAGTTTTCCGCCATCGCGCAAAAGGTCACCGGCTCGCCGCTGCCGCTGGAGGAGCTGCGCCAGCTGTCCGACGTCTTCGGCTTGATCAAGACCGACTACGTCGAAAACGTCGACGACAAGAAGCTGCTCACCGAAGCCATTTCCGGCATGGTGGCCTCGCTGGACCCGCACTCGGTCTACCTGGACAAGAAGGCCTTCCGCGAAATGCGCGAGACCGTGGCCGGCAAATTCGTCGGCATCGGCATCGAGGTCGGTATGGAGGACGGCTACATCAAGGTGGTCTCGCCGATCGAGGATTCGCCCGCCTTCAAGGCCGGCATCAAGACCGGAGACCTGATCACCCGCATCGACGGCACGCCGATCAAGGGCCTCACGCTCGACGAAAGCGTCAAGAAGATGCGCGGCGAGCCGCACTCCAAGGTCACCGTCACCATCAGCCGCAAGGACGAGGACAAGCCGCTCAACCTGACCATCGTGCGCGAGGAGATCCGCGTGCAGAGCGTCAAGGCCAAGATGATCGAGCCGGGTTACGCGTGGCTGCGCATCTCGCAGTTCCAGGAGCCGACCGTCGAGGACATGGCGCGCAAGCTCACCGCGCTGTACGCGCAGGACCCGCACATCAAGGGCCTGGTGCTGGACCTGCGCAACGATCCGGGCGGCGTGGTGCCTGGCGCGATCGGCGTCTCGGCCGCCTTCCTGCCCAAGGACTCGGTGATCGTTTCGACCAACGGCCAGCTGCTCGACTCCAAACAGACCTTCTACGGCCGCAGCGAGTTCTATTCCGCGCGTCCCAAGAACGATCCGCTGGCCAAGCTGCCGGCCGCGCTCAAGGACGTGCCGATGGTCGTCCTGGTCAACGCCGGTTCGGCGTCGGCCTCGGAGATCGTCGCCGGCGCGCTGCAGGACTACAAGCGCGCCACCATCATGGGCACGCAGACCTTCGGCAAGGGCTCGGTGCAGACGCTGCGCCAGCTGACCGCCGACACCGCGGTCAAGCTGACCACGGCGCGCTACTACACGCCGCACAACCGCTCGATCCAGGCGCGCGGCATCGTGCCGGATTTGATGGTCGACGAAACCGCGGACGGCGACGGCTTGAACAGCCTGCGCGTGCGCGAATCCGACCTGCAAAAGCACCTGAACAACGACAAGGATCCTGACGGCGACGGCGCCGCGCAGAAGGCCCTGACCGCGCAGCGCGACGAGCTGGAAGACGACCAGCGCGCCGCCACGCTGGCGAAGAAAGCCAAGCCGGTGGAATTCGGCTCCAAGGACGACTTCCAGCTGGCGCAGGCGATCAACCACTTCAAGGGCTTGCCGGTCAAGCTGTCGAAAGTGGAGGCGACACCCGCCGCCGGCGGCGAGGTTGGCGAGATCAAGTCGGACAGCAAATCCGACAAGACCGACATCAAGCCGGCCGCCAAGCCCGATTCCAAACCCAAGGCCAGCGACAAGAAGCCGGCCTTGAAACACCCCGTGACCCAATAACGGCGGGCGCGCCGCCGGCCTGAGACGATGAACGACTCGCAACTGCTGCGCTACTCGCGCCATATCCTGCTCGACGAAATCGGCATCGAAGGCCAGCAAAAGCTGCTGGCCGCGCATGCGCTGGTGATCGGCGCCGGCGGCCTCGGATCGCCGGCCGCCATGTACCTGGCGTCGGCCGGCGTCGGCCACATCACGCTGGTCGACAACGACACCGTCGACCTCACCAACCTGCAGCGCCAGATCGCCCACACCACGGAGCGGGTCGGCCAGTCCAAGGCCGAATCGGCGCGCATCACGCTGGCGCAGATCAATCCGGAAATCGAAGTCACCGCGCTGAACGAGCGCGTGGACGACGCCCGCCTGGCCGAACTGGTGGCGCAGGCCGACGTGGTGCTCGACTGCACCGACAACTTCGCCACCCGCCACGCCGTCAACCGCGCCTGCGTAGCGCTGGGCAAGCCGCTGGTGTCGGGCGCGGTGATACGTTTCGACGGCCAAATCAGCGTGTTCGATCCGCGCGGCGGCGCGCAGCCCTGCTACTCCTGCCTGTTCCCGCAGGACCAGAAGTTCGAGGACGTGGCCTGTTCCACCATGGGCGTGTTCGCGCCGCTGGTGGGCGTGGTGGGCGCGATGCAAGCCGCCGAAGCGCTCAAGCTGCTGATGGGCGTGGGCGCCTCGCTGGCCGGGCGCCTGTTGATGCTGGACGGTCTGCACATGGAGTGGACCAGCATCGGTGTGGGGCGCAACGGCGATTGCCCGGTCTGCGCAAAAAAATAACACTAACCGGAAGGAGACTTGATCTTGCTGATGAAACGACTCGCTGTATTGCCGCTGGCGCTGGCCATGGCGTTCGCCGCGCAGGCGGCCACCAACACCAAATACCTGATCATCTCGGAAAACGGCAAGCAGATCGGCGAACAGGCCGTCGAGCGCCAGGACGACGGCCTGACCAAGGTGCATTTCATCTACAAGGACAACGGCCGGGGCCCGGAACTGACGGAGCAATTCCGCATGGGCGCGGATGGCGTGATGACCGAGTACAGCGTCAAGGGCAACTCCACCTTCGGCGCGGTGGTCGACGAGCATTTCGCGCGCAAGGACGGCCAGGCCGAATGGAAGTCCACCTCGGAGCAGGGCAGCAAGGCCGTCAGCGGCCCGGCCGGCTACCTGCCGCTGAACAGTTCCTTCGAAGTCGTCTCCACCTACATCGGCGCGCTGGCCGCGGCGCCCGAGCATAAACTGGCCCTGCTGCCATCGGGCACGCTGTCGCAGACCGTGCTCGATACTGCGGAAGTTAGCAGCGGCAGCGGCGCGAAACAAACCGTGCAGCTGGTGGCGCAGACCGGCGTCGGCATGTCGCCGGGGTTTTACTGGGCCACCACCGGCGCCAGTCCGCGCCTGTTCGGCGTGATCATCCCCGGCTTCGCCAACATGCTGGAAGAGGGCTGGCAGGGCGCCGCACCGGAGCTGGCCGTGCGCCAGAAAAAAGCCGAGAGCCGCATGCTGGAGGAGCTGGCGGCCAAGCTGCAGCACCCGCTCACCGGCCTGACGCTGGTGCGCAACGCCCGCGTGTTCGACAGCGACAAGGCCACCGTCGGCGCGCCGTCCGACATCTACGTGCTGCGCGGCCGCATCACCGCCGTGCTGCCGGCCGGCTCGCCGGTGCGCGAGGCCGACAACACCATCGACGCCGCCGGCCGCATCGTGCTGCCAGGCCTGTTCGACATGCACGGCCACGTCGACCGCTGGTCCGGCGCGCTGAACATGTCCACCGGCGTGACCAGCGTGCGCGACATGGGCAACGACAACAAGCAGCTGCAGGCCATGCTGGACGAAACGGCGGCCGGCAAGCTGCTGGCGCCGCAGGTGGTGCCGGCCGGCTTCCTGGAGGGCGAGAGTCCGTTCAGCGCCAACAACGGCTTCGTCATCAAGGACCTGGCGGGCGCGAAGGACGCCATCGACTGGTACGCGGAGCGCGGCTATCCGCAGCTGAAGATCTACAACTCCTTCCCGAAAGCGATCCTGAAGGACACCGTGGCCTATGCCCACAGCCGTGGCATGCGCGTGTCCGGCCACATCCCGGCCGGCTTGCGCGCGCAGGAGGCGCTGGACGCCGGCTACGACGAGATCCAGCACATCAACCAGGTGCTGCTGAACTTCCTCGTCAAGCCGGACACCGAGACGCGCAACCTGAACCGCTTCCTGCTGCCGGCCGAGAAAGTCGCCGACATGGACTTCAACACCAAGCCGTTCAAGGACTTCGTGGCCGGCCTGGCGAAAAAGCAGATCTCGATCGACCCGACCATGTCGGCTTTCGCCTTCATCCAGCAGAAGGACGGCGATATCAATGAGCCCTACCGCGCCTTCGCCGCCAACATGCCGCCGGACGTGGCGCGCAGCCTCGCGGTCGGCGCGATGAAGATCGACGGCGACGCCACCCTCAAGCGCTACCAGAAGTCCTACGCCAAGATGGTGGAATTCGTCGGCATCATGTACAAGGCTGGTGTGCCGATCGTGGCCGGCACCGACGACATCGCCGGCTTCACGCTGCATTCGGAGCTGGCGCTGCTGGTCAAGGCCGGCCTGACCCCGGCCCAGGCCTTGCAGGTGGCGACCCGCAACGGCGCCCGCTACACCCGCACCAGCAACGACCGTGGCAGCATCGCGGCCGGCAAGCTGGCCGACCTGGTGCTGGTGGACGGCGATCCGACCAGGGACATCGCCGACGTCCGCAAGGTGGCGGCGGTGATCACGCGCGGCTACGTCATCTACCCGCGCGAGATCGACAGCGCGCTGGGCATCGCGCCGTTCGTCCAGGATGCGCCGCAGGTGGTGAGAACCGCGCCCGCCGTGGCGGAGATTAACGGTGCCGGCAACGAGGGCGCGCTGCGCCGCATCGACGCCAGCGCCCGTCAGCGCGATTGAGTAAATCGCGGTAAAAACCGGGCGCGAGGCGCGTCCGGTTAAGCGCTGTTTAAGCCTGCCGGCGCAAAAATCGTTCTCGGGTTTCGCTGGCGGCGGCGATTCGGCCTTATACTCTGCACTCACTTTTATTTGTTATCGAATATGAAAAAACTCTTCGTCCCCCGTCGTGCCGCCGCGCGTGGCTTTACGCTGATTGAAATCATGGTGGTCGTGGTCATCATGGGTGTGCTGGCGGCGCTGGTGGTGCCCAAGCTGCTCAGCCGCACCGGCGAATCGAAAGTCGCCGCGGCCAAGGTCGATATCGCCACCGTCATGCAGGCGCTCAAGCTGTACAAGCTGGATAACCAGCGCTACCCGACCACCGAGCAGGGCCTGCAGGCGCTGCTGACCAAGCCGACCACCGGCCCGGCCGCCAACGGCTGGAAGTCCGGCGGCTACCTGGAAAAAATGCCGAAGGACCCTTGGGGCAATCCCTACCAGTTCCTCTCGCCCGGCATCAAGGGCGAGGTCGATGTGTTCTCCTACGGCGCCGACGGCGCGCCGGGCGGCACCGGCGACGATGCCGACATCGGCTCCTGGGATAACTGATCGCAGGGGGACCACGGCTCATGCGCGCCGCCCGCCAGCGTGGATTCACGCTGATCGAACTGCTGGTGGTGATGGTCATCCTGGGCATCACGCTTGGGCTGGTGTCGCTCAACGCGCTGCCGGGCCAGAAGCAGTCCTTGCGTGAGGACGCGCAGCGCATCGCGCTGCTGCTGCAACTGGCGCGCGACGAGGCGATCGTGCGCAATCGCCAGATCGCCTTCGAGGCGGGGCCGGACGGCTACCGCTTCCTGATCCGCAACGAGCGGGAATGGACGCTGGCGGTGCAGGACGACCTGCTGCGCGAGCGCGAATTCAAGCATGGTCCCATCACGCTGATGCTGGACCCGCCGCCCAGCATCCCGGACGCCGGCAACCTGCGCATCGTCTTCGGCCGCGAGCCGGTCGACAAACCCTTTGTGCTGACCCTCAGCGGCGGCGATGCCAGCATCGCCATCCGCGCCGACGGCATCGGCCATTTCACGGTGGACTAGATGCGCCTTCAACGACAACGCGGCTTTACCCTGCTGGAAGTGCTGGTGGCGCTGGTGATCGTCGGCACGGCGCTGGGCGCCTCGCTGCGCGCGGTCGGCAGCCTGACGCAGAACAGCAATGGCCTGCGCGGCGCCATGATGGCCACCTGGTCGGCCGAGAACCGGCTGGTGCAGCTGCGCCTGACGCGCCAGTTCCCGGCGGTCGGCAAGCAGACCTTCGAATGCCCGCAGGGCGACATGAAGCTGATGTGCGAGGAGGAAGTGATCGCCAGCCCGAACCCGCGCTTCCGCCGGGTCGAGGTCAGCGTCTACGACCAGGCCGCGCCGGAGCGGCGCATCATCAAGCTGGTCCAACTGGTGCTGAACCAATGACGGCCGCATTGCGCCGCCGCGCGCGCGGCTTCACGCTGATCGAGCTGCTGGTGGCGATTTCGATCCTCGCCATCGTCGCGGTGCTGGGCTGGCGCGGTTTGGACGGCATCATCCGCTCGCGCGGCGCGTTGACCGCGCAGATGGAGCAGACGCGCGGCCTGCAACTGGCCTTCGCCCAGCTGCAGAGCGATTGCGCCAATCTCGTGCCGCAGGCGTTGATCGGCACCCGCGCCATCCTGCGCGCGGAGGATGGCCGCATCACGCTGGTGCGCGTGTCGCTGGGCGAGAACGAGCCGACGCGCTTGCAGGTGGTGTCCTACCGCGTGCGCGACGGCGTGCTGACGCGGCGCGAATCGGCCGGCACGCGCGACCTGGTGCAGCTCGACACGCTGTGGCAGGCCGCCACCGGCGACGCCGACCCGGCCGATGGCGTGGCGCTGCAGTCGGGCGTGCAGCGCATGACGATGCGCTTCTGGACCACGCAGGGCTGGGTGCAGGCGGCCGGCGTGGTGCCGGCGCCCCCCGCCCCGGCGGTGGGAGCGCCGAGCGGCATGGAAGTGTCGATGAACCTGGACGGCGTGGAAGTGCCGATGATTAAATCCTTCCTGCTGGGGGCACTGTGAGGCTGCGGCGCCAGCGCGGCGTCGCCGTCATCACGGCGCTGCTGTTGACCACATTGGCGGTGACCATCGTCGCCAGCTTGTTCTGGCAGCAGCAGGTGCAGGTGCGCTCGATGGAGAACCAGCGTCTGCAACTGCAGACCCGCTGGATCGTGCGCGGCGCGCTGGACCTGAGCCGGCTGGTGCTGTATCAAGACTCTCTGGATTCGCCAACGGTCACGCAGCTCAACGGGGTCTGGGCCACGCCGCTGGAGGAAACGCGGCTGGACGACTACATCGAACGCGAACGCGCCGAGGCGGAGAATTTCAACGCCACCCTGTCCGGCAAGATGATCGACGCGCAGTCGCGTTACAATCTTGCCAATCTGGCCGTGAACCATGCGATCCAGGGGGACGAGGTGAAGGTGTTCGAGCGCCTGCTGACCAATCTGCGGCTCGATCCGTCGCTGGCGCAGGCGGTGGCCACGCAGGTGGCGAATGCGCAGACGGCGCCGCCACCGCAGCAGGGGCAGCAAGGGCAGGGCCAGCAGCCGGTGCAGACCTCGGGGCCGCAGCCGATCGACCTGCTGCGCGTGGAGGATCTGCTGGCGGTGAGCGGCTTTACGCCCCAGTCGATAGAGCGGCTGCGCGACTTCGTCATCATCCTGCCGGAGCGCGGAACGGAATTGAACGTGAATACCGTGTCTGCCGAACTGCTTTCGGCCATGTGCCAGCAGCTGTCGTTGTCGGATGCGGCAGCCATGGTGAATGCGCGGCAGCGCGTTTATTATCGCGACAAGGCGAACTTCAACGCGCTGCCGCAGGTGTCCGGCAGCGACAAGCTGCCTAAGACGAAATACGATGTCAAGAGCCGCTACTTCCTGGCCTACAGCCGGGTGAGGCTGGACCGGGCGGCGCTGGACGCGCAGTCCCTGCTGGTACGGGCGAGCAATGGCATCACGACGGTGGTTTGGATACGGGAATATTAGAACTGGCATGAACGAAAGCGAGACCCTTTGACTACACTACTTATCCGCTATCCGGCCAAGGCCAGCGTCGACAGCGGCGCGGCCCAGACCTGCCCGTTCGCGCTGGTGGGCGATGGCGGCAACCTGCTGCAGCAGGGCGTTTCCCCGCTGGGCAACCTGTCGGACCTGGTGGCATCGTCCCGTCGCGTGGTGCTGCTGCTGGCCGCGGCCGACGTCACGCTGCTGCGCGTGGTGGCGCCGCCGCTGTCCGCCGCGCGCCTGAAGGCCGCGCTGCCGGCGCTGGTGGAGGAACAGGTGCTGGGCGATCCGGCCGACTGCGTGCTGGCGGCCGGCGCCGCCGACGCCGACGGCGGCCGCACCGTGGCCGTGGTGCAGCGCAGCTGGATCGAGGTGCTGGTCAAGGCGCTGCTGGCGCAGGGCGCGCATCACATCTCCGTGCTGCCGGCGCAATTGTGTCTCCCTTTCCAGCCGGGCTCCGTGTCGGCCGCGCTGACCACCGGCGACGCCGGCTTCGAACTGATACTGCGCCAGTCGCAGACCATGGGCATGGGCTTGACGCTGCCGGCGCAGCCGCAGGCCGCGCTGCAAACGCTGCGCGCGATGGCGGGCGACGAGCCGGTCACGCTGTACCTGGCGCCGGCGCAGATGGCGCAGTTCGCGCCGCTGGTGGCCACGGCGGACGCCGGCCACGGCGTCACCCTGATGGAAGACCACTGGGCGCACTGGGTGGCCGCCTCGCGCTCGGCGGGGCTGGACCTGGCGCCGGCATTGGGCGCCAGCGGCCAACGCGCCAGTGGCAGCGCTGGCGCTGGCCGCTGCGCATCGCCGCGCTGGCGCTGCTGGTCAACGTGGTTGGGCTGAACGTCGAATGGCTGCGCCTCAAGCGCGAGGCCGCCGCGGTCAGCCAGTCCATGCTGCAGACCTTCAAGGCCGCCTATCCGAACGAGCCGGTGATCCTCGATCCGGCCGCGCAGATGCGCAAGAATATCTCGCTGGCCAAGGCCGACGGCGGCCAGCCCGCCGCCGACGAATTCACCGCGCTGAGCGCCGCCCTGGGCGAGGCGCTGGGCGCCTTGCCGCGCAAGGACATCATCGCCACGCTGGAGTACCGCGACCGCGCCCTGCAGATCAAGGTCAAGCCCAACACCGTCGATAGCGGCACGCTGGCGCAGCTGCGCTCCGCGCTGGCCGCGCGCAAGCTGGACCTGTCGGAAACCAATCCGGGCGCCTGGCAGATACGTCCGGCGAGCGGCGCGGGCGGAGGAAAATCATGAACAAACTGACCCAAACGATGCAAGACTACCGCGCCCGCGCCTCGGCCTTCTGGATCGAACGCACCGAGCAGGAACGCAAGTTCCTCGGCGTCGGCGGCGCGGTGCTGGGCGTGGCGCTGTTTTATTCGGTGCTGATCGCGCCGGCGCTGGACGGCGGCGCCAAGCTGCGCAAGTCGCTGCCCGAGCTGCGCCAGCAGGCCGCCGAGCTGCAAGGGCTGGCGCTGGAGGCGGCCGCGCTGCGCGGCCAGAATACCATCGCCCCGGCGCCGATGACGCGCGAGATGCTCAACGCCGGCCTCGGTGCGCGCGGCCTGACCACGCAATCGGTGTCCGTCACTGGCGAATACGCCAAGGTGCAGATGAACGGCGTGCCTTTCCCGGCGCTGATCGCCTGGCTGGACGCGATCCGCACCGAGAGCCGCATCGCCGTCTCGGAAGCGAACATCAGCGCGCAGGACACCGCCGGCATGGTCAACGCCACGCTGACGCTGCGCCAGAACGCGGGCGGCCGGTGATGCGAAAAGGCTGTCCATGAAGCGCCTCGTGCTATGGTTGCTGACCATCGCGCTGAGCGTGGCGGCGACGCTGGCGGTGTTCTTCCCGGCGGCCTGGCTAGGCTCGCTGGTGGAGGCGCGCACGGGAGGACGTTTGACGCTGGGGGACGCGCAGGGTACGCTGTGGCGCGGCTCTGCCTTTATCGGCGGCGCGGCCAGCGGCAACAGCCCGGTCACGCCGCTGCTGCCGGGGCGTTTCAGCTGGAAGATATCGCCGCTGGCGCTGATCGGCATGGTCGATCTGCAGCTGGAAAACAGCGAGGCGCTGGCGCAGCCGCTGACCTTCAAGGGCAGCTGGTCGCAATGGCAGCTCAGTCCATCGGCACTGCTGCTGCCGGCCGAGGGACTGGCCGGCCTTGGCGCGCCGCTGAACACCGTGGCGCCCAGCGGCACGATGCGGCTGTCGTGGACCGCGCTGGAGCTGGCGCTGGCCGACCGCCAGATCGCCATCCACGGCCGCACCACGCTGGAGATGACGGACATGGCGTCGCGGCTGTCGTCGGTGCGGCCGCTGGGCAGCTACGCGCTGGCGCTGGACTGGCAGGGGCAGTCGGCAGCGCTGACGCTCAACTCCGTCAAGGGGCCGCTGTTGTTGAGCGGCTCCGGCAACCTGAATAACGGCCGCCTGCGGTTTTCCGGGCAGGCCGAGGCAGCAAAAGGATTTGAAGAGCAGCTGGCCAACCTGTTGAATTTGCTGGGCCAGCGCAAACCGAATAGTGACCGCAACATCATCGCTTTAGAGTTCCACTAAGTTCAGATAAAAGTTCAGACAATGAAAAAACAGTCCGTGAGCAAATCCACCCTTCCCGCGCTGCGCCGCCTGAGCGCGGGCGCGATGCTGTGCTGTGCGACGAGCGTCGTGCCGGTCGTGACGCCGTTGCTGGTGCTGCTGCCCGCCACCGCCCACGCCGCGGCCGACGACGCCGCGCTGAACTTTGTCGGCGCCGACATCGAGTCGGTGATCAAGGCGGTCGGCCACTACACCAACATCACCTTCGTGATCGACCCGCGCGTCAAGGGCACGCTGACGGTGGTGTCGGAAAAGCCGGTCACCAAGTCGCAGGCGTTCGGCCTGCTCACTTCCGCGTTGCGCCTGCAGGGCTACGCGGTGGTCAGCGGCGACGGCTACGCCAAGGTGGTGCCGGAGGCGGACGCCAAGCTGCAGGCCGGGCCGACCCAGGTCGGCGCCAGCCAGGCCTCGGCCAAGGGCGACCAGATCGTCAGCCAGATCTTCCATCTGAATTATGAGTCGGCGGCCAACGTGGTGACGGTGCTGCGTCCACTGATCTCGCCCAACAACACCATCAACGCCAACCCTGGCAACAACACCGTGGTCGTCACCGACTACGCCGACAACGTCAAGCGCCTGGCCAAGATCGTCGCCGCGCTGGACGCGCCGGCCGTCGCCGACCTCGATGTGATCCCGGTGCGCTACGCCATCGCCAGCGACCTGGCGTCGATGGTCAACAAGTTGATGGACACCGGCGCGGGCGCCGGCGACGCGGGCAAGGTCAGCGTGCTGGCCGATCCGCGCACCAACGCGCTGATCCTGCGGGCGCCGTCGGCGGCGCGCGCCAACCTGGCCAAGTCGCTGATCGCCAAGCTCGATCAGCCGACCCAGGAACTGGGCAACGTCCACGTGGTCTACCTGAAGAACGCCGAAGCGGCCAAGCTGGCGCAGACGCTGCGCAGCGTGGTGTCCGGCGACACGTCGGCGGCCAACGCCACGGGCGTCGGCGGCACCGGCACCGGCCAGTCCGGCCAGGGCGGTCTCGGTCAGGGCGGCTTGGGCGGCCAAAGCAGCAACACCGGCGGCATGGGCGGCGGCAGCAACTCCGGCACCAGCAGCGGCCCATCCAATCCGCTGCTGACCGGCTCCAACCAGCAGCAGCAGGGCGGCGGCGGCACGGCCGGCTACATCCAGGCCGATTCCACCACCAACACCCTGATCATCACCGCGCCGGAATCGGTGTACCGCAACCTGCGCGCCGTGATCGACCAGCTGGACGTGCGCCGCGCGCAGGTCTACATCGAATCGCTGATCGTCGAAGTCAGCTCCGACAAGGCGTCCGAATTCGGCGTGCAGTGGGTGGGCGCGACCGGCAACGAGAACAGCACCTACCGCGTCGGCGGCCTGCAATCGTACTCCTCGGGCGGCAACAACATCGGCACGCTGGCCACGCAGCTGCTCAACAAGTCCTCCACCACGACCACCGCGCCTAGCCTGCCGGGCAATGGCCTGTCCATCGGCGTGTTCAAGCAGGTGGCGGGCGGCCTGGGACTGGGCGCGCTGGCGCACTCGCTGGAAACCGACGGCAACGCCAACGTGCTGTCGACGCCTAACATGATCACGCTCGACAACGAGCTGGCCACCATCTCGGTCGGCCAGAACGTGCCTATCCTGACCGGCCAGTTCACCACCACCTCCGGCACCAACAACAATCCGTTCCAGACCATCGACCGCAAGGAAGTGGGCCTGACGCTGAAGGTGCGTCCGCAGATTTCCGAGGGCGGCACCATCAAGCTGGCGATCTACCACGAGACTTCCAGCGTCGACGCGACGTCGCTGAAGAACACGGCCGGCATCACCATCAACAAGCGCGTGATCGAGAACAATGTGATCGCCGACGATGGACAGATCATCGTGCTCGGTGGCTTGATCGAGGACACCGAAGGCGATGGCGTGGAAAAGGTGCGCGGCCTGGGCGACATTCCGGTGCTGGGCAATCTGTTCAAGTACCAGACCCGCAGCCGCAAGAAGACCAACCTGATGGTGTTCCTGCGCCCCGTGGTCATCCGCAGCAAGGAGCAGAGCACCTCGCTGGCGACCGACCGTTACGACTACATGCGCGCGCAGCAGGACGCGATCCAGCTGCAGGAAAGCATCCTGGTTCGGGATCTCGGCCAGCCGAAAGTGCCCGCGCTGCAGAACGGCACGCCGCTGGGCGGCGCGTTTGTCCGTCCGATTCCGCCCGCGCCGGCGCCGGTGCGCGATCCGGGCGCCGCCGAACCAGCCAAGCAGCAGTGATATGAGCAATCTCCTTCCCTACGCCTTCGCCCGCGACTTCGTGGTGCTGGCGCAGCACAGCGACGAAGCCGAACACACGGTGGACGTGCTGGTCTGCGGCGCCACCGCGCCCGCGGCCATCGCCGAAGTGTCGCGCCGTTTCGGCCGCGTGCAGCTCAAGAGCATGCCGCGCGCCGACCTTGAAACGGCCATCGCCGCGGCCTACGCCAGCTCGGGCGGCAACGCCTCGATGGTGGCCGAGGAGTTCGACGCCGACCTCGATCTGACCAAGCTGCTGCAGGACGTGCCGGCCATCGAGGACCTGCTGGAATCGTCCGACGACGCGCCGGTGATCCGCATGATCAACGCGCTGCTGACGCAGGCGCTGCGCGACAGCGCCTCCGACATCCACATCGAGCCGTTCGAGCAGACCTCGGTGGTGCGCTTCCGCGTCGACGGTTCGCTGCGCGACATCGTCCGTCCGCGCAAGGCCATCCACGGTTCGCTGATCTCGCGTATCAAGATCATGGCGCAGCTGGACATCGCCGAGAAGCGCTTGCCGCAGGACGGCCGCATCACGCTGCGCATCGGCGGCAAGCCGGTGGACGTGCGGGTGTCGACGCTGCCGACCGGCCACGGCGAACGCGCGGTGCTGCGTTTGCTGGACAAGGAAGCGGGCCGGCTGGACCTGAACCACCTGGGCATGAGCGAGACCATGCTGCCGCAGTTCGATGCGCTGATCAACCAGCCGCACGGCATCGTGCTGGTGACCGGGCCGACCGGCTCGGGCAAGACCACCACGCTGTACGCCGCGCTGTCGCTGCTGAACGCGGCCACCACCAACATCATGACGGTGGAAGACCCGATCGAATATGACCTGAACGGCGTCGGCCAGACCCAGGTCAACCCGCGCATCGACATGACCTTCGCCAAGGCGCTGCGCGCCATCCTGCGCCAGGACCCGGACGTGATCATGATCGGCGAGATCCGCGACCTGGAAACCGCGCAGATCGCGGTGCAGGCCTCGCTGACCGGCCACCTGGTGCTGGCCACGCTGCACACCAACGACGCCGCCGCCGCCGTCACGCGCCTGCTGGACATGGGCATCGAGCCGTTCCTGCTGTCGTCGTCGCTGCTGGGCGTATTGGCGCAGCGGCTGGTGCGCAAACTGTGCGGCAGCTGCAAGAGCTTCGACGGCCAGCAGTGGCACGCGGTGGGCTGCGAGCATTGCGGCCACACGGGCTACCAGGGCCGGGTGGGCGTGTACGAATTCCTGCAGACGACGGAGCAGATCCGCGCGCAGATCCACAACCGCGCGTCCGAGGCCGAGGTCAAGGCGGCGGCGCTGGCGGGCGGCATGCATACCATGCGCGAGGACGGCGAGCGCTGGCTGGCCGCCGGCATCACCACGCAGGCCGAGTTGCTGCGCGTGACCAAAGACTAGGCGACCGACGATGCCCGCATTCCGTTATGAAGCCGTCGACGCCGGCGGCGCCACCAAGAAGGGCGTGCTCAATGCCGACAGCGCGCGCTCGGCGCGTTCCGAGCTGCGCACGCAAGGCCTGGTGCCGCTGAAGGTGGACGCCATCGCCGCGCAGGTCGACGCCGCCGGCGTGACCAAGAGCCGCGGCTTCGGCGAGCGCCTGTCGGCCACCGAGCTGGCGCTGTTCACGCGCCAGCTGGCCAGCCTGCTGGAGGCCGGCCTGCCGCTGGAGCAGGCCTTCACCGCCTTGCTGGAGCAGGCCGAGCGCCCCTACATGCGCGACCTGATCGCCTCCATCCGCTCCGAGGTGATCGGCGGCGCCTCGCTGTCGGACGTACTGGGACGGCATCCGCGCGACTTCGCCGAGATCTACCGCGCGCTGGTCGCCTCCGGTGAGCAGATCGGCCAGCTGTCGCGCGTGTTGTCGCGCCTTGCCGACTACATCGAGCGCCGCAACGCCTTGATCCAGAAGGTGCGGCTGGCCTTCACCTATCCGGCCATCGTGACGGTGGTGGCGTTCTCCATCGTGATCTTCCTGCTGACCTACGTGGTGCCGCAGATCGTCTCGGTGTTCGCCAACACCAAGCAGAAGCTGCCCATCCTCACCGTCATCATGCTGGCGGTGTCGGACTTCGTGCGCAGCTACGGCATCGTGGTGGCGATCCTGCTGGTGGGCGCGTGGTTCATGTGGCGCCGGGCCTTGCAGAACCCGGCGCTGAAGCGGCGCTGGCACACCTGGCTGCTGACCGCGCCGCTGTACGGTAAATTCGAGCGCAGCCTGAACACGGCGCGCTTCGCCAGCACGCTGGCCATCACCACCGGTTCCGGCGTGCCTATCCTGCGCGCGTTGGAGACCAGCCGCGACACGCTGTCCAACGTCGCCATGCAGGAGCTGGTGGAGGAGGCCAGCGACGCGGTGCGCGAGGGCGTGAGCCTGGCGCGTTCGCTGTCGGCGCAGAAGCACTTCCCGCCGATGCTGATCCACATGATACGGGCCGGCGAAATCACCGGCGAGCTGCCGGCCATGCTGGACCGCGCCGCCGCCGCCCAGGAGGCCGACCTGGAACGCCGCACGCTGACCATCGCCGGCTTGCTGGAGCCGGCGCTGATCCTGGCGATGGGCGTGGTGGTGCTGCTGATCGTGCTGGCGGTCCTGATGCCTATCATCGAAATTAATCAGCTGGTACGCTGAGGAAGTAAAGAGAACCATGAAGCGTTTGCCATTATTCGTTACCGTCCTTGCCGTGGTGCTGTTGTCGGCGTCGCTGGCCTACTGGGGCCTGCAGTTGTTCAAGCCGCAGCAGCGCGCCATCGCCGCGCCGCCGCGGCAGGTGGCCGCGCCGTTGAACATCGAGGCGGCCAAGGGCCTGTTCGGCGGCCAGATCACCGTGGCCGCCGTCAGCAACTACCAGTTGCGGGGCGTGGTCGCCGCGCGCGGCGAGGACAGCGCGGCCATCATCGTGGTCGACGGCCAGCCGCCGCTGGCGCTGGGCGTGGGCCGCGAGGTGGTGCCCGGCGTGACGGTCAAGGAGGTCCATCCGAACTACGTGCTGCTGTCCGAGGGCGGTGCGCTCAAGCGCGTGGAGCTGGCCAGCGATGCCGGCGCCGGCGCGGGCGCCAATGCGCCGCCGTCGCTGCTGCCCGGCGCGGGCCAGCAGCCGTTGCCGCCGATCGCGCCGCCGCTGGCGCCGCCGCCACAGCAGCAACCGCCGCAACAGCAACCGCCGCAACCGCCGCAACGCTCCAGCGTTTCCGGCACAATGGTCGCCCCCGACCGCACCCAATAGGCCGTCCCATGGTGATCTCCCGTACCCTGGCCGCAGCTTTTTGCTGCGGCTTTTTCTTGGCGGCCGCGATCGGCGCGCCCGCCGCCGCACAAACCGCCGCGCCGGACGTCGCGCCCAAGCCGCGGCCCAAGGTCGCGCTGGTGCTGTCGGGCGGCGGCGCGCGCGGCTTCGCCCACATCGGCGTGCTGCGCGCGCTGCAGGAGTTGCGCGTGCCGGTCGACTTCGTGGTCGGCACCAGCATGGGCAGCGTGGTCGGCGGCGCCTACGCGGCCGGCAGCTCGGTCGAGCAGCTGGAGCAGCTGGTGCGCCGCACCGACTGGAACGCCGTGGTGGCCGACCGTCCGCCGCGCGACGAGCTGGTGTACCGCCGCCGCGAGGAGGATTTGCTGCTGCCGTCGCGCATCGAGTTCGGCGCCAAGCTCGATGGCGTTTCGCTGCCGCCGGCCGCCGCCGGCAACGAGGCGCTGGAGCTGGCGCTGACCCGCGTGCTGCCGCACGGCGCGCGCGACAAACCGGTCAACCTGCTGCAGCTGCCGTTCCGCTCGGTGGCGTCGGACCTGGTGACGGGCGAGCTGGTGGAACTGAACGACACGCCGCTGTTCCTGGCGATGCGCGCCTCGCTGGCGGTGCCGGGCGTGTTCGCGCCGGTGCGGGTGAACCAGCGGCTGCTGGTGGACGGCGGCCTGGTGCGCAACCTGCCGGTGGACGTGGCGCGCGACATGGGCGCCGACGTCATCATCGCGGTCAACGTCGGCACGCCGCTGGCGCAGGAAAAGGAATTGATCAGCGCGGTCAGCGTGGCGCAGCAGATGCTGCAGATCCTGACCGAGCAGAACGTGCAGCGCTCGCTCAAGGAGCTGCGCCCCGACGACATCCTGGTGGCGCCGGACCTGGGCGGCATCGGCTTCCTCGACTTCGCCCGCCACGACCGCGCCATGAAGGCCGGCGAGGCGGCGGTGCGGGCCATGAGCGCCAAGCTGGTCAAGCTGGCCCTGCCCGAGTCGCAGTACGCGGCGTACGAGCTGCAGCGCCTGTCGGCGCCGGTGGGCATCGACCAGCCGGTGCGGCTGGCCAAGCTGGAGGTGGCGCCGAGCGGGCGCATCAATCCGAAGGAGCTGGAGGTGCAGTCCGGCCTGAAGGTGGGGCAGCCGGTCACCAACGAGCAGGCGCAGGCGGCCGGCAACGCGCTGTTCGGGCGCGGCGACCTGGCGCGGGTGGAGACCGAGGTCCATGACGACAAGGACGGCCGCAACGTGCTGATCAAGCCGACCGAGGCCGACTGGGCGCGCAGCCGCCTGCGCGTGGGCCTGGAGCTGACCAGCGATTTTTCCGAGAACAACGCGTTCGAGCTGAAGGTGATGCATGTGCTGTCGTCGCTCAACGACTGGGGCGCCGAACTGCGCACGGTCGGCCGGGTCGGCACCGAGCGCGCGCTGGGCGTGCAGTTCTGGCAGCCGCTGGGCGCGGGCTCGCAGTGGTATGTGGCGCCGGGGCTGCAATACGACTCGTCGGCGGTCGACATCTTCAGCGCGAGCGGCTTCCGCCAGGCGCGCTACGCCTACAACCGCCAGGTCGGCGAGCTGGCGCTGGGCCGCCAGCTGGGCCGCTGGGGCGATATCCGCTACAGCGTGTCGCGCCAGAAGCAGGTGTATCACCAAAGCATACCGGAGGATCGCACCGAGGGCTCGGACATGCAGACGGTGCAGCAGCTGTCCTTCAATGTCGACAGCCTCGACACGGTGGCCTTCCCGACCCGAGGCACCTTGTTCTCGCTGGGCTGGCAGCGCCTGATGCACAGCGGTTCCACCGGCGCCGTGCCGACCACGCAGGCGGTGCAGGGGCTGCAGGCCTTCCATGTGGACCGCTGGGCCGGCCATGTGTACGCGGAATGGTCGCGCAGCCAGGGCGGCGCGTCGGCCAACACCCTGGGCGGCTTCCTGCGCCTGTCGGGATCGACGCCGCAATCGATCATCGGCGACCGCACGCTGCTGGGCCGGGTGGTGATGGCGCGCAGCATCGGCGCGATGCCGGCCGCGCTGGGCGGCGATGTGCGGTTGGGCTTTTCGCTGGAGGCGGGCGGCGCGTACAGCCCGACCAGCCCGCTGCGCTGGGGTTCGCTGCACCAGGCGGCCAGCGGCTTCTTCGCGGTCGATACGCGCTTCGGTCCGTTGTACCTGGGCGCCGGCACCACCAAGGGCGGCAACAGCAGCGCCTATCTGTTCCTCGGACCTATTTGGTAAGCGAGGTCGCGGGCGCGCGCCGCAGCGCGGTGAAGGCGGCGAATTCCCACGAGCGGAAGCCGACCAGCAAGGTGAAGCCGTCGCGGTCCTGCGGCGCCAGCTTGCGGTCGCCCTGGTGCAGCCGCGCCAGCTCGCCGGCCAGTTGCTGGATGCGGCCGACCAGCTCCTCGGCGCTGGGCAGCGACAGCCGCGCGGGTAGGCACAGCAGCGTCTCGCCGGCGCCGTCGAAGCTGCCGCTGAAATAATCGTGCACCGCGTGCTCGCGGAAGAACTGCTGCACCGGCCCGTCCGGCAGCCAGCGGAAGGCGTTCGACACGCGCAGGCGGTAGCGGTTTAGCGGTTTCAGTTCGATCACGCCCAGCCGGTCCAGCTCGGCCAGCAGCAGGATGCATTCGGGTTCGGTCAGGTTGTAGGTTTCCAGCACCTGCTCCAGGGTCCAGTGGCCCAGGCAGCAGATCGCCATCAGCAGCAGGTGGGGCTGCGCCAGCAGCGATTTTTCCTGCGTCAGCGTCAGCGCGTCCGCCTGCGGCGTGGCGTCGGCCGCGCCGCGCAGCACGTCCTCCATCGCCACCCCGGCCGCCTTGCAGATCTGCGCCAGCCGCGACAGCGACATGTCCTGCTGGCCGAACATGCGCTTGACGCTGGACTCGCTCATCGAGATCCGCTCGGCCAGCATTTTGTAGGTGACGCCGGCGGCCCGCATCTGGGTCCGCAGCACTTGCAGCAGCAATTCCGGTGAGCTCATACCCTGCCTTGGTAAATTAACAAAAGGTATCGTAGCACGGTACTTGCCGGCGTGAAAAGCGGCGCTTGGAATAATCGATTGGTACATCGGGCCGAAGTGCGGGACACTGCGGGCACGCTGTCCCTCGCAGCAGGGACGGCACCGGATAACCCGAGAGCGGGCGCCACCACCGGCGTCCGCTAACGGTTACTTTTCCTCAGGATCCGGCTTCAGGCTGATCTTCGCCAGCAGGCGCTTGGCGGCCTGCCGGTCGGTGGAGTGGGGCTTGGCGTGCGGCCCGGCGCCGCCGGCGCGCGCCTTGGCCGCCAGCGCCACCGGGTTGCGCGGCGGCTTCTGCGACGGCTCGACCCGTATCGTCATCTTCTGCCGCGTGGCCAGTGCCTTGTTCGCCATGATCCCCGCTCCTTACAAGACGTAGCGCGACAGGTCTTCGTTGACCGCCAGCGCGTCCAGGCGGGCGTTGACGTAGGCGGCGTCGATGGTGATGACCTTGCCGCTGTCGTCGCTGGCCGTGAAGGACAGTTCCTCCAGCAGCTTTTCCATCACCGTGTACAGCCGGCGGGCGCCGATGTTCTCGGTGCGCTCGTTGACCGAATAGGCGATCTCGGCCAGCCGCGTGATGCCTTCCGGCGCGAACTCGATGGTGACGTTCTCGGTGGCCAGCAACGCCTCGTACTGCTTGGTCAGGCAGGCGTCGGTGCTGGTGAGGATGCGCTCGAAATCGGCGATCGACAGCGACTCCAGCTCGACCCGGATCGGGAAGCGGCCCTGCAGCTCGGGGATCAGGTCCGACGGCTTGGCCAGGTGGAAGGCGCCCGAGGCGATGAACAGGATGTGGTCGGTCTTGATCATGCCGTACTTGGTGTTGACGGTCGTGCCCTCGACCAGCGGCAGCAGGTCGCGCTGCACGCCGGCGCGCGAGACGTCGGCGCCGCCAACCTCCGAGCGCGAGGCGATCTTGTCGATCTCGTCGAGGAACACGATGCCGTTCTGCTCGACGTTCTGGATGGCCTTCTGCTTCATCTCCTCGTCGTTGACCAGCTTGGCGGCCTCCTCGTCGATCAGCACCTTCATCGCTTCCTTGATCTTGACCTTGCGCGCCTTCTTGCGGTTGCCGCCGATGCCGGAGAACATCGACTTGATCTGTTCGGTCATCTCCTCCATGCCGGGCGGGGCCATGATCTCCATCTGCGGGCCGTTCTCGGCCAGCTCGATCTCGATTTCCTTGTCGTCCAGCTCGCCCTGGCGCAGGCGCTTGCGGAAGGTCTGGCGGGTGCTGTCGCCTTCCTTGCCCTCCTTGGGCGCGTCGGCCGGCGTGGCCGGGTGGAAGCCGAAGTCGCGCGCCGGCGGCAGCAGGATGTCGAGCACGCGGTCCTCGGCGGCGTCCTCGGCGCGCGCGCGCACTTTGGCCATCTCGGCCGAGCGGGTCTGCTTGACGCCGATGTCGATCAGGTCGCGGATGATGGTGTCGACGTCGCGGCCGACGTAGCCCACCTCGGTGAACTTGGTGGCCTCGATCTTGATGAAGGGCGCGTCGGCCAGCTTGGCCAGGCGGCGCGCGATCTCGGTCTTGCCGACGCCGGTCGGGCCGATCATCAGGATGTTCTTCGGCGTGATTTCGTGGCGCAGCGGCTCCTCCACCTGCTGGCGGCGCCAGCGGTTGCGCAGCGCGATGGCGACCGCCTTCTTGGCCTTGCCCTGGCCGACCACATGTTTGTCGAGCTCGCCGACGATTTCCTTCGGTGTCATGTTCATGCTGGGTCCAGTGTCTCGATGATGTGGTTCAGGTTGGTGTAGATGCACAATTCGCCGGCGATGGTCAGTGACTTTTTGACGATTTCCGCCGGCGACAGTTCCGTGTTTTCCACCAGCGCCTTGGCCGCCGACTGCGCGTAGGTGCCGCCGGAGCCGATGGCGCCGATGCCGTCCTCTGGCTCCAGCACGTCGCCGTTGCCGGTGATGACCAGCGTCGATTCGCTGTCGGCCACCAGCAGCATCGCCTCCAGGCGGCGCAGCACGCGGTCGGTGCGCCAGTCCTTGGCCAGCTCGACCGAGGCGCGCAGCAGGTTGCCCTGGTGTTTTTCCAGTTTGCCCTCGAAGCGGTCGAGCAGCGTGAAGGCGTCGGCGGTGCCGCCGGCGAAGCCGACCAGCACCTTGCCCTGGTAGGTCTTGCGCACCTTGCGGGCCGTGCCCTTCATGACGATGTTGCCCAGCGTGACCTGGCCGTCGCCGCCCAGCGCGACCTGCTTGCCGCGGCGCACGCACAGGATGGTGGTGCCGTGAAATTGTTCCATAGTTACCTCAAAGTAAAGACGCGGACTGCTACAAGACTGAAAAGTGGGGCTGGTCGCGGAAATTGCAAGATTCAGTAGTTGTGCGGGTAAATCCTGGCGATGTCGGCAAAGCCCAGCAGGCGCAGCAGCGCCGTGACCAGGTGGTTGACGTCGCGGAACTCGATCTTCTTGTCCAGCTGGGCCAGGCTGGCGTGCAGCTGGTTGGCGCAGGCGTAGTCGATGCGCGCCAGGCGCGAGCAGTCGAACACCAGGGTCTGGTACTGATCAGCATAGTGCTGGATCTGGCCGAGTAAAGGGCCGAGCTGGCCTTCGAGCAGCGGCGGCAGCATGAAGCGGTCCGGCGAAGCCGACACCTTCCGGGCCGCAGCGGTGGCCACCTTGTGCGGCGCGGTGAACGACGGCGGCGACACTTCGAAGGTGACGCAGTAGTCCATGGCGGTTTCCTCGAATTCCTTCTCGCGGTTCAGCAGTTGCAGCAGCTCCAGCAGCAGCAGCCACGGCGCCTCGGTGTCGTCGCGGCGGCCGACCGCGATGCCGTCGCGGATCAGCGCGGCCAGGGCGTCGGCGCCCACCAGGATCAGCTCGCGCTGCCGGGCCTGCAGCTTGCGCAGCGTGTCGAGCAGCAGCGCGCAGCCTGCCGGCTCGACCGCCGTCACGCGGGAAAATTCCAGCCGCAGCACCGGGCTGGCGGCGGCCGCCTGGCGCAGGCGCTCCAGCTGGGCGTCGATGTGCGCGTCGAGCACCCCGGCGAAGGCTTCGGTCGGCGTCAGGCCGGCCCAGCCGGACGAGCTTGCGGCCGGTTCGGCCGGCGCGTTCCATGGCGGCGGCGAGGTTTCAAAGGTGCTGGCGTAGTCGATCGACAGGTTGTCGAAGCGCTCGCGCTGGCCGCTCACCTGGTACAGGTCGAACAGCATCCACCAGACGGTGCGGTCGCCGCCGGCCTCGGCGACGCTGGCGGTCAGCAGCTGTTCGGCCACGGCGCCCTGGCCGTTGGCGTACAGGATGGCGATTTCCTCCACCACCGGCGCGGTCTCGGCGGCCACGGCCTGCTGCGGCAGGTCGTCGTCGCGCAGCAGGAGGGTGGTGGGCAGGTCGTCCAGCGCCTGCGTGTCGGGGCCGGCGTGGGCGGCGGCCCTGGGCCTGGCCGGGCGGGCGGCGCGCTGGCTGCCCCAGGCCGGCTCCGGCTCGTTGAAGATGTCGAAGGTCATCGCCGATTCGATGGCGTCGATCTTCATCGCGGTGGCGCGGGCGATCTCGCGCTGGCGCGCCTGTTGTTGCTGGCGTTCGGTCTCGCTGTTGGCGGCCAGCCGCGCCGCCTCGTCGTCGTCGCTGGGGGCGGGGGCGGGCGTTGCGTCGGTCTTCTTGAAGATGGAGAACAGTCCCACGCTGATCCTCGGTAGCTGCCGTAAAAAAAGCACGCGGTTGCGTGCTTTTTTTAAGGTCCGGGCGAATTAATCGCCGTACAGTTTCTGCTTCAGTTCGCGGCGCTGCTGGGCTTCCAGCGACAGCGTCGCGGTCGGACGGGCGATCAGGCGTGGAATGCCGATCGGCTCGCCGGTTTCCTCGCACCAGCCGTAGTCGCCGCCGTCGATGGCGACGATCGATTGCTGGACTTTTTTCAGCAGCTTGCGCTCGCGGTCGCGGGTGCGCAGTTCCAGCGCGTGCTCTTCTTCGATGGTGGCGCGGTCGGCCGGGTCCGGCACCAGCACGGTTTCGCGCAGGTGTTCGGTGGTTTCGCCGGCGTTCTTCAGCAGTTCCTTTTCAAGCGCTTGCAGCTTGGCTTTGAAGAAGGCCATTTGCGCCGGATTCATATAATCCTTTTCATCCATCTTCAGAATTTCTTCTTCGGTCAGGATGCGGTCGGCGGCGGCGGGGGTCGATTTATTAGTTTTGGTGGTCATAACTTCGCTTACCTTCGATACGACAGAGTTTTCAATTAATCAGCCCGGAATTTGTGGCTTTTTAGCCATCCCCACAAAACCCGGATAGTTTATACCAGACATTGTTCTAAACCGCTAATAAAGATATCTTTCGGCAGATTTTTACCGATAAACACCATTTTGCTGCCTCGAACGTCGTTTTCTCCCCATTTGGCGCCCAGGTCGCTGCCCATGATCTGGTGCACGCCCTGGAACACGACCTTGCGATCGGCGTCCTTCATGAACAATACGCCTTTGTAGCGCAGCATGCGAGGACCGTAGACATTTACCAGGCCGCCCAGGAACTCGTCGAGCTTGGCGGTGTCGAACGGGCGTGTGCTTTTGAACACAAACGCGGCGATGTCGTCGCTGTGGTGGGCGTGGTGGTGGTTGTGGCCGTGGTCCCCGTGGTGGCCGTGTTCGTGATCGTGGTTGTGGCCGCAGTGCTCGTCGTGCACGTGGTCGTCGTCGTGGGCCTGGTCGGTTTCCAGGAAATCCGGGTCCAGCTCCAGCTTGTCGTTCAGGTTGAAGCCCTTCAGGTCCAGCACCTCGGACAGCGGGGCGCGGCCGAAGTCGGCCGTGCTGATCGGCGCGCGCGGGTTGATGCGCTTGAGGCGGGCGGTCAGCGCGGCCACGTCCTCGGCGCTGACCAGGTCGGTCTTGGACAGCAGCAGCTTGTCGGCGAAGCCGACCTGGCGCTGGGCTTCCTCGTGCTGGTCCAGCTGGTCCATGGCGTGGCGCGCGTCCACCACGGTGACCACGGCGTCCAGCATGTAGTGAGTGCCCACTTCCTCGTCCACGAAGAAGGTCTGCGCCACCGGGCCGGGATTGGCCAGGCCGGTGGTCTCGATCACCACGCGGTCGAACTGCAGCTCGCCGGCTTCGCGCTTCTGCGCCAAGCCGCTGAGGGCGACGATCAGGTCGCCGCGCACGGTGCAGCAGATGCAGCCGTTGTTCATTTCCACGATCTGTTCGCCGCTGTCCCGCACCAGGATCTCGTTGTCGATGTTTTCCTGGCCAAACTCGTTTTCGATGACGGCGATGCGCATGCCGTGCTGCTCCTGTAGGATGCGGTTCAGCAGGGTGGTCTTGCCGGCGCCAAGGAAGCCGGTGAGGATGGTGGTCGGTATCAGTGCCATGGTGCTTACCAGTCTGGTCTAGGAGGAAACCCTAGATGGGGATCAAATGCGGAAATGCAACCGGGCGATTATGCCGGAATTTGGCCGGCGCTAGCAATTCGCCGGATTGAGCAACATCAGTACGGGCCGCGCTATTTTACTTTGGCGCGCGGATGGGCCTTGTCGTACACCTCGGCCAGGTGCTGGAAATCCAGCGCGGTATAGACCTGGGTCGAACTAATGCTCGAATGGCCCAGCATCTCCTGCACCGCCCGCAGGTCGCCCGACGATTGCAGCACATGCGAGGCGAACGAGTGGCGCAGCATGTGCGGGTGCACGTGCACCGGCGCGCCGTGGGCCACGCCATGGGCCTGCAGGCGCTGCTGGATCACCCGTGGCGACACCCGCGTGCCGCGCGTGCTCAGGAACAGGGCGTTGCCGCCGTCGGCGGGCGCCGGGCGCACGGCGATCCAGGCCGCCAGCGCCTCCAATGCCGCCTTGCCCACCGGTACGACGCGCTGCTTGTTGCCCTTGCCGGTGACGACGACTTCGCGATTGTCCAGCGCGACCCAGCCCAGCGCGTCCTTGCCGGCGGTCAGGTCCAGCCCGGCCAGCTCGGACACCCGCAGGCCGCTGGAATATAACAGTTCGAACATGGCGCGGTTGCACAGCTCGGCCGCCACCGGGGCGGCGCCGGCGCTGGGCCGGGACGGCGCCACCAGTTGCACCGCGTCGTCCACCGACAGCGCGCGCGGCAGCGTCCTGGCGCGCTTGGGCGCGCGCACGCCCTGCACCGGGTTGGCCGCCAGCGCGGTTTGGCCGCCCAGCCAGTCGAAGAAGCCGCGCCAGCTCGACAGCTTGCGGGCGATCGAGCGCGGATCGAGCTCGCGCGCGTGCAGCTTGGCGGTGAGGCGGCGGATGGCGAAATGGTCGATCCCGGGCCAGTCCTGGCCGGCGGTGAGGCCGGCCAGTTCCTGCAGGTCGCGCGCGTAGGCGCTGACGGTGTGGGGCGACAGCCGGCGCTGGTCGCGCAGCTGGGCCAGGTAAGCGTCGATCCAGGCCAGCTTGCTGTCCGGGCCGGCGCTCATGGCGGCGCTCAGGCCAGCAGCCAGGCCAGCGCGGTGCTGGTGGTTTCGCCGATGTGGACCAGGAAGTCGGTGGCCATCAGCGAGGTGAAGCGCGCCGGGTCGGCCGAGCCCATGATCAGCAGGCCGAAGGCGTTCTTGTTGCCCGGCTTGCGCAGCGGAATGATCACGGTGGAGGTGATGCCGGTGGCGTCCTGCAGCCAGCGCACCGCCTCGAAATCCTTGTTGGTGCCGCAGTAGGGCGCCATCAGGCTGTTGGCGAAGATGCGCGCGTCTTCCGACACGCCGTTGACGAACCATTCGCCGAGGTAGTCCGGCGCGGTGTCCCAGATGCGCAGCGTGACCTGCGGCACATCAAAACTGGTCTTCAGGCCGCTGACCACGGCGTGTGGCATGGAACCCACATCTTCGGCTTCCAGCAGCACCTTGGTCCAGCGGTGGAACTTGTTGGCGATCGCTTCGTTTTCCGACGCCAGGCGCATCAGATTGCTCATGCGCAATTCCAGCGCCTTGTACTTGTCGCGCATCACTTCCATCTGGCGCTCCTGCAGCGACACGGCGCGTCCCGTCAGCGGGCTGGCCAGTTTGATCTCTCCCAGCAATTCAGCATGCTCTTCGAAGAAATTCGGGTGTTCGGTCAGGTATTGCGCGACGAGGGTGTGATCCAGTGGGACAGTCATGGAGGTACTTTATTTACGAGGGTGGAAAGAGTCATTCTAAACGAAAAAAAACGGACATGGTTGCCCATGCCCGTCATTCCCCAACCCAAGCGCCGGCAGTTCTTGCCGACTGCGCGGCTTAGAAGTTGTGGTGGATACCGAGGCTGTAGAAATTCAGCGTGGTAGCTGCCTTCTTGTTCGAGGCATCGACATACAGGTAGGTGCGGGCCGACAGGTTGTAGTCGTAGCCGATCGACGCTTGCTTGGTCTTGGCCAGCGCTGGATTGTTCAGCGCGTTGTCCGGGGTCTTCTGGCCATAGCCAACGCGGATCATGCCGGCGCCGACGGTGTAGTTGGCGCCCAGCAGCCAGGCCTTGGTGTTCGGATTGATCAGCGTGCTGCTGCTCTGGTCCTGCTTCTGGTAGGAGCCCATCAGTTTCAGGTCGTTGATTGGCTTGAACGACGCGCCGATCGACCACAGTTTGGTTTCGATGGCGTTTTTCTCGTACGCGGCGTAAGCGGCGAACGGGCCGTTGGCGGCGGTGGCGCTCAGCGAGTAAGGCGTGGTCAGCGGAGCGGTGTTGGCCGGGAACTGCGGATTGAGCGTGGTGCCCTTGCCGACGATGGCCGGATTGCCGTTGGCTTCCTTGGCTGCCACAGTGACGTTCAACTGGAACATGTCGGCGATCATCGGGGTGTTGTAGAACACGGCGTTCGAGAAGCGGTTGTTCGAGTTGCCGACCGGGCTCATCGGATCGCTGGTGTAGCCGGCCACTTGCAGGTCGGTCTGGTAGCCGGCCACGCCAGGCATGCCGCTCCATGGCTCGAAGGCGGTGCTGGTTTCCTGGAAGGCGGTCAGGCCACGGCCCAGGCGCACGGTACCGAAGTCACCCTGCAGGCCGACGCGGCTCTGGCCCTGGAACAGTGGACGGCTGGTGGTGGCGGTGGTGTTTTCAACGGCGCCGGTATCCGGCTCGTAGCGGATCTCCAGCTGGAAGATGGCCTTCAGGCCGCTGCCCAGGTCTTCGACGCCCTTGAAACCGAGTTTGTTGTTGTCGCGCTTGCCCACCTGGGTGGTGGTGCCGGTACGCTTGGAAATGCCTGCATCCACAGTGCCATAGATGGTCACGGACGATTGCGCGTATGCGCCAGCAAATGCGCCCATGAGAGCCAGAGCCACTAAAGATTTTTTCATTTGAGTTATTCCTTTATGAGTGAACATGCATACAGCCAAAGCTAGCGGGTCGCCAAGCCAACCCTCGATGAGAGGAACCTTAATATCTCACCAGGCCAAAAACGCTGGAATGGTTGATTATGACGGCTAGTTTTGGTCGAAAGCCCAAGAAACCGGGCTTCTTGTTGTATTTTTGAAACGCTTGATACGCAGGCCACCAAGGCCGGTTTAACGCATTATTTCCTTTCATTCAGGCACCAAAACAGCTCTTAGCGTACAGGGCTAAACGGGGTAGGGCGCTTGTGCAAAATCAAAGCGAACCGCAGATTGTTTAGGATGTGGCGCCGATCGCACGCTACACTCATAAGTAGCAACGGTCGCCTACGCTGCACAGACAGCACGGCTGCGCCCGCTTCGATGAATCGGACTAATAGTGAGACGATGGCAAATCGAGAAGAGTTAGGGATCATCCGGGGGGCGCGCGCGGGAGACGCGGTCTGCCAACTGGCGCTGGGCAAGCTCTACTTGTTCGGCGGCGCGGGTTTGCCGCTCAGCCTGCCAACGGCGCTGCATTGGCTGAACCGCGCCGCGCTGCAAGAGCAGGACGAGGCCTGGATGCTGATCGGCAACTACGTTCCATTCGAGCACGCACAACATTGCCTGCCGTCTGCGCTGTCCTGGTACGACCGCGCCTACGACGCCGGGGTCGAACAGGCCGGCCTGGTGCTGGCGCAACTGGTGTTGAACCACGCCGCGCCGCCGGAAGCGTTGCATTTGCGCGACAAGGCGCTGCTGGCGCTGGAGACCGCCGCGCGCGGCGGCTCGGCCGAGGCGCAATGGCTGTTGGCGCACCAGACCGG